>CAZHYD010000059.1:0-8305 GCA_964536645.1 uncultured Ruminococcus sp.
AAGTCCGCCCGACGAAATAAAGAACTTAAGACCGTTGCGGTCAAAGGGGTGATGGCTTGCGGTAATCTGAATTGCCGCATCGGTTTTAAGGTCAACCGTTGTCATAAACATAGCAGGTGTGGAAGCCAAGCCGCAGTCGATAACTCTAACGCCCGCATTTGTAAGGGCTTCCTTAACCTTTGTCGAAATCTGCTCACCCGTAATTCGCGAATCACGACCTACGGCCACTACCATATCGCAGGGGTTTTTTGAAAATTTATTCATATACCAGCAGACAAAAGCCGCCGAAATATCATAAACCGCCTCGTCGGTTAAGTTGACCGTTTTGCCGCCGAGCGCGCTTGCAATACCGCGTATGTCGGTACCGCTTTTAAGTGATGCATAATCCATTTTGAAAACTCCTTTAAATGAGAGGTAAATTTTATGAAGCTTCTTTTTGGTGAGAACAAAAGACTTACACCGCAAAGGGATTTTATTTTAGACTTTTTTGATGAAGGAAGCATGAATTTCGGCCTGACCTTCATATATAAAAAGCGCCGTTTTTTAGGTAAAAAAAGTAGTCTTTACAAGGTGGAAAACCGCTTTCGGCTAATCCTTAAAAACTGCCGACAGGACGATATTTACCCGCTTTATGATTTTTGTCGCAAGGTTAGCTGCTCGCCTTATGAGAAAGAATACACCCTAAAGCACGGCAAGCCTTTAATTTTAAGCGGTGCGGTGGAAAAATACTGCCGCTTTGTGCTTAGGCTTTAAAGCGCCTTTATTTCGGCAACGCGTTCTTCCATTTTGTCCGAAAATACGTAACTGCCTGCTACAAGCACCGTGGCGCCAGCTTCTGCCGCCAAGGGCGCGGTGACACCGTTTATGCCGCCGTCAACTTCAAGCTCTAACTCTATTCCCTGACGCTTTGCCTCGTCCCTCAAAGCAGAAAGCTTGGGCAGTGCCGACTCCATAAAGCTTTGTCCGCCAAAGCCGGGCTCTACCGACATAACAAGCACCATATCACAAAGGGGTAAAAATTGGAAAATTTCTTCTGCTGCGGTACAGGGCTTTATTGTAAGGCAGGACTTGCAGCCAAGCTCGCGTATTTTTTTAAGGGTATTGGCAACGTCGCTTCCGGCTTCGTAATGAAAACCCAAAATATCTGCATATTTTGCAAAATCTTCAATATACCTATGCGGGCGGTCAATCATAAGATGAACGTCAAGCGGCACGGTAGAGTGGGCCTTTATTGACTTAATAACCGGCACACCAAAAGAAATATTAGGCACAAAAATGCCGTCCATCACGTCGAGATGCAGCATATCGGCACCCGCTTTTTCAAGACGGACAATATCCTCCTTCAAGGTGAGAAAATCAGCCGTTAACACAGAAGGTGAAATTTTAACTGACATTTAATTCTATCCCCTTCAAAACTTTATTTTACTATAATAATTTTACCTCAAAACACGAATTTTGTCAATCAAATAAAGCCCTTTACCGAGTGGGTAAAGGGCCTTATTCTTTATTTTTTAATTTTTTCAATATCATAGGGTGTTGTCTGATAAACAAAATAGTTAAGCCAGTTTGAATAAAGCAGGTTTGCGTGAGAACGCCAGCTTACAACGGGTTGCTTTTTCTCATCGTCGTTTTGGAAATAATTTCTAGGTTTTTCAATGGGCTTGCCTTCGCCTAAATCCCTCAAATACTCCTGAAGCAAGGTGTCCTTATCATACTCCGAATGACCCGTTATAAAGATTTGCTTACCCCGCTTTGTAGTAACGGCGTAAACGCCCGCCTCTTTCGAGGTGGAAAGAATTTTTAATTCCTTTACATTGCGAATATCATCTTCATAAACGGTGGTATGTCTTGAATGGGGAACCATAAAGACGTCGTCAAAACCCCTGAAAAGTATCGAACGCTTATAATCCACCTTGTGAGGAAATACACCGAAGAGTTTTTTATCAAGCGGATGTTTTTTTATGCCGAAATGATAGTAAAGTCCCGCCTGCGCGCCCCAACAAATGTGGAAGGTTGAATGAACGTGAGTTTTGGTCCATTCCATTATCTCGCAAAGCTCATCCCAATATTCAACCTCTTCAAATTCAAGGTGTTCAACGGGGGCGCCTGTAATTATCATACCGTCAAACGTGCGGTCCTTCACCTCTTCAAAGGTTTTATAAAATGTAAAAAGATGCTCTGCCGAGGTGTTTTTCGACTTGTGGCTTTTAGTATGAATAAATTCAAGGTCAACCTGCAAGGGCGAGTTTCCAAGCAGACGCGAAAGCTGGGTTTCGGTCTCGATTTTTTTTGGCATAAGATTAAGAAGTAAAATCTTAAGCGGACGGATATCCTGCGTAATTGCGCGTGTTTCGGTCATAACAAAGATATTTTCATCGTTAAGAACCTTAACCGCGGGTAAATCATTAGGAATTTTAATGGGCATAAATATCACCCTTTTCTTTTAAAAATTAAACGTTTGGCTCTTGTCAGCCTATCAGATATTGTCAAGCGCCTGCTTAATATCGGCAATAAGGTCGTCAGCATTTTCAATACCGCAGGAGAAGCGTGCCAAATCGGGAGAAATGCCCGCAGCCTCAAGCTCGGCATCGTTCATCTGGCGGTGGGTTGTGTTTGCGGGATGTAAGCAACAAGACCTTGCATCTGCTACGTGGGTTTCGATAGCAGTTATCTTAAGGCCTTTCATAAAGGCTTCGGCTGCTTTTCTGCCGCCCTTTACACCAAAGCTCACAACACCGCAGGTGCCGTTAGGCAAATATTTCTGAGCAAGCTCGTAACACTTATCCCCCTCCAGACCGGGATAGGTAACCCAAGCAATTCTATCATCTGCTTTAAGTGCCTTAGCTACTGCCAAGCCGTTTTCACAGTGCTTCTTCATACGAAGGTGCAAGCTTTCAAGACCTAAATTAATATAAAAAGCATTTTGAGGGGACTGAATTGAGCCAAAATCACGCATAAGCTGTGCCGTGGCCTTGGTTATATATGCACCTTCAATACCGAAACGTTCGGTATAGGTTACGCCGTGATAGCTTTCGTCGGGAGTGCAAAGACCTGCAAACTTTTCGGGATATTTGGTCCAGTCAAACTTGCCCGAATCAACAATGCAGCCGCCAACGCTTACGCCGTGGCCGTCCATATATTTTGTTGTAGAATGAATAACAATATCTGCACCCCATTCAAAAGGTCTGCAGTTAACGGGGGTGGCAAAGGTATTATCGATAATAAGCGGAACGCCGTGCGCGTGGGCAACCTTGGCAAATTTTTCGATATCAAGAACGTTTAGGGCGGGGTTTGCAATGGTTTCTCCGAAAACTGCCTTTGTGTTATCCTTAAAAGCCGCGTTAAGTTCTTCTTCGGTACAGTCGGGCGATACAAATGTAAATTCTATACCCATTCTCTTCATTGTAACGGCAAAAAGATTATATGTTCCGCCATAAATAGTAGAGGAGGAAATCACGTGGTCGCCGCAGGAAGCTATATTAAAAACAGAGTAAAAGGATGCTGCCTGACCCGATGATGTAAGCATTGCCGCGGTGCCGCCTTCTAACTCGCAAATCTTTGCGGCAACAGTGTCGTTAGTGGGGTTTTGAAGACGGGTATAAAAATAACCGCTTGCTTCAAGGTCAAAAAGCTTGCCCATATCTTCACTGGTGGCATATTTAAATGTGGTGCTTTGCACTATCGGAATCTGGCGCGGTTCGCCGTTGCCGGGGGTGTAACCACCCTGAACACACTTTGTTTCTATATTGTAATTACTCATTGTTTTCACTCCAAATCAAATTTTAATCCATTTTATATTTAGTATACTCATTATTTGGCTTGCGTCAAGTAAAAAGCATACATTTTGTTTCGGTAAAAAAATCCCTGAGACCGCATCACACAGTCTCAGGAAGAAAATAAGCTAATAATTAAGCCTTGCCTACAGAGCCGAAAAGTTCCATCTTCTCCTTAACGGTTGCCTTAATAGCGGCGGTACCGTCAGCCAAAAGCTTTCTCGGGTCAAAGCCCTTGCCCTGAAGGTCCTTGCCGGCTTCAATGTACTTACGGGTAGCATCGGCAAAAGCAAGCTGACATTCTGTGTTAACGTTGATTTTGGAAACACCGAGAGAAATTGCCTTGCTTATCATATCTGCGGGGATACCTGTGCCGCCGTGGAGAACCAAAGGCATTGTGCCGGTGAGTTCCTGAATCTTTGCCAAGGTATCAAAAGAAAGACCTGCCCAATTTTCAGGATATTTACCGTGAATGTTGCCGATACCTGCTGCAAGCATTGTAACGCCGAGGTCAGCTATCATCTTACATTCGTTGGGGTCGGCAACTTCGCCGTTGCCTACAACACCGTCTTCCTCGCCGCCGATGGCACCAACCTCTGCTTCAAGGGAAAGTCCCTTTTCTTCGCAGATGGCAACCAATTCCTTGGTCTTTGCAATATTTTCTTCAATGGGATAGTGCGAGCCGTCAAACATAACGGATGAGAAGCCTGCTTCAATGCACTTCATAGCGCCTTCATAACTACCGTGGTCGAGATGAAGAGCAACGGGAACAGTAATGCCAAGCTCATTAATCATACCGTTTACCATACCTACAATAGTGGTATAGCCGCACATATACTTACCTGCGCCTTCGGAAACGCCCAAAATTACAGGGGATTTAAGTTCTTCGGCTGTCTGTAAAATAGCCTTGGTCCATTCAAGGTTGTTTATGTTAAACTGACCTACGGCATATTTACCTGCTTTTGCTTTATTAAGCATTTCTTTTGCGGAAACTAACATTGTTTTATTCCTCCATAATCATAATTTTAACAATGTTATTGTATACAAAATACACTGTAAAATCAAGAGCTTTTTTAAAGTTTTTACGTTAGGCTGCTAATTTGTTAAAACACTCGTAAACCCGTTAGGATTTACGAGTGTTTTTGCCATGTTAACCTAAAGCCTCATCTTTTACTATTTTTTTGGGTGGCTGCTCTAAAAGCTCGGGGTTTTTGAGATATTTTTTAAGTTTTCTGAATGCCAAAGCAAAGTAACTGCCCGATGCAATTCTTTCGTCCATAACCACACCCATAGGTATACAGCGCTCGGAAGTTATCTCATCGCCCTTGCGCTTTGTAACCTCGCGGAGATTACCCATTGTAATGGCAAGGCTTGTTGTGCCGAATTCGTAACAGTGGTGATAAATATGGTTTGTTCGAATAGAAATAAGGTTAGAAATCAGCAAGCTGCTGTGAAAGGGTGACATATTGATAATTGCTTTGGGCAAAAGGCCGTGTCTGTCAAGCCATTTAAGCACTGGCACGCCTACTCTTAACAAACCAGGGAAAGAAAGCAGAGCTTTAATAATTTTTTCGGTGCCGTTGTTTTCGGGGGTTTCGCGGTTCGAATTAACGTATTCGTTTATCTTGTTATCAACGTCAAAAATAGTATCGGTCGCCTCAAAATACATTTTAGACATTGTGCCTTGGTCCATCTTGCCACCTGCAAGAACAACCATTGCTACGGCAATTTCTTTTCTCGCATAAGGTTTGCAGTTAACAATAAATCTGTTAAGGTGCGGAAACTCTGCCAAGGTTCTTAAATATGCAGCAATAATAACCGCCATATGACTGAAATTATGGCCCTCTTTACGCTTTTCGTTAAGATATTTCTGTATAGGGTCATACGGTATATCAATAGTAATATAGTTCATAGCGTCGACACGCTTATTCATAACGTATGCCGCTACCGTATACATCGGGTCAACGTTTCTAAGTCTTTTTCCGTCAGCTCTCATAAATTTATCTCCTCACTAAAAGGTTTGAACTTACTAATATATAATATCATACGAGCAGTTATTTTACAACAATTTTTTAACAAATTATGAACAAACTCGACATTTTGCGACAAAAAAGCCTTTATTCATCGGCATTTCAGCAACTTTAAAAATAAAAAAATCCGTGTGAAAATTATGTTCACACGGATTTAAAACTCTGCTGCAGTGCCGATTTCTTCCTCTTTTTTGGATTCAATTTTAATTGTTTTATTAAAAACGCAGGTGTAACGCGGTGTTATTACCCTGTCCTCGTGAAGCGAGCCGAAATACCAATGCTTAAAGTCGCAGGCTGCGGCAATTTCTTCAAAAAAACCGTTCAGCTTATTAACGCGGTTTTGACTGCCCTTGCGAAGCATCATAGCGCTTTTTACAAGGCTTGGCGGTTCGTGTGTAATAATATAATCCACTTTGCAGGCCGCCTCGTCAAGCTTTTTGGCGGCTTCGGCCATTTCATAAGGGGTAGGCTCCTCCTCACGCCACCAGTTGCCGCTGTCGATTCGCATATCCTTATCGGTGCTCTCTCCCCCGCCGAAAGTGAAAAAGCGGTTGCCCTCAATATCAAAAATCTGACCCCGCATTAAGTGGATAAGATTTCCCTTAATTCTGTGCACCATTCCGCCGTGCCAATATGTAACGCGGCTGCGATTTATAATATCCATATTGTCGTGGGTGCCGTCTACAAAAGCGGTAACAAATCTTCTGGTGGCAAAAAAGTCGATAACCTTTTTTTCTTCCTTGTCGCCCTTAAATATATACCCGAAATCGCCGCATACTATAAGAACGTCACCGCTTTTAAGACGTCTGAAATCCTTTTTCCAAAGTCGGTCAAGGTCACCGTGCATATCACCCGTTACGTATACCATAAATCTCACCGCCTTCGCTTTAAAAGATAACCTTGAAATTAAACTTTTTAACTGTTATTATATAAGTATACCACATCTTTGGAGAGAATTCTATGCTTAAAAAAACTTTTTGCGTATTTTTTGCGTTTTTTTTAATATTTTCCCTTGTTTGCCCCGCAATAACCGCCTCTGCCGCTTATGAGGTAACCTCTTTTGACATAACCGCCAAGGCAGGTATGCTGATTTCACTTGACACGGGTGAAGCCCTTTTTGAGAAAAACATTGATGAAAAGGTATACCCCGCTTCTATATCCAAAATAATGACGGGTATCGTTATCCTTGAAAGCGAAAAGTATAATCCCGACGGTAAAATTGCCATGACCGAGGAAATTTTAAAGCTTATTATGGGTACGGGCAGCTCGGTTTCAAATATGACCGCGGGTGAAGAATTTACCGAACGGGATATGCTTTATATGATACTTATGTCCTCCTTCGGTGACGTAACCTACCTTGCAGCGCAGTATTATGGCGGCAGTATTGAAAATTTTGTTGATATGATGAACCAAAAGGCCGCAGAATTAGGTCTTACCGGCACCCACTTTGTAAACCCGATAGGTCTTCACGACGATGAGCACTACACCACCGTGCGCGACATTTACACTATGACAAAATACGCCCTTGAAAAGAGTGAATTTGTCACTATTTGTTCTTCGCTAAGATATACTTTTTCGACCAACTATACCGAAAACCGCATTTTAACCAGCACGAACTATCTTTTAAACCCTAACACAAACTACTATTATCAGTATGCAACAGGCCTCAAAACAGGCTACACCGACGAGGCGGGCCGTTGCCTTGTGAGCACTGCCACCTACAACGGTTACACCTATATGTGCATACTTATGGGCTGCCCCTCGAACAAGTACAACCACTTTTCCGAAAGTGCAGACCTTTTCCGTTGGGGATTTTTAAACTTCGGCTTTAAAGAGGTTGCTTCTTCGGACGAGCCCGTATCCGAAGCAAAGGTGCGGCTTTCCCTTGATGCCGACTTTGTGCCCCTATATTTTGAAAACGGATTTGTCACGATTCTTCCCAACGAAGCGGACGATTCTACCATAGTTGTAAAAGTAAATCTTTTTGAAGAATCGGTCGACGCACCTGTTGAAAAAGGTCAGGTACTCGGCACGGCTGATATTATCTACGCAGAGCAGGTAATCGGCACGGTTAACCTTGTTGCCGGCAACGACGTTAAGCCTAGCACCATTTTAATTGTTTTTGAAGCAATTAAAGGTGTTTTTACCTCGGTTTATATGAAGGTTGCCCTTTTAGTAATACTAGCAATTATTGTGATATACGTTCTCATTTGCATAAAGCTTAATATATCAAAACCGAAAAAGCGCAAGGTAAAATACGTGCCTTACAAAAAGCACGAAAAAGGGCGCGACGAATAAATTCAATAGTAAAATCATAACTACCAGCCGTGCCGGTAGTATGCACCGCCCCCTTAGGTCATATTACCCGCCGAGCCTATAGCCTCATCGAACAAATTTCTTTTGCGTATATCTCCCTACTACCACAAATGTGGTTATATGCAGTCTTTGGCCCCCTCTGACGAGGGGGCTGGATTTTGCGAAGCAAAAGACTGGGGGAGAGAA
>CAZHYD010000060.1:0-7919 GCA_964536645.1 uncultured Ruminococcus sp.
TTTGGTATTGTAAATTTTTTCACTTTATATTATAATAGAAGTGTTAACAGAACCTTGCGTACCGTAGTGTGCGAATGGGCGGGTCCTGTGCGACGGGATGCTACGAACCATGTCAGGCGGGGAACCGAGCAGCATTAAGTGGTTTTTCCTGTGCGCCGCAGTAAATCGGCTCATTCGTACACTACAGTACGCAATTTTAATTTTCTATTTTAGAGGTGTAAAAATGGCTTATCAGGCGCTTTACAGAAAATACCGCCCGCTTTGCTTTTCAGACGTTGTAGGTCAGGAGCATATTACTCAAACCCTTAAAAATCAGCTTGCTTCTAATAAGACGGTTCACGCCTATCTTTTCACCGGAACCAGAGGTACCGGCAAAACAAGCTGCGCTAAAATTTTGGCTCGCGCGGTTAACTGTCTTGACCTTAAGAATGGCGACCCTTGTCTTACTTGCGAATCCTGCCAAAACATTTCGGACGGAGAAAATACCGACATCGTAGAAATAGACGCCGCTTCTAACAACGGAGTTGAGGATATTCGCGAATTGCGTGACCTTATTTCCTTTGCACCTTCTTCATCAAAATACCGCGTTTATATTATTGACGAGGTACATATGCTTACTTTGCAGGCCTTTAACGCACTTCTAAAAACACTTGAAGAGCCCCCGTCACACGTTATTTTTATTCTTGCTACTACCGAAGTGCACAAACTGCCCGCAACCATTTTATCAAGATGCCAGCGTTTTGATTTTCGCAGAATTGACAATGAAAAAATTTGTGAAAGAATTCAGTATATCGCCGAAAAAGAAGGCCTTACCGTAACCGACGAGGCGGCAACACTTATAGCCTCTGCGGCTGACGGCGGCATGCGCGACGCTCTTTCAATACTTGACCTTTGCGCGTCAACAGGTAAAAATATTGATGAGAAAACGGTAGAAAGCGTTTGCGCTATGGCGGGAAACGATTACCTTATCGAGATGGCTGATGCCGTTAAAGCTGGTGACAGCGAGAGGGCGATGCTTCTTATCAACCGTTTGCATAACTCATCTGTAGATATGTTGCGGCTTTTATCCGAGCTTACAACTCACTACAGGGATCTTATGATAGTAAAAACCGTTAAGGCAAAGTCAAGGCCTATTGTTTGTTCGGCAGCCAGAATGAAGGCCCTCGAAGAACAGGCCGAAAAATACAGTATGAAGGAAATACTTTACTGCCTTAATACCTTGCAGTCGGCATTTGCACCTATGCAGTCCTCAAACCGCCGTTGCGAGATGGAGATGACCTTACTTCGTATGTGCGACCCTGCGCTTTCAAGTGATTTTGAATCCCTTGAAAAGCGTATTTCTGCACTTGAAAACGGTTCTTTTACAGCTGCTAAACCACAAAAAGCGCCTGCTAAAACCGAATCGGTGACTTTTGAAGAAGCTGAGGAAGAGATTCCTTTACCTGAAGAGGAAAATCCCCCCGCGGCTTTGCCTAATCAAGAGGTGGCGGAAACTGTAAATACCGCTGAAACTAACCTTGAAGACGGTATAAAACCGCTTGAAGAGTGGGCACAAATACTTAAAGTTTTAGCCGCCGAATCGCCGCTTATGGCTGGCGTTTTAAAAGGCTCAAAAGCCTATATTAAGGGCGAATACCTGCTTATAGATGCACCTAATTCACAGTTCCGTTCGCTTATAAAGGGCGGCAACCCTGCTTTTAAGGAAAGCATACGCAAATCTGCCCATAAGGTGCTTGGCATTACCTACAAGTTAGGCCCTTATAAAAAGGCTCAAGTAACACCTGCGGACGATCCGCTTGCCGCCTTGGCAAACAAACTTAAAGAACTTGAAATAAACTGATTTTAGGAGAATGTGAAATGAAAGTAAGAATCCCTAATTCCGGCGGCCCCGGTAATATGAATCAAATGTTAAAGCAGGCTCAGAAGATGCAGGCCGATATGGCGGCACTTCAAGAAGACCTTGAACAAAGGGAATACTCTGCAGTTTCTGGCGGCGGTATGGTTGAAGCTACCGTTGACGGTAAGCATATGATAAAATCGCTTAAAATTAATCCTGATGCGGTTGACCCTGATGATGCTGAAATGCTTGAAGATTTAGTTATGGTTGCCGTAAACGAAGCCATTTCAAAGGCAATAAAGAACTCTGAAGAAGAAATGGGCGCTTTGACCGGTGGACTTAATATGCCCGGGATGTTTTAATTATGGCTAATAACATTATACCCTTAAATGAACTGATTTCTCAATTTGAGCGTCTGCCCGGTATTGGTAAAAAAACCGCACAAAGATTGGCATACAGTATTTTGGAACAACCCCCCGAAAGAGCTGAAAAATTTGCCGAAGCACTTGTGAACGCGAGGCATAAAATTCGTTTTTGCAGTGTTTGTCAGGCTTTTACAGATAAAGAAATTTGTGACATTTGTGGCGATAATATGCGTGACCATTCGGTAATTTGCGTTGTAGCTGAGCCTAAGGACGTTATGACCTTTGAGGCGACGAGAGGCTTTACGGGTCTTTATCACGTTTTACACGGGGTAATTTCACCGCTTGATAATATCGGTCCTGATAAGCTTCGTATAAAAGAACTTATGTCAAGGCTTTCTTCGGGCGAGGTTAAGGAAATTATTATGGCAACTAACCCCACTGTTGAGGGTGAAGCCACAGCAAGCTACATTTCAAGACTTGTAAAGCCTATGGGAATTAAGGTTACCCGTTTGGCATACGGTATACCCGTAGGTTCTGACCTGCAGTATGCTGACAAAATTACCTTAGCGCGCGCTTTAGAGTGCAGAAACGAAATTTAAAGGATTTTTATATGACTAAAGAAAAAATTGAAAGAATAAATTTTTTGGCTAAAAAGAGTAGGGCTGAGGGACTTTCCGAAGAGGAAAAGCAGGAGCAGGCAATTCTCAGACGCGAGTATATTGACAGCTTTAAGGCTTCCTTGGTTTCTCAGCTTGAAAATACCTATATTCTTGAGCCCGACGGCACAAAGCGGAAGGTGACAGCGAAAAATGAAAATTTTGATAACTGACAGCGGTACTCTTCAGTCAAACGGCGATATTTCGCTTGACATATTTTCTGAATTAGGCGAGGTTTTGGACCCTCAAAAGATGACTCAAGATGAACTTTTGAGCGAGGTTAAAACCGTAGATGCTGTTATTTGCAACAAAACAGTTATTGATGAAGAAGTAATGTATAATGCGCCGAATCTTAAATATATCGGCACCTTTGCTACGGGTTATAACAATATTGATTTAACCGCGGCAAACCTGCACGGAATAACCGTTTGTAATGCACCCGGTTATTCTACTAATGCCGTTGCACAGCAGGTAATGGCGTATATTTTGTCGTATTATACAAAAATTAGCGAATACGGCGAATTTGTAAAGAACGGCGGCTGGAAAAATTCCGAAAGCTTTTCACCCTTTGTTTTTCCTACCGACGAGTTAGCAGGTAAAACGCTTGGAATAGTGGGCTTTGGCAGTATTGGCTCAAAGGTTGCAAAAATGGCTAAAGCTTTTGACATGAATGTTTTGGTGTATACAAGAACACCTAAAGACTGCTCTGAGGTTAGTTTTGTTTCCTTTGAAACCCTTTTAAGCGAAAGTGATATTGTATCACTTCACTGTCCCTTAAACGATGAAACTGCCGATTTGATGAACAAAGATACCTTTGGTAAAATGAAAAACGGTGCTTATTTTATCAACACCTCGCGCGGCGGTACTGTTGATGAGATTGCTTTGTTAGATGCACTTAAATCGGGCAAGCTTGCGGGGGCTGCGGTTGACGTTATTAAAACCGAACCTATGAGCAGGGACTGCATTTTAAGCGATGCACCCAATCTTTTGATAACCCCTCATTCTGCCTGGGCGCCCTATTCTACAAGACAAAGAGTAGTACACTTAGCGGCAGATAATTTAAAGGCTTTTTTGGCGGGCAAGCCCGTTAACGTTGTCAATAACCCCTAATTTGAAGGAGAAAACCCTATGTTTTCAAGAATAAACGGAATCGGCCTGTTCGGTATTGATTCATATATGCTTGAGATAGAGGCGGACGTTTCTAGCGGCCTGCCGTCTTTTGATATTGTCGGTCTTCCGGATACCGCGGTTAAAGAGTCGCGCGATAGAGTGCGCTCGGCAATAAAAAACTGCGGTTATAAATTCCCCGTAAGTAAAATTACGGTTAATCTTGCCCCCGCAGACCGCAAAAAAGAGGGCTCGATTTACGACCTTGCCGTACTGCTTGCAATTCTTAAAGCCTCCGACCAGATAAAAGCCGACCTTGACGATTCGGTTGTTGTTGGTGAAGTGGCGCTTGACGGTATGGTTAGAAGCGTTAACGGTATACTGGCTATCACTATAACCGCAAAGGAAAACGGCATTAAAAATATATTTGTTCCTTACGGCAACGCCGAAGAAGCCGCCGTAATTGAAGGTATAAACGTTTACGCGGTTGAAAATTTAAAGCAACTGCTTGCCCATCTTGACGGTAGCTGTCCTATGCCTGTTTATGAAAAGAACGAGCAGTTTTTCAAAGAGGAAAGCTACATTCCTGATTTTAGTGAGGTAAAGGGTCAGCTTGCGGCTAAAAAGGCACTTGAAATAGCCGCTGCTGGCGGTCATAACGTGCTTCTTCTCGGCAGCCCCGGTGCAGGTAAAAGTATGCTTGCAAAAAGACTTCCCGGAATTTTGCCCGATATGACCTTTGAGGAATCTATCGAAACCACCAAAATTCACTCGGTAGCGGGTCTTCTTAATAAGGACAGACCCTTTGTAGTTAACCGACCCTTCCGCTCACCCCACCACACAGTTTCTGCTGCGGGTATTGCGGGCGGCGGTACTGTGCCCAAGCCCGGTGAGATTTCGCTTGCGCATAACGGCGTCTTGTTTTTGGACGAGTTTCCTGAATTCAAGCGTGACGTAATGGAAGCTTTGCGACAGCCGCTTGAAGATGGAAAGGTAACTATTTCCCGTGTTTCAGGCTCACTTACATATCCAAGCTCGGTGCTGCTTGTAGCGGCTATGAATCCATGCCCCTGCGGTTTTTACGGACATCCTACAAAGCAGTGTACCTGCTCTCCTCATACTGTGCATAGATACCTTAATAAAATTTCAGGTCCCATGCTTGATAGAATAGATTTGCACGTGGAGGTGCCTCCCGTTGATTTTGCGGCCCTTAATTCCGATTTCAAGGAAGAAACCTCGGCAGAAATAAAAGAACGCGTAAACAAAGCCAGACGGATACAAACCGATAGGTACAAAGGCACGGGTATTACCTGCAATGCCCATTTGACACCAAAAATGCTTAAAAAATTCTGCGTTATGTCAAACGAGGCGGTGTCCTACCTAAAACCCGCCTTTGAAAAACTCGGTATGTCGGCAAGAGCGTATGACAGGGTGCTTAAGGTTGCACGTACGGTTGCTGATCTTGAGGGTAGCGAAATTATTGAGAAAAAGCATCTTTTTACTGCGATTTCTTTCAGAGGTCTTGACAAAAAGTATTGGGGTTAATCTATGAACAAGGAATTAAAATGTTGTTTTACGGGATATAGACCCTCAAAATTTCCTTTTTCTATTAATGAAAGCGACCCTATGTATTTAGAATTTGAAAATTCGCTTTACGGGGAAATAATCTCTCTTATAGATAAGGGATGCACCACCTTTATTACGGGTATGGCTATGGGGTTTGACATTATTGCCGCCGAGACTGTTCTTACCGTAAAATCGGCTGTGAAAAATAAGAAGGTTAAACTTTGCTGTGTATTGCCTTTTCAAAACCAAATAGATACCTTTTACGATTCTTGGAAAGAGCGGTATTTATCCGTTTTAGAAAAATGCGATGAAAAAACCGTGTTATCGGAAGAATATCATAACGGCTGCTATGCAAACAGGAATAAATTCATGGTTGATAACAGTGACTATGTTCTTACTTGGTATGACGGAAAGTCTGGCGGCACCAAAAACACTATTGATTATGCATTAAAAAAGCAACGCGCAGTTATTAATATCAATAAAAATTGCGACTGTGTTTTTGCTGTGCAAGAAGCAATAGAAATAATTTAAATTAAAAGAAGCGGCTTTTGCCGCTTCTTTTTTACTGAAAAATATCGTTTTTAATTTTTTGATTATCAAGCATAAAAACTGAAAGCTTGCCCTTTGTATCAAGGGTTGCAAGCATAATTTCTTCTGCTTTTTTGCCTTGATTTTTAAGTTCGTTCTTTAACCAAGCGGTATTTTTGCCTGCGGCGGTAAGATTTTTAATAAGCACCTTTCGGTCAATAATTACGTTGTATAAAACTTCCTCTTCGATGGGGTTAAGCCCCATATCTTTTGGTATTACAGGCCGCTCGTCAGAATAGGGAAGAAAGGAAATTTTCCCGCTTGTTTCCATAATCGCGGTCTTTATAGTCGAAAGGTCAAAATATCCGTTAGTTCTTGCCTGCAGTAAAAATTCGTTTATATCAACACGCGCTTTTTTAAGGTTTTCGCGGTAAAATTTGCCATTGTTAAAAAGTATTGTTGCTCTGCCGAAAATAAGACGTCTAAGCCGTATTGATTTTTGGGTTGCTACCGTAATTACAACCGAACCCATACCGTAAACCAGTATGGCAACAATAGGGCGTATCGGCTCTTCCAATTCGGTGGCAAGCTCTGCTGCGATCGAGCCTATTGTAATGCTTACTATATAGTCAAACATAGTAAGCTCGGAAATTTGCTTGTTGCCGTTAAGCTTTGTCAGGCAAAAAAGCAAAATTAAGGATAAAAGGGAAGTCAAAACTATTTTAATTACCATATTTCACATCTCCGTTTAAAAATAATATTAGAAAAATACTGGTAATTATTCAAAATTTATTTTCCGCTCATTGACAAGTAAAACGGAGTATTGTATAATTGTATACAATTATACGAGGAGTGGAAATATGTTTGAATATAAAAGCGTATCTCTTGCCGACAAGGTTTTTCAGTTGCTTGAGGACGATATTTTAAGCGGCAAGTACACCCGTGGTGAAATATTAACCGAAATCAAGCTCAGTGAAATGTTAGGTGTCAGCCGAACTCCGATTCGCGAAGCCCTGAGACGACTTGAGCAGGAGCACCTTATTGAAGAATCGGGCAAGGGCTCGGTTGTAATCGGGATTACTGAAAAGGACCTTGAGGATATCTTTTTTGTTAGAGAAAAGCTTGAATGTACAGCGGCTTTTCTTGCTGCGAAAAATGCCACGCCCGAACAGTTGGCAGAACTTAAAGACGCTTTTGAACTGCAGCAATTTTACCTTGAAAAGCAGGACCCTGACCACATAAAAATTATGGATAATTTATTCCATAACAAAATGTACGACTTAAGCGGCAGTATGACTTTCAGGGATATTTTGCTTACACTTCACAAGAAAACTCAAAAATACCGCAGAGCTTCTCTTGAAGACAAAAGCCGCGCGGCAGCATCTGTTGAAGAGCACAGTAAAATTTACTCGGCAATAGCGGCAGGTAATGCAGAGCTTGCTTCACGGTATGCTGAAGAACACGTTAAAAATGCCTATCGGCACATTATAGGAAAGGATGATAAGTAATGGGTTACACTATTGCGCAAAAAATTATTAAGGCTCATATGCTTAGCGGCAGTATGGAGGTCGGAAGTGAGGTTGCACTCAAAATTGACCAGACCTTAACGCAGGACGCTACAGGCACTATGGCATATCTTGAGTTTGAAACTATGGGTTTGGACCGTGTTAAAACCGAACGCAGCGTGGCATATATTGATCATAATACACTGCAGTCGGGCTTTGAAAACGCTGACGACCATAGATATATCCAAACCGTAGCCAAAAAGCACGGTATATATTTCTCTCGCCCCGGTAACGGCATTTGCCATCAGGTTCATCTTGAACGTTTCGGCAAACCCGGTAAAACACTTATTGGTTC
>CAZHYD010000061.1:0-7384 GCA_964536645.1 uncultured Ruminococcus sp.
GTAGTCCCAAGAGTTTGCAAGGCCGCCGTAGATTTCGCTGCCTGCATATACAAAGCCTCTGCCTTTGGCAAGGGCTACAATAGTTTCCATATTCTTATTAGCGTTATCCAAAACAATTCCTCCAAAATTTGCAAATTACTACAAATATAATATACTTAAATTTCGTGAGAAAGTCAACCTAAATTAAACTTGACATAGTATTTTTAATCGTTTATACTAATTTTGCAATAAGTTTTGACTTTTTTTGTATATAAACCTCAAGAAAGGGTAATTTCAATGGCAGATTTTTTAACCTATAAGGATAAACCGCTTGTAAGAAAGGGCAACACCATTTATTACGGCGATATGGCAGAAGCTTACGTTGTAAAATTTGAAATTCTTTCCTCTAAAAAGGAAGGAAATCTTGACGTTCCTGATAGAATTAAGATTCAACTTTTAAAGAGTGATATTCAGCTTCCCGAAAAGGACAAAGTGGTTAAAGAAACCATAAAGGGCTCTATGTTTGAAGCGCTTGACTTCGGCTTTGTTTGGCTTGAACGCGCCCTCGAAAAGTAATATTAAAACCGTGCTGAACGATTAGTGTTCAACACGGTTTTGTTTTTACATTTCCGGTGGGATGAAAATCCCGTAATTTAGCGGATATACAGTAAATATTGCAAAGAGCAATGCACTTAAAACAATAAAAATCAAGCTGAAGATAACGGCGGATTTAGAATATTCGTTTTCGTAAACGTATTGCTCTTTTTTTCTTACCATTATTAAAACCGCCAGCCAGTAAATGACGATATTTACAAAGCCCAGATCGCCACCGTAAATTCCGCTAATTGTATAATAAAGAACGAGAATTGTCAAAATTCCGCAAAGATATGACTGCACAACTGCCGGCCAATAGTTACGGCTTTTTTCTTCGGCGGTAAAATATTCAAACAATGAGAACAAAACCGTCGGATAAAACAGAAGCTTTAGGTGCTCAAAAACGCTTTCATTTACTGGGAAAAATAGCCCGGCTATAAAATTTTGGCCCAAAAAATCGTAGGCAAAATGAAACAGTGTGCCTAAAGCGCCTATAACAATAAAGGCTAAAGTTTTTTTCTTTAAAGACAAATTAACACCCTCTTTATTAAATAATATTAGTGGGTGCAAGCCAAATATTCGTAAAATTACGGATTACAGGATTTACAAGGCGTATAATTTTCATTTATAAACCATTTACGGTCACTTCCGTAAAGCTTGTTGCTTTCTTTCATTCTTGAAACCGATGAACAGGTGCTTTTATGAAACACTTTTGAAGAAATATTACCGCAGTAGAGTAAGGCAGTATCAGTATTTGAAGAACTATCTTCGGATATTTCAATGCGGTAGCCGTTAACGGTGTCGTCGGTCGGCATATTTACCGAAACGGGTGTCAATTCGTCAGAAGAAGCCGCGTTGGTTTGGCAACCCGCAAGGACAAATAATAGTGAAATTGCAAGAAGCATAGAAATAAATTTTTTCACAAAAATCACCGCCTTTTAAGAGATTATATCAAAAGAATATAAAATTGGCAATAAATTTGCTGAGTAACGGCTTTTTATCATTGAAAAATAAGGTGTTTTGTTATATAATAAAATAGATATATATTATTTTTTAGGAGATAGCGTATTGTTTGAACAAGTTGTAGATATTGAACGTATTGAGCAAATTGCGAATCTTTTCGGTAATTTTGATAAGAACATCAGATGGATAGAAAACCGCTACAACGTGTCGGTTACGTCACACGGGAGTGAAATCAGGGTAAAGGGCGACGTAGAGAACGTGACCGCTGCCTGCAAAACTATAAAGGGGCTTATTTTTATGATTGACAAGGGCGAAGGCTTAAACGAACAGAATATCGGCTATGTAGCATCACTTGTTGACAACGGTGAAGAGGATAAGGTTCAAAACCTTACCGATGCATCTTCAATTTGCATTACTGCAAGCGGCAAGCCCGTAAAGCCCAAAACCATCGGTCAAAAGCAGTATGTTGAAGCAATAAGAAACAACACGATAACAATAGGTGTCGGCCCTGCAGGAACGGGTAAAACCTATCTGGCTGTTGCCGAAGCGGTTACGGCTTTCAGAGCAAAAAAGGTAAACCGCATAATTTTAACAAGACCTGCCGTTGAAGCGGGCGAAAAGCTCGGTTTTTTGCCGGGTGATCTTCAGCAAAAGGTTGACCCGTATTTGCGCCCGCTTTATGACGCGCTTTATGAAATGCTGGGCAGTGAAACCTTTCAAAAATGTCTTGAACGCGGTGATATTGAGGTGGCGCCTTTGGCGTATATGCGCGGCAGAACGCTTGACGACAGTTTTATTATTCTTGACGAAGCGCAAAATACCACCCGCGAACAGATGAAGATGTTTTTAACGCGTCTGGGCTTTAATTCAAAAGCGGTTGTAACGGGCGACGTTACCCAAATAGACCTGCCGGATGGCAAAAAATCGGGTCTTAAGGAAGCAGTTAAAATACTGAAAAATATTGATGATATTGCAATCAAGCGCCTTACAGGCAGGGACGTTGTGCGTCACCGTTTGGTGCAGGAAATAATAAAAGCTTATGAAAGAAGTGCTGAAAGTAAATGAGTGTTAAAGTAAAAATTTTTACAAAAATTCGGTCTTCCTTATTGCCTGCAGGCACACGCTTGCTGATAAGAAGAGCTTGCAACGCAACCTTGGCTTTTGAAAAATTTGAAGACGCTGCAGAGGTTGACGTAAGCATTGTATCCGATGAGGAAATAAAGGAAATGAACAAGAATTTCCGTAATATTGACGCTTCTACCGACGTGCTGTCTTTTCCCCTCGGTGAAAACGGAGTTTACGATATAAACCCCGAAACTAACGCTAAAATGCTTGGCGATGTGGTAATTTCTTTAGACCACGCCAAAGCCCAGGCTGATCTTTACGGTCACGGCATAAAAAGAGAAATTGCCTTTTTAACCGTTCATTCAATGCTTCACCTTCTGGGGTATGACCACGTAAACGGAGGACTTGAGCAGGAAATTATGCGGGAAAAGGAAGAGGCTGTGCTTGAAGCGCTGGGACTTGGAATAACAAAAAATTAAAGTGAGAAGTTTATGAGAGAAAAATCTGCATTTATAACCATAATCGGTATGCCCAACGTGGGCAAATCTTCCCTTATGAATAAAATACTGGGTCAAAAGGTGTCAATCGTTTCGAACAAGCCGCAGACCACCCGTACGAAAATAAGGGGCATTTACACTAAGGATGAAACACAGTTCGTTTTTATTGATACTCCCGGTTTTCATAAGGCACGAAACGAGCTTGACGTAAATATGAACAAGGCTGTGGGTGACGGTATGACCGACGTTGACGCGGCGGTACTGGTGGTAGACGCTGCTTCGAGATTTGTCAAGGAAGATACCTTTGCTCCCGCCGAAACAGAGCTTTTAAATCAACTCAAAAAGCGTAAGCTTCCGGCAATACTTGTTATAAACAAAATTGACCTTTTGGAAAAAAAGGAAGAGCTTTTTAACATTATAACTAAATACAGTAACGAATTTGAGTTTAAGGCAGTTATTCCGCTTTCCGCAAGAACGGGCGACGGGGTTGACATTATGCTTGCAGAGCTTAATAAATTTGCAAAGCCTTCGGTTCATTATTTCCCCGATGATGACGTTACCGACCAGCCCGAAAAGGTTATGGTTGCCGAAATGATAAGAGAAAAGCTGTTAAGAGTGCTTGATAAAGAGGTACCGCACGGTATCGCTATTGACCTTGAACGCTTTGTCGAGCGTGACACTGCACAGGGCGAGCCTATTGTAGAGGTTGAAGCTACCGTTATTTGCGAAAAGGAATCCCACAAGGGCATTATTATCGGAAAAGGCGGCGCAACCCTTAAAAGAGTCGGCTCTATGGCAAGGCGCGATATTGAAGATTTCTTCGGTATCAGAGCAAACGTAAAGCTTTGGGTAAAGGTTAAGGAGGACTGGCGCAACCGTCAGGGTCTCAGTCATACCTTCGGGCTTGACTAATATTTCCTTTCATATTTTTTGGTCTAATGTCAACACTTTTTTTGAGGAAGTGATGATATGCTGCCCGAGGACAGTTGGATTAGATTTTTAAAAAGCGGAAAGGTTTCCGATTATTTGGAATATGTGAATACCTGCAAGGAGAACAATATAAGTGGCTCAACAACAAACGCGGTTTACGACCGAGGGTTTAGTTCTGAAAGAAGTAAGTGTGGGGGAGAGTGACCGTTTGGTCACTCTGCTTACCCGTGAATACGGTATAGTAAAAGCCTTTGCGGCAGGCGCTAAAAACATTACCTCTAAAAAAGGGGCAGCCACCGCTTTACTTACATATTCTTCTTTTACAATTCTTTATAAAAACGGTACCAACCGTATATATGAAGCTGTACCGATAACTTCATTCTTTTCTTTAGGGAGTGATATTACCGTACTGGCCCTTTCACAGTATATTTGTGAATTAGGCTTAATTTTTGGGCAGGAGGGAACACCCAACGAGGAACTTTTGCGCCTTGTTTTAAATTCCTTGCATTTTTTAATCAAGGAAAAAAGAGACCCTAACGTTATCAAAGCCATTACCGAGCTTAGAATTGCGGTTTTGGGCGGCTACACACCCGATCTTATAGCCTGCAAAGAGTGCGGCGAATTTGAAAATGACGTAATGTATTTTGATTTGACGGACGGCAAGCTTTGTTGCACGGACTGTTCGGTTTCAAAAGATGGAATACCGCTTTCTCGCACAATGCTATCAGCTATGAGGCATATTGTTTATTCGAAATTTGAAAAGCTATATTCTTTTCAGATACCAAAGGACAGCGCCCTAATGCTATCTGACGTTACCGAAAAGTTTATAGGGGTGCAAACCGACTATAATTTTAAAACACTCGAATTTTTTAACGCCGTAAAGGAGAAATGATGAGTTACAATATCGACAGATATTTAAAAACACTTGAACTTGATAAAATACTTGTATTGCTGGCAAATGAAACGGCTATTGCAGATGCTAAGGAAGCGGCGCTTTCGCTAAAACCCGAAACCTCTTTTGATACGGTCGCAAACATTTTGGGTCAGACTGATGAGGCGTATATTTTTATGTCGAAATACACCTCTCCCACCTTTAGCGGCGCTGTAAACGTGTCGTCGCCTTTAATGCGTGCATCGGCTTCGGCTGTATTGACTACCAGAGAACTGCTTAATATTGCCGCAACCCTTAGGGTGATTCGCAGTCTTAAGGAATGGCGCAATAACTGTTCGGGTGTTAAGGATTCAAGGCTGGATTTTTTATTTGATAGCCTTACTCCGAACAAATATCTTGAAGAAAAAATCTCTTATATTATAAAAAGTGACGATGAAATTTCCGATAATGCTTCGCCCGCACTTTACGATATAAGAAGAAAAATTGTTTCGCGCTCGGCAAAAATTCGAAGCTTGCTTGATAAAATCGTGCACGGAAGCTCTGAAAAATATCTGCAGGAAGCTATCATCACTCAGCGTGACGGTAGGTTTGTAGTTCCCGTAAAGGTTGAGCACAAGGCTCAGATCAGCGGCATTGTGCACGATACCTCGTCAACAGGCTCTACCGTATTTATTGAGCCTATGTCAGTAGTAGAGACAAACAACGAAATAAGGGTTTTAAAGCTTAACGAACAGGAAGAAATCGAGCGTATTTTGGCCGAACTTTCCGCTGAAGCGGCTTCTTTTGCCGATTCTATAATTGCCTCTTTCAAGGCGGCGGCAGAGCTTGACCTTGTTTTTGCTAAAGCCCGTCTTGCCTATAAAATGAAGGCGGTTTTGCCTAAAATCAACACGGTTGGCAAGACCTATCTTAAAAATGCAAGACACCCGCTTATACACTATAAATCAGTAGTTCCGATAACGGTTGAACTCGGCAAAAGTTATAACACGCTTGTAATAACGGGGCCCAACACTGGCGGTAAAACCGTTTCCCTTAAAACCTTGGGCCTTCTTACCCTTATGACAATGTGCGGACTTATGATTCCTGCCGATGACGGCAGCGAAATAGCCGTTTACGGTAAGATTTTTGCCGATATAGGTGACGAACAGAGTATTGAGCAGTCGCTTTCAACCTTCTCGTCACATATGGTTAACATAATATATATTCTCGACAATGCTGACAACAACTCGTTAGTGTTGTTTGACGAACTTTGCGCTGGTACCGATCCCATTGAAGGCGCGGCGCTTGCAAAGGCTATCCTTATGAAGCTTTCTTTTTTGGGTGCAAAGGTTGCCGCAACAACTCACTATCCTGAGCTGAAGTCTTACGCTATTGATACTGATGGGGTTGAAAACGCTTCTTGTGAGTTTGACGTTACCTCGCTTCGCCCTACATACAGGCTTATAACGGGTATGCCGGGCAGGTCGAACGCTTTTGCGATTTCAAGAAGACTAGGCCTTGCCGACGATATAATTAAAAATGCTTCAGACCAGATATCTGACGAGGATATGCGGTTTGAAAGGGTGGTTGCAGCCCTCGAAAAAGCGCGTATTTCTGCCGATAACGAGCATAAAAAGGCGCGAAAACTTCGCAGAGAGATGGAAATTTCTAAAGAAAAAGTCCTGCAACGCGAAAGAGAGTTTGAAGCTTCCCGCGAAAAGCTTACCCAAAAAACAAGGCAAGAAGCTAACAATATTATTGAAGCGGCAAGGTATAAATCAAGCTTATTACTTAACGAGCTTGAAGAACTTAAGAAGAGTATTAACGCCGAAAACGCCGCGAAAAACACAGAAAAGGCACGTCTTGCATATAAATCCGTAATTAAGGAAATGGAAGAAGCCGCCGACCCTGTCGAAGCAAAATATGTAGAGGGTGAAGCGGTTACCGACTTGGAGATAGGGGATATAGTCGTACTAAAAGATTTTGGCAGAGATGCGACAGTGGTTGACATAAAACCCGACGGCAAACAGGTCTACGTAATGTCGGGCTCTATGAAAATGCTGGTTTGTGTAGAAAATCTTTTGAAGAAAAAAGGCTCAAAATCTACCGAAATTAAAAAGACACGTAACGTAACGGGGTTACAGTCGCGTGCCGAGCGTGAGGTTTCGGGCGAAATCGATATAAGAGGTTTTGCTACCGACGAGGCGGTTCTTGAACTTGACCGATATATCGATAACGCGCTTATTTCGGGACTTGAAACGATACGCATTATTCACGGCAAGGGCACGGGAGTTTTGCGAAAGGGCGTTCAGGCTTATCTTCGCTCACATAAATCGGTTAAAAGCTTCCGTTTGGGCACTTTCGGTGAGGGCGAAAACGGCGTAACGATTGCCGAACTGAAATAACAAATAATTTTTAAATGTGATTGGTTTACCGCTTTGGTAAACCAATCTTTTTTGTATAACGAAAACCACGCGATAGTCGC
>CAZHYD010000062.1:0-7349 GCA_964536645.1 uncultured Ruminococcus sp.
TCATTTCTGCTGCCTCCGTAATTATTATAATTTTATACTATCACAAAAGACAAAAAATGTCAATTACCACTTAATTTCCAATAAATTACTTTCCCTTAAAATTTCGTTTGTTTTGGAAAAATGCCTGCAACCCAAAAATCCGCGGCTGGCAGACAAAGGGCTTGGATGAACGCTTAAAAGTTTTTTATGTATAGGATTTGTTATAATTTGGGCCTTTTTTTGAGCATACGCGCCCCACAGCAAAAACACAACGGGGGTTTGTTTGCGGTTAAGTTCTGAAATCACGCGGTCGGTAAATTTTTCCCAACCCTTATCCTTATGGCTTGTGGGCATACCCTCTCTCACGGTTAAAACCGCGTTAAGAAGCAGTACACCCTGCTTTGCCCAGCAGGTAAGGTCGCCGTTTGCGGTTATTTCGCGGCCGACGTCGGTATTTAATTCTTTAAAAATGTTTTTAAGCGACGGCGGCGGAGTTACGCCTTCTTTAACCGAGAAGCAAAGCCCATGTGCCTGACCAAAACCGTGGTATGGGTCCTGCCCTATTATTACAACCTTCGTATCTTCAAATGAGGTGTATTTAAGCGCGTTGAAAATATCATACATATCGGGATAAACCGTATGGGTTTTGTACTCCTCCTTTAAAAAGGCACGAAGGTCCTTATAATAAGGCTTTTCCCATTCGTCAGCCAAAATTTCATCCCAATCGTTTCCAATATTTACCATATTTTTACCTCAAACGTCCAGTCTTGTAATATCCTCTAATGTTTCGCGTTTAACGGCAAGATAGTCGCCTTTGTCCGATAGCATTACAACGGGCGGACGCGACACGCGGTTATAATTTGAAGCCATTGAATAATTATAAGCACCTGTTGTAAGCACCGCCAAAACATCATTTCTTTGGGGTTTAGGCATAAGGTAATCTTCGCCTATAAGGTCGCCCGATTCACAGCACCTGCCCGCAACGGTTGCAGGATAATTATTTTCTTCATTTGCTCTTGAAGCAAGTATAACCGAATGAACGGCTTCGTAAAGTGCAAAACGGGGGTTATCAGTCATACCGCCGTCAATAGAAACATAATTTTTGTGACCCTTTATTTCCTTGACCGCACCCACCGTGTAGAGTGTTATTCCCGCGTCGGCAACAAGACTGCGGCCGGGTTCAAGGTGAATTTTAGGCAAAGCAATCTGCATTTTAGCGGAAAGTTCCTTTAAAGAATTAGCTAATTCGGCTATTTTTTGGGTAACGTCTATAGAAGGGTCGCTCTCAGTATAACGCACACCGAAACCGCCGCCTAGGTTTAATATATCGGCCAAGTAGCCAAAGCTTTCCTTTATATCCACCATAAATTCAAGCATCATTTCGGCCGCTAAAGCAAAGGTTTCCGACTCGAAAATCTGCGAGCCTACGTGGCAGTGAAAGCCGCAAAGTTCTATATTTGAAGAATTTAGTACAGCTTGCGCCGCTTTCTTTGCTTGGCCGTCCTCAATACCAAGACCGAACTTACAGTCAAGTGAGCCGGTTGATATTTTCTTGTGGGTATGGGGGTCTATACCTGGGGAAACGCGCACCAACGCCTTTTGCATAATGCCCTTTTCTTTTGCGATTTCATTAAGGGCAAAAATTTCGTCAAGGCTGTCAATTACAATGTAACCCACACCCTTTTCAATTGCAAAGCGAATATCCGCATCGGTCTTGATATTGCCGTGGAAAAACGCACGTGACATAGGGTACCCTGCGGAAAAGGCGGTATAAATTTCACCCACCGATACAACGTCAATGTCAATATCCTCTTCAGCCATTATTTCGTAAATTCGTTTGCAGGAAAAGGCCTTGCTGGCATACTCGGGCAAAGAGCCTTCGGGCAGATTTTCCGCCATACTTTTTTTATAGGCTCTGACGTGTTCTCTTATTTTATTTTCATCCATTAAGTAAAGGGGTGTACCGTACTTTTTTGCAAGGTCTACGGTATCGTAGCCTGCAAAAGCAAGGTGACCCTTTTCATTAACTGAAAGGTTATCGCAAATCATCTAATGCTCCTAAATTAAAATTTAATACCGACTTTCTGCATTTCTTTGTAAAGAACCTCGCGGGTAGCGTCTTCCATCGGTGTAAGCGGAAGTCTTAAATAATCCTCGCAAAAGCCCATTTTGGCCATGGCCGCTTTAACGGGAATGGGGTTAACCTCGCTGAATAGCGCGTTTATAAGGGGCAAATAATTGAGCTGCATTTTAGCGGCACCCTTTACGTCCCCATCGGTAAACTTCTTACACATAACCGCAGCTTCTTTCGGCAAAAGGTTTGAAAGCACCGAAATACAACCCTTGCCGCCGAGCGACATTATCGGGATTACCTGGTCGTCGTTACCGGAATAAACGTTAATTTTGTCACCGCAGAGGGCAAACATTTCCGCAATTGAGGATATATTTCCGCTTGCCGCCTTAATAGCGTTAATGTTGGGGTGCTCTGCCAAAGCGGCTACTGTTTTAGGGGCCATTCCCACACCCGTACGGGAGGGAACGTCATAAAGAATTACGGGAACAGTTGAAGCATCCGCAATAGCGGTAAACATTTTGATAAGTCCGTTTTGGGTTGCCTTATTGTAATAAGGTGTCACAACCAAAACAGCGTCTACACCCGCTTCACATGAAAATTTTGTAAGCTCTAAAGCGTAGGCCGTATCGTTAGAGCCTGTGCCCGCAATAACGGGAACTCTGCCCGAGACACGCTTTACGGCATAGGCGATGGCATCCTTATGCTCCTCATCGGTAAGGGTGGAAGATTCACCCGTAGTACCGCAGATAACAAGGGCGTTTATACCCTCCTCTATCTGCCAGTCAATAAGTTTGCCGAATGCCTCATAATCAATACCGTTTTCGGTAAGAGGGGTTATAAGGGCTGTTGCCATACCTTCAAAAATTGGAGTTTTCATTTTATTACTTCCTTTCAACACAAAAAAATAGCCGATTGCTCGGCTACCAAAAGAAGAAAATGCGCACGTTTATGCACAATTTTATTTCCGTTTTGATAGCACTCCGCAAATGCGACAGTAAAACGGATGTTATTCCGATTTACCAAGTCGGGTACCTGCCGATACTCGCTTTCGGCGACAGTTCCTTTCGCTTTTGACATCTTTCTGCCGAAATTTACATTCAAAAGTTACTGATAGCTAATCGCGCCTCTATCTATAGGACAAATTTAACATATCACAAAGCTTTTGTCAAGCCCCGCTTTAAAAGAAAAGCGAAGCGGCGCCATAACTCACAAAAGCCACTACAATACCCGCTATAACTACACCCAGAGCAATTGCGGGAAAGGCCTTTTTAAGAGGCATATCAAGCATAGCCGCAACTAAGGCTCCAGTCCAAGCGCCCGTTCCCGGAAGAGGAATTGCAACAAATAACACAAGTCCCCAAAAAGCGTATCTCAGAACTTTTGCCTTATTCTTTTCGGCTTTGGCTTCCATTCGGTCAACCACCTTATTAAGCTTTGGGCTGACCTTGCGCATCCAAGCGAAAATCTTTTTGATAAACAAAATAATAAAGGGAATGGGAATAAGATTACCCACCATAGCTACGGGAATTGCAACCGTAGGCGAAAGTCCCATTCCCGTAGCGTAAGGTATTGCGCCGCGAAGCTCTATTACGGGAACCATTGATATAAATAGGGTTGCAATAATCTTGCCCCACAGGGTTTTAAACAAAAAGTCGAACATTATTTTTTAATTCTCCTGAAAATAGGTGTTAAAATCTTCTCTGCGCATTGCAATAAGAATTTTGCGTTTATTAAAAGCAAGGATACAACGCAAGCTATTTGCATAGGTATCCAGCCTTTAGGACTGAATATCATAATTGCCGCCTGAATAAACAGTATGACGGTGTTAAGGGTAATATGCCAACCGTAAAGGTTAAATTTTATATGACGTCTTACATCGAAAATTCTGATAACAAAAACCAAGAAATAACTTGTAACCGTAGCAATGGCCGCGCCCTGTACCCCTAAAGGTGACGGTATAAGCAAAAAGTTAAGAAGAATGTTTATAACCGGTCCCGGAATGGAGGTAATAAAAGAAATATTGCTCTTTTTGGTTACAACGTAAACACTGCCAAGGAAGGAAACAAATGCCGTATAAACCATAGCGGCAGACAGTAGCGGTATGTACTGCCAAGCTGCGTAATATTCTTCGGTGGTGAGCAGCTTCATAGCAGGCTTTGCAAAAACAATTACAAGGCTTCCCGCTAAAAACATAACTGCTTGGAACGAGCGCCATACGCTTGAGAAAAAGTTTGCGCGGGCAGTATCGTCGGTACGGTCCTCACTAACGGCTGAAAACTGCCATGCCTGCATAAATATTGTGGAAACTAAGGTCAGCAAGGTGGGCAGCTTGTAAGAAACGGTATAAATACCGTTAGCGTGGCTGCCGATCATTCCGTTTACCATATATCTATCAGAAACGCTGGTTATCCACCAAAAAATCGTGGTAGGTATAAGCGGCAGACTGTATTTAAGCATTTTTGGAATTATAGCCTTATCAACTTTAAGGGTAACCACACGCCAAAGCTTTTCTTTAACAAATAGGAATACGGTGCAAAGACAGTCTGCAATAATAACAGACAGCACGTAACCCATAACTCCCCAATCAAAAACCGCAAGGAAAAGAATGTTAAGTACGATTACGGTTATAGTGTTAAATATTCCCTGTATGGCGAAAAGGGCGGTTTTGCCTATCGCCCTTACGTAATGCGAGCAAAGGGCGTGGTATGCCGCCGCCATTGTGTAGGCTACTATAAGCCACACGTAGCCTTTAAAATCTTCTACAAAGGATAAAAGCGGTATTACGGCGGCAAAAAGCAACGCTCCCGCGGTGGTCATTAAAACACCTGTTGAAAAAACGCTCTTTCGGTCGGCATTTTCGTCCAGCGCAAAGCGGAAAACCGCGTCGGCCAGCCCCATAGAAATTATGGGGAAAAGCAGATTTGCGGTTTGTGTTATAAGGTCGGCGGTGCTGTAATCCGAAGGGGTAAGGTAGCCTGTGTAAAACCTTACCATTAAAAAGACCAGCAGCTTTGAGCCGAATGTACCCATACTTATAAGCAGGGTGTTGGATAAAAGGGTTTTGTATTTATTCAAAACGCTACTTCCTTTAAAAAAATCTAAAATTTAAAATGTTTCTATTTTTATAAGGTTTGTGTTACCGCTCTTTCCGTTAGTAACACCGCCTGTCATAACGATGCGGTCACCATTCTTTAAACCTAAGGTCTGCTTCGTAAGGTTAGCGGCGGTAAAGAAAAGCACGTCGGTCGAGGTGTAGCTGTCGCACATAGCGGGAATAACTCCCCACGAAAGCGAAAGTCTGCGCCAACTTTTTTCGTCGGTAGTGATACCGATTATGGGCATAGGGGGTCTGAAACGGGATACCATTCTCGCCGTCATACCCGAAAGCGAGCAAACTGCAATAGCCTCGGCATCAATATCGATAGCCATACCGCAGGTTGCGTGTGATATAGCGTCAACCGTGTTTTTAATCTTAAATTCGCGGTTGCGAAATCTCTTATCATAGTGAATGTTCTGCTCGGTGTTAAGTGCAATTCTTGCCATTGTTTCAACCGCTAAAACGGGGTATTTGCCCGCAGCGGTTTCGCCCGAAAGCATAATTGCGCTTGTGCCGTCGTAAACGGCGTTTGCCACGTCGGAAATTTCGGCTCTGGTCGGACGGGCATTGTATATCATAGACTCAAGCATTTCGGTAGCGGTGATAACGCGCTTGCCTAACAGTCGGCACTTGGTCATAAGCATTTTCTGTATTGCGGGCAGCTCTTCAAAAGGAATTTCCACACCCATATCTCCGCGGGCTATCATAATACCTTCGCAAACTTCGCATATTTCGTCGATATTATCCACACCCGAACGGTTTTCAATTTTAGCAATAAGGCCAATGCCTTCTGCATTGTTTTCCTTAAGGAAATTACGCACGTCAAGCACGTCCTGCTTGGAGGATACAAACGAACAAGCGATAAAATCAACCCCGTGTTCTACACCGAAAAGAATGTCCTGCTTATCCTGCTCGCTTAAATAAATCTGCTTAAGGGTTTTGTTCGGGAAGCTCATACTCTTTCTGTCCGAAAGCTCGCCGCCGATTAAAACCTTCGTTAAAACGTCGGTATCGGTAGTAGAAACAACCTCAAACTTTAAAAGTCCGTTGTTAAGAAGAATGGTGTCCCCTACCTTAAGGTCGTTTGCAAGGTCCTTGTAATTTACTGAAACACGGGTTTCGTCACCCTCAATTTCATTGGCGGTAAAGGCAAATTCGTCCCCTTCTTTAAGGTAAATTTTTCCGTTTTTAAAGGTTTTAATTCGGTATTCGGGACCCTTAGTATCAAGCATAATAGCTATGGGCAGTCCCAGCTTTTCGCGCACCTTTTTTACGGTTTCAATGCGCAACGCGTGGTCGGCATGGGTGTTGTGCGAAAAGTTAAGTCGCGCAACGTTCATACCCGCAATACACATTTTTGTTATGGTTTCCTCGTCAGAGCAGGCAGGGCCTATCGTGCATACAATTTTAGTTTTTCTGATAGTATTTTCCATCGTTATATCTCCAAATCGGTTTCTGTTAGTTCGACAAATATGTCACAAAATAACATTTACATTTTATTATACCATAATAAATACCAATAAATCAACTTTTAATATAACAAAATAAGCTCCACCAAAGTGGAACTTATTTTAAATTTTGTTATTCCATTTGCTTGGCCAAAAAATCAGCAGCAACACCGGCAAGCTTAATATCGCTTTCGGTCGCAGTAGAGCTATCGTCATTGCTCATAAGAACTACTGCGCCGCTTACGTCGCCCGCGTTTATTATCGGCACAGCCACGCAGATCGAATAGTCAACCCCCTCAAGTGCCTGCTTTTTGTTGGTAAGCGAAAGGGTAACACTGCGGCGCTGCTCCATAACGTCCTCAAGAAAAGGAGTGACCGGCCGCTCAATTACCTCTTTTTTGGAAACTCCTGCCGCGGCAACACAATGGTCCCTGTCGCAAATAACCACCGCAAGCTCGGTAAGTGAGCCCAGCGCTTCTGCAAACTGCACCGCAATGGGCGATAATTCACCAATAGGTGAATATTTTTTGAATATCACTTCCCCGCCCGCATTGGTATAAATTTCCAACGGGTCTCCTTCACGAATTCTCATAGTTCTTCTGATTTCTTTTGGAATAACGACTCTGCCTAAATCGTCTATGCGTCTAACAATACCTGTTGCTTTCATATATAAATCTCCTCTTTTTACAATTTTAGTGTGATATTAGTATCACACTTTTTGTAGAAATTATGAGTAGAATTTCCAATTGTT
>CAZHYD010000063.1:0-7290 GCA_964536645.1 uncultured Ruminococcus sp.
GAACTTCGACATGCTTTTAGCTTTGTTGAGGTTCTTCTTTTTTTCTCTAAAAATACCTTGTAAAGAAATTCGCTTTGCAGTGTTTTGTTTTTACCCTTGCCTTTTTAAAAACGAACTTCCCTTTTGTTAAAAATTTAACAATTTATTTTGATTTCAGTTGCATTAAAATTTTTGTAATACAGTATAATTTGTTTCGGTTTAAAAATAAAATCAATTTTTTGTTACTGCCAAGCGTTTTAATATATTTGTTTTTATAAAGCGTAGCAAAAGAATTCAAGTATGAATTAATTTTTGCCAACACTTCCCTATTCCTACTGTCATTCGACATTATCGTTCGCGTTAATGCAGAAATTGCGATATGCCTTATAACTAAAAATTCAATTTCGTCTTTGTAGGTGTTATATAAGTTATTTTCTTTAAAATAGTCGCTCAAATCTTTGAATGCGGATATGATTTCTAGGTTTTCTCCTGCCGAAACACTATTCATAGCAGAGCCCTTTCGGGCAACGTAATAATAGAGTTTATCTGGCAAAAAAACCACTTTAGAAGCTTTTAAAAAGAGCTTCGGTATAAGTCGTATATCTTCATATCTTTTACATTCGGGAAAACAAAGCCCCTCAAATAATGTTGTTTTAAAAATCTTACCCCAAGGCGCAGGATAAGTGAAAAGTATGCTCGGGTCATCATTAATATTCGTTACGTTTTGAACCACAACGTTTTCGCTAACGTTTATTGTATTGCCTTTTTCGTCTAAGTTATAAGCCGAACATACTGCCATATCGGCACCGTTTTCTAAAGCGGCTGTGTGTAGTTTTTCAAGATAATCAGGTGCGACGTAATCGTCCCCGTCAAGAAATACGATATAATTGCCTACAGCCTCTTTAATTCCGAGGTTTCTGGCTGACCAAACACCGCAATTTTCGGTATTTATAAGCCTGAAATTATGGTTTTTATCTAAAAAAGCGGTTATTATCTTTTCCGAATTATCGGTACTTCCGTCGTTAACAATAATTGCTTCAAAATCCTTAAAGGTTTGATTTTCCACAGAAATCAAACCTTTATTTATATAATTTTCAAGATTATAAACAGGAATAATAACGCTGATTTCCATAAAAGTAATCCTTTCATTTTTTGAAGATAGATTTTGCAAAGTTTAAGAGATATCGTAAGGTTTCGTTTTTGCAAAAATACATAATTAACACGTAAATTAAAACGCCTAAAACTGCTTGTGTTGCAAGACGGAAGATATGTGAAATCGGTAAAACGGAAAGAGAAAAAATCGCAACTGTCATAACTAAAGATACGGGCAAAACTATAAGATTATCCTTTAAAATCAGTTTAATATCAAAGTAATTTTTAACCTTTGCAAATGCGATTATAAAAACGATAATCTCAGCTGATATTGATGAAACAGCCGCGCCGTAAAAACCAAAAGGCTTTAATAAAAATAAGTTAAGTATAAGGTTTGTTGCGGCACCTGCTGCGGTGGCTATAGTGTAATTCTTTTCATATCCTAACGGGATTAAAAGCTGATAGCCGATTAGGCTGTTAATTGACATAGTCAGTATCAAAACCGACAGTAGCTTTAAAAGCGGTGCAACGCTTAAAAATTCGTTGCCTAAAAATACGAGGACTAAATCATCGGCAACGGCAATTAGACCAAAAGTTGCGGGAACGGCAAAAAACAAATTAAAATTGAGTGATTTTCTGATATAATTCTTTATAGAATCTGTGTCATCATTAACACTAAGGTTTGAAACCTTAGCCATCATAACAAATCCTACCGACTGCAGTACCGCCGTAATCATTCTGGTTATACGTTGTGCCATATCGTAAATGCTCACCATATCGGTATTTCTGATTACGCCGAGCATACTGCGATCTAAGAGCGAATAGATATAATTCATTGCCTGAGGCGCAAAAAGCAACAGAGAGCCTTTTAAGTGGCTGAAAGGACGGATTTTGCCGCACTTAGTAAGCTTTACATATTTAGGTAAGTAAAGGTACATTAAAACGGTGCCGGATAATACGCTTAAAACGGTTATCAACACGTAAAGCGGCAAGTCTTTTGGCGATTTAATAAGGGTGAAAACAAGTACCAAAAATACTGATTTTACCGTAAGATTTCTAATCGTTACCTTTTTAAAATCTTCAATACCTTGAAAAAACCAGGAAATATCAATACCTGCGGCGAAAATATTTATCGCTTGTATTGCGAAAATTAAGGCATATTGGCCGTTTATGCAAAAGACAGGAATATATATTCCCAGCGTCAAAAACGTCAACACAAGGCGCATTACGATTATATCCAGTGCAGTTTTAGAAAGACTAATCGGGTCTTCCCTAACCTGCGCTATTTTTTTAATGCCGTAAAGCGAACTTCCGAGATTTGCAATAACTATAAAATAGGTTGCAATACTTTCGCAGAAGGTGTGTATACCGTTTGCCGAAAGACCTAAAGTTCTTGCAATGTAGGGTGTTGTAATAATCGGCAAAACAGTTGCGATTATCTGATACAGCATATTGTAAAATACGTTGTTAGCCAGTCTGTTTTTAGTCATCTTTTCCTCTTTTAATATCTTTTGTAAGGGGCTCAGTACGCGATAAAATCAGCAGTAAAATCGCTGCCAAATATATAGAAACATTCGGTTTTCTAAGCATATATCCCGAAAAGAGAGCCGCGCCCAAAAGCAAAATATAGCTTAAAAATACCGCAAAATTAAACGAATTAAAGGTTTCTTTAAAGTCAAAAATCAGTTGTTTTAAAATTCTTGCAAGGAAGTATCCTATAAGCAAAATATAAATACCAAATCCAAGATATCCGTAATAATATAATATTGCAGGAAAATCATTTTCGGGGTCATAAATTTTGCCTTGATACACCATTTCCGAATACTCAAAACCGACAAGCCTTGTTAAAAAATCGCTTTCTTTAAAAACAAGTGAAGCAAAAATGCGTTTTTTAAGACGCATATCGGTAATTCCCTTTGAATTAAGGTTGTCACCGTATGCATTAAGGACCTTTATTTCACCGAAACGCTCTATTAAAACAGGATCAATATTTTTAAGATATACCTCTTCCGCAGGTGAAATAACGTCGTCATAAGGGTCAAAATCACCTAAAGTTATCCCGCTTTGAATTAAATTTTCTTTTTCAGACTGCTTTGTTTGCTCGTTTACGTCTACCGTATAGCGCGGTGAATAAGGATACGCCGCAATTACAAGAGCAATAACAAGCGTAAAGGCTACAACGATATAAACGGGAAATTTATCCTTTTTCTTAATAAAGAAACTGCAAATTATAAAAATTAAATACCCTACTAAAACTACAATAAGGCTTAAATATGCGGCCATTGTAGCGTTGGTAATATAAATAAAGGCAATAGCCAAAATAGGCAAAACAAAGAATTTACCGGTGTATTTCAGCAAAAGATAAACCGCAAAGGGCAAAACGGCGGCAAGAATTACGCTTTGCGCGTTAGGAATAGCGGACCAACCAGTCCAACCTGTAAGCGAAGAAGAATAGGTTACAAGTCCTGTTTTTGTAAAATATGAAATATAAAACGTGACAAATATTACCGTAATATTTACAGTTAATGCCGATAAAATTTGACTTCTAAGCTCTTCCTTTTCAAAAAGAAAGGAAAACGAAATTAAAATTATCGGAGCTGAAACGACTGACAAAAGGTACCTTATATCCAAATAAAAATCCATATACCCTACTCTAAAGCAGTTTAAAATGTGTAAAGCAGAAAAAACGGCTATAAGTGAAAGCCAAACTACAAGCGGTTTTTTATTTTTAACCGTTATTAGCGCATAAACGGGCAAGAAAAGGGTGATAAAAAGTCGAATGTATCCCGCAAACGAAGTCGCATTGTCGCGCTGAATATATGAAATTATGTCCAAAAACGGCTGAAAAGCCAATATTAAAAAGAGCAAATTCCTTTTCACAAAGGAAAAAGCGCCTATTATCTTTTTCATAAAACCACCGCTTATTTTTTTAAAAGTGAAATAAACTTAAAGATGAATTGAGAAACAAAAGCAAAGCCGTAAGCGTTTAAAACGGAAATTATACGCCTTTTTATCGGCATATTATTAAAATGCTCGTTATTATAGAATTTAGGGTATTTTGAAAGTCCGTAAAGTCGGAGTTTTTTAATAACCCTACCCTTTTCTTTGGTTTTTTGCGCCGCTACGCGATTAATTGCGGTTATAAAAATATGGTCAATATAAACGTACTCCAAAGTATCGTGAAAATTATTATCCGTACCTTCTTCCAGATGCGAAAAAGCAGTCAAAATATCAAGATTTTTCTCAGAATTTTGGTTGCGCATTGTAGAATTATCACGTAAATTTGTGTGGTATAGAGCTTTATTTACAAGGCTGATCTTATCGGTTTTCATAAAGATTTTAAAGGTATATTCTAAATCCTCGTACCAAATCGATTCAGGAAATTTTTGAGAATTTGCAATTTCATTTTTGAAAATTTTATTGCAAACGGACGGCGTTACAGAAAATTTATAACCAATATCGGTGGCAGTATAGTAATTTGCTTTGCCATCCTTATGCTCTAAAATATCACAAACAACAACGTCAGCACTGTCTTCAATGGCTTTATTATACATTTCTTCGAGCATTGTTCTCTCTAAAAAATCGTCACTGTCGACAAAAGCGATATATTCCCCTTTGGCTTTTTCCAAGGCTAAATTTCGAGCTGTCGCCTGCCCACCGTTATTTTTATGAAAAACTTTAATAATTTCGGGATTTTTCGCCTTAAAATCCTTTAAAATTTTTAGTGTATTATCGGTCGAGCCGTCGTCCACCGCTATAATTTCAATATCTTTCAAGGTTTGACCTATAATCGATTCAATACAATCCGAAATATAATTTTCAGTATTATAAGCCGGTACAATAACGCTAACCTTAATGCTCATAAGTCGACCTCGCTTAAAGATAAACCCTTATTGTAGTTGCAATAAGGGTTTTTTAGATTATTTAGAAAACTTATTGAGAGAAAATTTTACAATTTCGGCAAAAGGAATTACTAAAATACCAAGAATCAGACAAAGTATAAATTGCTTAAATTTTAGAATTGTAAGACCGAAAACGGCGCCTATAGGTGAAAACACAAGGAAAACTGTAACGAACAACGTAATTAACAAAGCATAGTTCATAAATTTGTTTTGGAATAACTTCTGACCTATAACAGAGCCTTCAAATTTATGATTAACACAATGGAAAAGTTGGGCAAAGCTAAGTGTTGCAAAAGCCATTGTGTAAGCGACGTCAATACTTCCTGCCGTTTTTCCGACAATAAATGCTAACAGGGTAACAAGGGTGATGAAAATTGCTTGAAGAGCAATTTCAAAAATAGCGAAAATACTGAAAATACCGCATAAAGTTCCTTGCTTCCTTGATTTCATTATGCCCTTTTCAGCGCTTTCCATACTAAGAGAAATTGCAGGCGCAGAATCGGTAAGAATATTAATTAGCAAAAGCTGTACCGCCGTAACGGGCGCGGATTTGAATATAACAATTCCAATAAATACTGCAAGAATTTCTGCAATATTACAGCTAAATAGATACGAAACCGATTTTCTGATATTGCTGAATAGGCCGCGGCTTTCTTTAATAGCACATACGATGGACTCAAAGCGGTTATTTGAAATTAGAATATCAGCATTTCCTCTTGCAACGTCTGCGCCGAATTTGCCAATGGCGCAACCAACGTCGGCAAGAGCCAGTGCTTGAGCGTCCTGAACACCGTCACCTGTAATAGTAACAATTTTGCCGACATACTGCCAGGCGCGTACAATTCGCACCTTATCACTGGGCGAAACGCGTGCAAATACGGAAATGTTTTCGATATTATTCTTTAGCTCTTCATCGGTCATTTTTGCAAGCTCGCTGCCGGTAATCGCAATAGTACCGTCTTTTAAAATGCCTATTCTGCGGGCAATGGTTTTAGCGGTAAGTAGGTTATCACCCGTTATCATAACAGTTTTAATTCCTGCTTCATCGCAGAATTTAATCTGCTCAACAACACCGTCACGCGGAGGGTCGTTTAATGCAATTAAACCCAAAAAAGTAAGGTCGCGTTCAACATCTTCAGGTTGCGGATGTGTAGGAATTTCGGCAAGCGGTCGCATAGCAATACATACCACACGAAGCGCGTGATTCGTAAATTCTTCGTTAATAGCAAGCACTGAATTTGTGTCACAGTTGTTACAATACGGCAGAACTGTTTCTGGTGCGCCTTTAACAATGGCAAAGGGGCGCTCATTTATCATCGTAATAACCGTCATAGTCTTGCGGAAGGAATCAAACGGAATCTGCGAAATTTGCGGGAAAATAGACTTAACGTCCTGAGTGGACATTGAATTATATTTAACACATGCTTTTTCTATTGCCGATTCGGTAGAATCGTTTTCCAACGTAGAGCAAGCCGCTGCAATTTTTAAAATACTTGCCGCGTTTTCGGTAATATCGTCAACGTCAAGGGAAAAAATATGCTTGCCGTCGAAAATATGCGTTACTTCCATTTTATTGCGGGTAAAAACACCCGTTTTATCACAGCAAATAATGTCAGTATGGCCTAAAATTTCGGCTGCAGTTGTATCCTTAATTATAATATTATCCTGCGAAATTCTTTGAATACCAATAGCTAAAACGACAGTCGTAATTGCGGGTAAACCCTCCGGTATAGCGGCAACCGCGTAGGATAAAGTGTTAAGCAGCATACCAACCGTCATATTAGCGAAATTTCCGGTTGAGAAATTTTGAATTACGGTTATGCTGAAAATCAAAGCGCAAATTATAAAAATAGCAATATTTGTTATTCTGCCAAGGTTATCAAGACCGGTTTCAAGCGGTAATTTATCCTCGCCCGAATCTTGAATAATTTTAGCGGTCTTGCCGTTTTCGGTGTTAAGACCTGTAGCTACAATAATTGCCGTGGCACTGCCGTGAACAACGTTTGTGCCCGAAAAAACCATATTTTGACGCTCATCAATAGGGGTTATGTCGTCAAAAATGCGGTCGGCATATTTTTCAACCGGTACTTCAACGCCAGTAAGCTTTGATTCGTCACAACGGAATTCGTTTGAAGTTATCAGTCTTGCATCGGCAGGAATATAGTCCCCTTCCTCAAGAAAAATTATATCGCCCGGCACTAAAAGGTAAGAATTTACCGATTTTTTCACACCATCACGTAAAACGGTCGCATTCGGGTTAATAATGTTGTTTAGTTCAAAAAGAGAGTTGTTACATTTATATATGTAGCAAGCGCTT
>CAZHYD010000064.1:0-7048 GCA_964536645.1 uncultured Ruminococcus sp.
GACCCTCTGCTTGTAAGGCAGATGCTCTCCCAGCTGAGCTATGCTCCCACGTGGCCTCGCCTGGTTCGCAACATATATCTCACCGGCGACGAATGATATATTACCATATAAAAAAGACTTTGTCAAGAACTTTTTTTAAAAAATATTTTTGGTTTTTGTAAGCAAATTCAAGAACTTTTATAATAGCCAAAGCATTTAAAAGTTCCACAGTGATATTATATGCGCTGTGCCTTCACAACTTGCAAATAATTTATTTTTTCTTTTTTGTAACATATACCGCCCGCTCGCTATCGGGTTGCACTGCTAATTCGGTCATATCGTCATAAATTGCGACAAGCTCAAGACCCGCGCGCTCAAGCAAGACGGCAATTTCCTCATCAGTGTAGGCCTTTTCGCAAAACTCCTCGCCGTAGCGTTCGTAATTTTCACCCGCCGCAGCAAAAAAGTCAAGAGTTATCTCGGTGGTGCGGCATTGCTCGTCATACCTATTCTGCCAAACGCAAAAAACTTCCTCGTCCTCAAGAACAAAAGTATTGTTTGCCAAAACATTACTGTGCTTGTAAAGGGTGTTAAGGTCGAATATAAACAGCGAGCCCTCCTCCATAAAGAGAGAAACCCTGCAAAGTGTTTTTTCAAGTTCAGTTATATTGGTGATATGGTTAAGGCTGTCCATACAGCAAATCGCGCCGTCAACCGTGCCGTAAAGGTCAAGCTCGCTGGCCCTCTGGCAAAGGTAAAGGACCTCTGCGCCTAAATCGGCCGAATTTTCCCTCGCCGCCGAGAGCATATCCTCCGACATATCTACACCTATAACTTCAATACCCTTAAGGGCCATTTGGTTCGAGAAATTGCCCGTACCGCAGGCAAGGTCCAGCAAAAGAGTGGGCGTTTTCCCGTGCTTTTTAAATAAATTTAAAATATATTCGCTTCTTTTTTTATAGTCAACGTCCCGCATAAGTCGGTCATAAAAAAGCGCAAAATCACTGTAAGCCACACTCTTCACCCACCTTTTTGTTTTATTTTATTCTACCAAATAAACCTTTTTATGTCAAACAGTACATTACTTCTTGAAGAAACGTCAATAAAATGTTACAATTTAATTTAGATAGAGCAACGAAGGAGTTGTGCCTAATGGAAAACATTAAAATTCTGCACACTGCGGATATACATATCGGTGCGGCCGACAGTTTTTTGCAAGGTGACGCACGGCAACGTCAGTTTGAAACACTTTTGACCTTTGAAAGAATTATTGACCTTGCCAAAGAACGAAACACCGACCTTGTGCTGATTTCGGGTGACCTTTTTGATTCTAACAAAATTGAGTCGCGTTTTGTGGATGCCGTTTTTGAAAAAATCGCATCTGCATCACCTATAAAGGTTATTTTTGCCGCAGGCAACCACGACCCGCTTTCAAGCGATTCCCCCTTCGTCACCCGCCAAACACCCGAAAACCTTTACGTTTTGCCCGCAAAAGAGAGTGTTATTCACTTTGGCGAGCTTAACCTTTCGGTTTACGGCAAGTCCTTTGAAAGCGTATACTTAAAGGGGCGCGACCGTTTCCCCTTAGCCACCGACCCGACACATATAAATATTATGGTACAACACGGCGAGCTTAAAAGCGACCTTTCTTCAAACTACAACGCCATTACCCCCAATTTCATTAAAAATTCAGGTATGGATTATATTGCTCTCGGTCACGTGCACAAGCGCACCCCTATAGGCAAAATTGAAGGTACAAGCTTTGCTTACTGCGGCTGCCCCGAAGGGCAAGGCTTTGACGAGCTTGACGAAAAGGGCGTTTACGTTGGCGAAGTCGGCAAAAACGTATGTAACCTTGAGTTTGTGGCAGTTTCAAAACGGCGCCACATATTTGAAAAAATCAATATCGAAGGTCTTTCAACAGGTGAAGAAATCGCGGCGCATATACTAAACGTATTAAAAGAAAAATTCGGTGCAGATTTCGGTGACAATCTTTACAAACTGCACCTTGTGGGCAAAATTCCCGAAAACGAAGGAATTTACCGCGACGAAATTAAAAGCCGCATTGAAAACAGCCTTTATTTTGTAAAAATTAAGGATATGACCGAGCCCGACTTCGACCTTAACGCTTTGGCAGAGGAAATTTCTCTTAAAGGAATTTTTGCTAAAAAAATGCTTGCAAAAATAGATTCTGCCGATGAAACCCAAAAACCGCTTTTGCAGGAGGCGTTAAATATTGGGCTAAAAGCATTTTCACGCGAGGTGAAGTACGATGAAGATTAATTCGTTATATATATCGGCTTTCGGTAAAATTAAAAACTTAAGCCTTGATTTTTCTGACGGTTTTAACCTTATTTACGGTCAAAACGAAATGGGAAAATCAACCGTAATGTCCTTTATTAAAATGATGTTTTACGGCAGCGACACAAAGTCTGCCTCCCTTGCAAAGAACATCCGAAAGAAGTATACCCCGTGGGATGCTTCGCAGATGGCGGGAAGCGTGGATTTTGAGCACGGCGGCAAAAAATACCGAATTGAAAAAGAATTCCGCAGCGGCAACTCGACCGACCGCACTACCCTTTTCGACCTTGACCTTGGCACAAATCAGAGCGTTGATTCTGCCGTAGGCGTGCAGTTTTTCGGGCTTTCCTCTGCCGCTTTTGAGCGAAGCGTTTTTATAGGTCAGTTCGGTTTTCCGCAAAACGATGCCGCCGCAGAAGGCGAAATTAATTCGAAGCTTGCAAACATAACTGCCACCGCCGACGAGGACGTTTCCTTTGATGCGGTGCTGGCCAGAATACAAAAAGCCCGACATGCCCTTATTTCAAAAAGCGGACGTGCAGGCGAATACGATAAAAACGAAAAAGTCTTGGGCGAAATAGGTCTGAAAATAGTAAAGGCCGAGGAAGCGCATAAAACCTACCTTACAAAAAAAGCGCAGGCCTCAGCCATAGAGGGCGAAATTAATCTGATTCTCAAAAAAGCCGAAGTTTTAAAGGTAAAGCTTCGTGCGGAAGAGGATTTTCGAAACGTTGAAAAGTATGAAAAATTATTAGCCCTTAAAGCCGAGCTTGACGCGCTTAATAAAGCCCTGCTTTTAAGTGACGGCACGGTTTTAGACGAAATGTTCCTAAAAAAACTACAGTTTTGCATTTCGAAAGTAGGTCTTGCCGAAAACCGTATAGAAGCAAAGCAAAATGAAATAGACCTTATAAATAAAAGTATTGCTGCTTTGAAAAATTTCGAGGATAATGAAGAAAATATTGCCGCTTTGAAAGGCGAAATTTCACTTTTGGAAGAAAAAAAGCAGACACTTTGCAGCGATATTTCAGCCAAAAACGAAAAGCTTGAAGCTTTGGAAAACGAGCTTTTAGCACTTGACGGCAAACCGCAAAAAGCAAAAGCCCTCTTCTTTATTTTGGCGGTTATATCGGCCGTCTTTAGCGGTGCTAGTTTCGTTTGCTTTGCGATAATAAACAAACTTATTTTTGCAGCATTAGGCAGCGGATTGCTTATTCCTACCGTTATATTTTTTATATTAGGTCTTACAAAATCTACTGCTAAAAATCGCAAGAGCGCCGAGCTTAAATCAAATCTTTCCGACCTTAAGCTTACCCTTTCACAGCTTAATTCGGCATATTCCGAACTACAGGCCGAGCTTAGCCAAAAGGCACTTCTTTTAAATGCCGCTACCACTAACGCTAACGGCAATACCAAGGCCCTTAAGACACAACAGGAAATGCTGGCAACCGCCGAGCAGGAAATTAAAGAATTAAAACTTGACTCTCAAAATGAGCTTGACACCCTTTTGAAGTTCTATTCGGTATACAAGCCCGCAAGCAGTTTGGAGGAAATCACCGCCGAGCTTGAAAACCTTAATCAAAAAACGGCAAAAGGCAAGGAATTAAAGGCAAATATCAACTTTATTTTCAACGATATAGGCAACATTTCTTACGAGGTTGTAAAAAATAAGCTTGAGGAAATAAAGCAAAATACCGAAGGCATTACTGCCGATTTTGAAAAAATGAAGGCCGATTACGACGGGCTTCTGGAAGCGGTTTCAAACCTTAAAGCCGAGCACGCAACCGTAATTGCCGAGGCTAAGGCAGAGCTTCACTTGTGCTCGGATCTTGAAGAATTGAAGAAGGCTCAGCTTAAACTGCGCGAGACCTGTTTAAAGCAAAAAGCTTTTTGTAACAGTGCCGATTTAGCCGCAGAGGTTTTGAGCGAAGCCTTTGCCGAGCTTCGCCGCAACTACGGCTCGCAGCTTGAAAAGAGCGCCGCCGAGATTTTTTCAAACCTTACTTGCAATAAATACTCGCAGATGACCGTTTCAAAATCGTTTGATATTACGGTCTCAGAAACCAATGCTTTCGGCAGCCGCGAAATCGATTATTTAAGCAACGGCACCTGTGACCAAGCCTATTTGAGCTTACGGCTTGCCCTTTCGGAACTGATTTGTGAAAACGGCGAAGCCCTACCCCTTTTCCTTGACGACGCATTGGCGCAGTACGACGACGTAAGACTTGAACGCGTTATCGAGTTTTTAAGCGAATACTCAAAGGGAAAGCAAATTTTAAGCTTTACCTGCCACAAAAACATTTTAGAAATTTCGCAAAATTTCGGTGCAAAGGTAATAGAGCTTTAAATAGCACAAAACTAAAACCCGATGTGATTAACACATCGGGTTTTCTTTTATTCTTTAATAATTCCTATTGCAAGGTCTTTAAGTTGAAGCTCGTCAACCTCGGCAGGAGCGCCGGACATAAGCTCGCTCGAATTCGAAACCTTGGGGAATGCAATAACGTCGCGAAGCGAATCACAATTGCACATAAGCATTACAAGTCGGTCAAGGCCGATACCCATACCGCCGTGCGGGGGAGCTCCGTATCTGAAGGCATCGGTTAAGAAGCCGAATTTCTGATGAGCCTCCTCGTCCGAAAGGCCGAGAGCCGTAAACATTCTCTTTTGCAGGTCGGGGTCGGTAATACGAATAGAGCCGCTCGAAAGTTCAACACCGTTGAGCACCAAGTCGTAAGCCTTCGCGAAAACCTTTTCGGGCGCATTGTCAAGATACTGCACACATTCGTCCAAAGGCGAAGTAAAGGGATGGTGCATAGCATCCCAATTACCAGTTTCCTCGTTATACTCGAAGAAGGGGAATTCGGTAATCCAAAGGAAGTTAAACTGTTCGGGAATAATGTCAAGCTTTTTGGCAACGGTAAGACGAAGCGCGCCAAGAACCGACAAAACGGTCTTCTTTCGGTCGGCAACTATAAACACAACGTCGCCCTTTTGGGCGCCTGTTCTTTCGTAAATTGCCTGCATTTCATCCTCGGTCATAAATTTTGCAAATGAGCAGGTGGGCACATCCTCTGCCCAGCGAATAAAGGCAAGGCCCTTTGCGCCGATACCCTTTGCTTCTTCGGTAAGCTTATCAATTTCCTTGCGGGTATAAACGCCTGCTGCCGCTTTAGCGGTGATGGCACGTACGGTGCCGCCGTTTTTAACAGTATCGGCAAAAACCGAGAAACCGCAATTTTCAACAATATCCGACAAGTCCTTTATCTTCATTTCAAAGCGGGTGTCGGGCTTGTCTGAACCATAATCGTTCATAGCCTCGGTATAGGTAAGTCTAGGCAAGGGAGTAGCAATATCCGCACCCAAAACTTCTTTAAAAAGGCGCTTTACGTAACCTTCGGCAATAGCGTATACATCCTCCGGCTCGACAAAGGACATTTCAAGGTCGACCTGTGTAAATTCGGGCTGACGGTCGGCACGCAGGTCCTCGTCGCGATAGCAACGGGCAATCTGCATATAGCGGTCAAAGCCCGAAAGCATAAGCAACTGCTTATAAAGCTGTGGCGACTGCGGAAGTGCGAAGAAACTGCCCTTTTTAATTCTTGAAGGAACAAGATAGTCACGCGCACCCTCGGGAGTGGATTTAATAAGTGTAGGAGTTTCTATTTCGATAAAGCCGTTTTCGTCAAAATAATCCCTTGTAACCTTGGTTATTTTATGACGGAGTAAAATATTGTTCTGTATACTCGGACGGCGAAGGTCGAGATAGCGGTAACGAAGTCTTAACTCCTCGTTTGCATTTGAATCGTTAAGAATTTCAAAGGGAGGTGTTTCAGACGTGCCCAAAATTTTAAGAACGTCCACCTCTATTTCGATTTCACCCGTAGGAATTTCGGTATTGATAGATGAGCGCACCCTTACAGTACCCTCTGCCATACATACAAACTCACTTCGGAGAGTTGAAGCCTTTTCAAAGACTGCGCGGTCAGTATTATCGTCAAAAGCAAGCTGAACAATACCCGTTCTATCGCGCAGGTCGGCAAAAATCAGTCCGCCAAGGTCGCGCTGGCGCTGAATCCAACCGCATACCACTACCCTTTTACCCGAGTCGTTTCTTGTGAGCGTACCGCAATAGTCGGTACGTTTTACACCATTCATTCTGTCAAGTGCCATTGTGATTAACCCTTCTTTTATATAAGTTCGGCAATGTTTTTAAAGATTTGTGCGCGCAAAGCCTCGCCCAATTCTTCAACAATTTCGTCAATTTTAATTTCGGTTTCGGTACCCTCAGCCATATCCTTTAGCTTTGCCTTGCCGGTGGAAATTTCATCCTCGCCTAAAACCAGCAGGAATTTGGCACCTATTTTATTTGCATATTTCATCTGTGCTTTAAAGCCCCTTGCGCAAATATCGGTTTGGGCTTTAAGACCCTCTTCGCGAAGCTTAGCGCAAAGCTCGCTTGCTTTAAGCTGGGCGCCCTCACCCATAACAGCGATATACAAATCGGGAGTGTGGGGTTTGGGGAATTCAGCCTCCTGATTTTTAAGCACCATCATAAGCCGCTCAATACCCATAGCGAATCCGAGTGAAGCGGTACTAGGCCCGCCCATTTGAGAAATGAGCCCGTCATATCTGCCGCCGCCGCAAACGGTTGACTGCGCGCCGATATCGCCCGAAACAAATTCGAAAACGGTTCTTGTATAATAGTCAAGACCCCTAACGATATGGGGATTAACCGTATATTCAATTTTCTGCGCGTCGAGATGCT
>CAZHYD010000065.1:0-6859 GCA_964536645.1 uncultured Ruminococcus sp.
CCCATAAAGTTCTTAACTGCTTCCTGAACAGCGGGAATTCTTGAAGAACCGCCTACCATAAGCACCTTGTTGATTTCGGATTTGTTAAGACCTGAGTCTGCAAGCGCTTGACGAACAGGAGCCATCGTAGCTTCTACAAGATCTGCGGTAAGCTCGTTAAACTTTGCGCGTGTGATAGTGGTTTCAAAGTGCTTGGGACCTGTGGAATCGGCAGTAATGAAGGGGAGATTAACGTCGGCAGTAGTCATACCCGAAAGGTCGATTTTAGCCTTTTCTGCGGCTTCCTTTACACGCTGCATAGCCATCTTATCGCCCGAAAGATCAATGCCCTGCTCTGCCTTAAAGGTTGCTACGATATAGTCCATAAGGCGCTTATCGAAATCGTCACCGCCGAGACGGTTGTTACCTGCGGTTGCAAGAACCTCCTGCACACCGTCGCCCATCTCAATGATGGAAACGTCGAAGGTACCGCCGCCAAGGTCGTATACCATAACCTTCTGGTCGTCTTCTTTATCAATGCTGTAAGCCAAAGCTGCAGCTGTAGGCTCGTTGATGATTCTCTTAACTTCAAGACCTGCAATTTTACCTGCGTCCTTTGTTGCCTGACGCTGAGCGTCGGTAAAGTAGGCAGGAACGGTGATAACTGCTTCGCTTACGCTCTGGCCGAGGTATGCTTCGGCGTCGGCCTTAAGCTTTTGCAAAATAATTGCCGAAATTTCCTGCGGGGTGTAGTTTTTACCGTCGATAGCAACGGTTTTTGACGTACCCATATCGCGCTTGATAGAGCTGATGGTTCTGTCAGGGTTGGTGATAGCCTGACGCTTTGCAACCTGACCTACCATTCTTTCGCCTGTTTTAGAAAATGCCACAACCGAAGGTGTGGTTCTGGCGCCTTCTGCATTAGCGATTACGACCGGCTCGCCGCCTTCCATAACTGCAACGCAAGAGTTTGTTGTACCTAAGTCAATACCAATAATTTTTCCCATTTTAATTTCCTCCAAGTAAAGTTTAATTTATTTTAGTTTGCTACTTTTACCATAGCGGGACGGATAACCGTATCGCCGATTTTATATCCTCTTTGTAAAACCTCGGCTACTATGTTTTCGCCTAAATTTTCGTCTTCAACGTGCATAACCGCCTCGTGACAGGTGGGGTCGAAGGGGTCGCCGGGTTTAGCTACGTCGGTTATACCCAACTTTTCACCCAAAGACTCAAACTGTTTTACAATAAGTTCTATACCTTTGATGTATTCGGGGCTTTGCTTATCCTCTAAAACAGAGGCGCGGTCGATATTGTCAAAAATCGGCAAAATCTGCTTTATGACGCCGGCTTTTGCAAATTCCGAAATACCTGCTCGCTCGCGTTCGGTGCGCTTTTTAAAATTGTCAAACTCGGCCGCGGTGCGAAGCAGCAGATCGTTTTTGGCCTCAAGCTCTGCCTTAAGCTTTTCAAGCTCGGTATTTTTTTTGGTCTTTTTTTCTTTTTTCTCGGTTTTTTGTTCTTCCGTAGAAACGGCTTTGGTTTCTAAATCGGGAGTTTTCGTTTCTTCTGTCACTTTCAGTCCTCCATATCGTGTTGTGCCTGTGTCATAATTTTTGTGCAAATCTCAGCAGTATATTCAACAAAGGGCATAATTTGTTCGTAAGCTATTCGGTCGGGACCGATAACTCCCAGATAACCCTTTAGTTTGGCATCTCCGAAACGGGCGGCAACGACCGTTCCGCTTTGTACCTCCTTGTAGCCCATATCGGTTCCGAAAACCACGCCCGCCTTTTTATCAATTCCGCCCAAGATTTTAAGTATCGGGTCGCGGATTTTTATAAGGCTCATTATCTTTCGGGCGGCGGCGCCGTCACCGAAAACGTTGTAAAGCGCTTTTTCGCCTTTAAGGACTATTTCGGAATTTTCAAGCCCGCTTGCAAGCTCGAATACGGCTGACAAGAGCGGCATAAGCTCAAAAGCGTAAATTCCTGTTTTGGCTAAAAGGCTTTGCATATATGCCAAAGTTAAATCACAAGCTCTGCTGCCTTGTATATTGTGCTCAACCAGCTCGTCAAAAACGGCTCTTGCTTCAAAAGAAATCGGCGCCGACTGTCTGAAAACGCGGTTTCGCGTCCTGCCGTCTTTAGTGACGAGCAGTATCATAAAGGACGATTTTCCGATTTTAATAAGCTCAACCGTTTTTATTTTAACGGGTGAATCGTTTACAATGCAGGCTATTGTCGCAAGGCCTGTAAGCTTTTGCAAAAGCTGTGCCGCATAAGTCGGTACGGCTTCGGGCTCGCAGGAAAGCTTTTCAAGATACGAGCGTATGTATTCGGCATCCTCTGCAGTGGGCGCGTGACGAGGGGACAGGCTGTCAACGTAATGTCTGTATCCGCTGGGGGTTGGAACCCTGCCTGCCGAGGTGTGCGGCTGGGTCAAAAACCCGAGCTCGCAAAGGTCGCTCATTTCGTTGCGTATCGTCGCGGGGGAGGGGGCGTTTTCCAAAAGAGCGGTAAGATTTTTAGAACCTACCGGCTCGCCCGTTTCAATATAAGCCTTAACTATGGCTTTCAGAATAGCTTGCTTTCTTGGGGTAAGCTCCAAAAACTTCTCACTCCTTAGCAAATCGTTGTGCGCGTTAGCACTCTGACTTATCGAGTGCTAACAAGTATCATTATACGCACTTTTTTCTATTTGTCAAGACTTTTTTAAAAAATTTTTTGACTTTTCCTGACTTTTGTCAAAAAAGCCTTAAAATTGCACTTTTCAGAGCATTTGCGCGGCAAATGCATATATTATATATGTATATATTACATTTTTTAATCAAATCTTATTAAAAAATCTTGAAAAACCGCGTTTTGTGTATTATACTAATCAAGTTAGGCTGACGAAAATCAAATGGAGGAATCGCAATGTCAGAATATTTGAAAATGAGCAGACAAGAGCTCGAGAAAGAATTTGCTGCTGTAAGCGCAGAGTACGAAAAAATGTGCGCGCTGGGACTTTCACTCGATATGTCAAGAGGAAAGCCCGGTTTTGATAATGCTGATTTATCTTCGGAAATATTTAACCTTGTAAATGAGGGAAAGGGTTTTAAAACCGAAAACGGAACCGACTGTCGCAATTACGGCGGACTTGACGGTATTGCCGAAATTAAAAATCTCTTTGCCGAACTTTTCGAGGTAGAGCCCGCAAACGTTATCGTTGGCGGAAATTCATCGCTCACAATGATGTATGACACTGTGGCACAGGCTATGACTCACGGCTTGGGTGACAAGCCTTGGGCTAAGCAGGAGGGACTTAAATTCTTATGTCCTGTTCCGGGGTACGACCGCCACTTTGCCATTACCCAGTATTTCGGCTTTGAGCTTATCCCCGTTGAAACGTCCGAAGAGGGACCCGATATGGATAAGGTCGAAGAGCTTGTTCGCGACGAAAAGGTAAAGGGTATTTGGTGTGTGCCGAAATATTCCAACCCCGAGGGTATTACCTACAGCGACGAGGTTGTTCGCCGTTTGGCAAACTTAAAACCCGCCGCAAAGGATTTCCGTATTTTTTGGGATAATGCTTACGCCGTTCATGACCTCTACGACGAGGGCGACACTCTGCTTAATATATATGACGAGTGTAAGAAGGCAGGTAACGAGGATATGGTATTTATGTTTGCCTCAACCTCGAAAATCACCTTCCCCGGCGCAGGTGTTGCTGCACAGGCTGCAAGCCCCAATAATATTGCTCTTCTTAAGTCCAGAATACAATATCAAACCATCGGTCCTGATAAGCTTAATCAGTTAAGACACGCGCGTATGTTCTCCTCGCTTGAGGACGTAAAAGAGCATATGAAAAAGCATGCCGAAATTATCCGTCCCAAGTTTGATGCTGTTTTGTCTGAACTGGAAAGAACCCTCGCGGATACGGGAATTGCCCGCTGGACCAAGCCAAAAGGCGGATATTTTATAAGCCTTTACGTGCTTGAAGGTACGGCCTCCCGTGTGGCAGAACTTTGCAAAAATGCGGGAATGGTTTTAACGGGCGCGGGTGCAACCTACCCCTACGGCAAGGACCCTCAAAACGCAAATTTGCGAATAGCACCCTCGTATCCTACGGTAGAGGAAATTAAAAAAGCTTCCGAATTGCTTTGTGTGGCTGTAAAATATGCCGCACTGGAAAAATTGCTTGGCGAAAATTAACACAAGGTTTAGAAAGTTTAATTGACTTTAAATCGCAGATTGTGTATAATTTAATATGTATTGCACGTAAGGTGCTGATTATGTGCTGTTTAGCACAAAAAATTGGAGGATTTGCCTATGAAGTCAAAAAGAACGGGCAAGCCGGTATTTTTCATTATTTTTGTTCTGATTTTGGCGCTTGCCTATACCGCCTTTTTCGGAGTAGAAAATTACTACGGCGACAATAGAATTGTTTACGTAAAGGGTGCTGACGAAATCCGTTGGGGTATTGATATTTCGGGCGGTGTAGAAGCTGTTTTCTCACCCGATATCGAAACCGACGATATCACCGATGACGATATGGATGCCGCAAAGGCCATTATCGAAACCCGTCTTGTAAACCAAAACATTACCGATTATGAAATTTATGTTGATTCAAACAACCATCAGATAGTTGTTCGTTTCCCCTGGTCTGCAGACGAAAGCGACTTTGACGCCGCCGCTGCCGTGCAGGAGCTTGGCGAAACCGCACTTCTTACATTCTGCCGCGAAAGTGACAGCGAGGATGTGATTTTAAGCGGCGCAGCTGATATTGCCGAAGCACAACCCGGTATCGACGAAAGCGGAAACTACGTAGTTTACCTTACCTTTACCGATGCGGGTTCGGCTAAATTTGCCGCTGCTACAAAGGAACTCAAGGGAAAAACCATTTCTATTTGGATGGACGACACTATGATTTCTGCTCCCACGGTAGAAAGAGAAATCACCACGGGAACAGCGTACATAAGCGGTGTCGGCGGTGCTGACGAAGCAAAAGAACTTGCTGATAAAATTAATGCGGGTTCGCTTCCCTTTGCACTTACCGTTGACAACAGCAAGCTTCAGGTGATTTCCGCAACCTTGGGTTCGGATGCGCTCGAAGTTATGCTTATCGCAGGTTCTGCAGCATTCATTATTGTTTGCTTGCTTATGATCCTTCGCTACCGTCTTAACGGTTTCGTTGCTACCATCGCTTTGTTGGGCCAGTTGGCAGGAACTATTGCCTGCATTTCGGGATACTTTGCAAATTCAAACAGCTTTACACTTACCGTTCCCGGTATTGCGGGTATCATTCTTTCGATCGGTGTCGGCGTTGACTGTAACGTAATCGCCGCAGAGCGTATCCGTGACGAGTTTGCCAAGGGCAAGACTATTGACGGTGCCATCGAAGCCGGTTATAAGAAGAGTCTCAGCGCTATTATCGACGGCAACGTAACCATCGTTATCGTATCCTTGGTACTTATGGGTGCCTTTGGCTCACCTGACAGTATTATAGGTAAGGTCTTCGCACCTCTTATGTCCTTGTTCGGAACATCAATTACAGGTTCTATCTACTCATTCGGTTACACCCTGCTTATAGGCGTTATCTTCAACTTGATTATGGGTGTGCTGGCTTCTAAGTATATGGTTAAGAGCCTTTCGGGCTATTCCTTCCTTAGAAAACCCTGGCTTTACGGAGGTAAGAAGAATGCGTAACTTTGATTTTGTGAAAAACTTTAAAAAAGTAGTTCTTGTTTACGCTGTGATATTCCTTGCAGGAATCATAGCCTCTTGCTTCGGGGTAGAGCTTGATATAAACTTTAAGGGCGGCACAAAAATTTCCTACTCATACACAGGCGAAATTGCCGAGGCTGACATTGAAGCCGCACTTGAAGACGTGCTTGACGCTAAGTATACCTTGACAAAGAGCACCTCTATCGCGGGCGACACACAGACCTTTGAAATTGCCCTTGCAGGTAAGGATTCGCTTTCTGCTGAAACTCAGGAAGAGATGTATGCTGCTTTGACCGAGACTTTTAAGGATAACGAGGTTGTTCTTTACAACTCTAACTCGGTTAGTCCCACTGTTGCAGGTTCCTTCTTCCTTAAGAGTATGGTTGCAGTAACCCTCACCGCTATTTTGGTAGTTATCTACGTTGGTATCCGTTTTAGAAAAATCGGCGGCGTAAGCGCAGCTCTTACCGCGCTTGTAGCAGTTGTGTTTGACGTGCTTATTACCTTCTTCGCTTGCGTTATATTCGGTCTTCAGATCGACTCTAACTATATTGCTGTTGTTCTTACAATTCTCGGTTATTCTCTTAATGATACCATCGTTATTTACGACCGTATCCGCGAAAATACCAAGATGGACCCTGCGGCAAAAATTGGCGACATTGTAAACCTTAGTATCAACCAGTCGCTTGTAAGAAACGTAATAACCACCGTTACTACAATTCTTGCTGTACTTACTATCGTTGTAATTTCCGAACTCTTCGGTCTCACAACACTTCGCACCTTCACAATTCCCATGACCTTCGGTTTGATTTCCGGTGCAGTTTCTTCACTCTGCATTGCATCTCCCCTTTGGGTTGTATGGAAAACAAGGAAGACTGCAAAAGCAAAATAAAATTTTCAAACTGCCTGAAAATCAGGCAGTTTGTTTTTTTAGTAAAAAACTCCTCTTTGCCCAAAAGACAAAGAGGAGTTGCAAGTCTTATCAAAAAGATATTGACTTTTAAACCCTTAGAATATATAATAATGTGGTCGCCATAAAAGGCAAAGAGTAAGCGGAGTAGCAGCGCGGTAGACATTAAAAGCAATAAAGTCAAGAAAAACTGAATATTAATTAAAAATCGAGGCGTGGCTCAGTTTGGTAGAGCGCTGCGTTCGGGACGCAGAGGCCGCAG
>CAZHYD010000066.1:0-6809 GCA_964536645.1 uncultured Ruminococcus sp.
CTCTATAGACGATTGCTTTTCAGTATCGGGCGAAAAGGTAAGCGTGCCCTACGGCATCGCCCATTTTGTAGAGCACAAGCTCTTTGAAAGTGAGGACGGCGCCGCCTTTTCAAAATATGCTAAAACAGGCGCTTATTGTAACGCCTTTACCTCTTTTGACAGGACCTGCTATCTTTTTAACTGTTCGGATAAGTTTTATGAAAATTTGGCAATTTTACTTTCCTTTGTGCAATCACCCTATTTTACCGAGCAAACCGTTCAAAAGGAGCAGGGAATAATAGGTCAGGAAATCAAAATGTATGACGACAACCCCGGTTGGCGCGTTATGTTTAATATGCTTCGTGCTATGTACCATAACCATCCCGTAAGAATTGATATTGCCGGTACGGTTGAGTCTATTGCTCAAATTGACTATAAACTGCTTTACAAGTGCTACGAAACCTTTTACGACCCGCAGAATATGTTTATTTGTATTGCGGGTAACGTTGACTCTGAAAAGGTTTTAAAGCAAATTGAAGAATCGATTTTGCCCTCAAGAGAGTATGTTGTTGAAAGAATTTTTGAGGATGAACCGACAGAGGTAGTAAAAAGCTATACCGAGCAAAAGCTTTCGGTAGCGCAACCGCTCTTCTGTTACGGTTTTAAGGAAAACCTTACAAAATCCGAGTATACCGTTAAGGAAAAGATATGCAACGCACTTTTGCTTGAGGTTATAGCAGGCGAGGCTTCGCCTCTTTATAAAGACCTTATTTCAAGGGGTCTTATAAACGACGAATTTTCTTACGAGCATTTTTGCGGTAACGGCTATTCCGCCTTGGTTTTTGAGGGCGAGTCTTCCGACCCTAAAGCCGTGGCAGAAGCTATCAATGCCGAAATTGCCCGCATTAAAGAAGCGGGAATAGATAAAAAACTATTTTCGGCTGTGCGCCGCGGAATGTACGGCAACGCTATAAGAATGTTCAACAGTGTCGAAGCCGTAGCTATGCAGATGGTGGACTGCGCTGTGTTTGATACGGGACTTTTTGACGATATTAAGTATCTAAAATCCGTAACACTTGAAGACGTATATAAAAGGCTTTCAATTTTCAGTGAAGAAAAGGCCGTGCTTTCGGTAATAAAGCCTTTGGAGGAATAATAAATGAAGGTCACCTTTTTTACCCTTGAATTAACCATAAACCCCGTGGCGTTCGAGGTGAATATAGGAAATTTTAGCTGGCAGGTATATTGGTATGGAATTTTAATTGCCACAGGTTTTTTACTTGCTTTAATCTACGGATTTTACAATGCCAAGAGATTTGGCGTTGACAAGGACCGCCTGCTCGACGTTGTGCTGGTAACGGTACCCGCGGCAATTTTGTGTGCCAGAACGTATTACGTTTTATTCGACGGAGAAAAGCTTTCAAGCGTTGGTGAATTTTTTGGGCTGGGCTCGTCCTCGGGTATTTCGGGCCTCGCAATTTACGGCGGTGTTATAGGCGCGGCAGTTGTAGGCGCACTTATGTGTAAAATCAGAAAGATTAAGGTGCTTGACGCTATCGACCTTGCCGCACTGGGTTTTTTAATCGGTCAGGGTATAGGCCGTTGGGGTAACTTTATGAATCAGGAAGCCTTTGGCACCCTTACGGGCAGCAGTTGGTGGGGTATGGAAAGCTACCGCACTCAAGCTGTAGTTGGCGAAGGCCTTGTGCACCCTTGCTTCCTTTATGAATCAATTTGGTGTATTTTGGGCTTCTTTGTGCTTCACAAAATAAGCAAAAACCGCAAATTCAGTGGTGAAATAGGACTTCTTTACTGCGTTTGGTACGGTTTTGAACGCGGATTTTTGGAGCTTATCAGAACTGACAGTTTAATGTTGGGCAACATAAGAGTATCTTCTTTGCTTTCCTTTATAATTTGCATTTCTGCGGCAGTAGCCCTTGTAATTATAATGAAAAACAAAAAAGAAAAATCTTGCGAAACGGGCTACGAAAGCCTTTTTGAAGAGCAGGAAAATACCGAGGAGATTAAAGAAAATGTGCAAGATAATTGACGGCAAGGCCATTTCTGCGGCGGTAAAAAACCGAGTTAAGCAGGGCGTTGAGGAATTAAATAAAAAGGGAATAACCGTAGGTCTTGCGGTAATAATCGTCGGCGAGGACCCCGCATCAAAGGTTTACGTTGCCAACAAGAAAAAGGCCTGCGAAGCACTGGGCATCATATCCGAAGAATATGCCCTGCCCGAAAATACCACTGAACAAGAGCTGCTTGCCCTTATAAACGAGCTTAACAATAAAAAGAGCATAAACGGCATTTTGTGTCAGTTGCCGCTTCCGCGCCATCTTGACGAAAAGCTTATTATAAATTCCATTTCGCCTGAAAAGGACGTTGATGCTTTTCACCCGCAAAACGTCGGCAGAATTATGATAGGCGATTATGATTTCGTGCCCTGCACCCCAGCTGGAATAATGGAACTTTTAAGTTTTAGCGGTGTCGAGGTAGAGGGCAAAACTTGTGTGGTTATAGGCCGTTCAAATATTGTGGGCAAGCCTATGGGTATGCTGCTGCTTCACAAAAACGGCACTGTTACTATCTGCCACTCTAAAACTCAAAATCTTAAAGAAATCTGTAAAGAGGCCGATATTCTTGTCGCGGCAGTAGGAAAGCCGTTGTTTGTTACAGCAGATATGGTTAAGGAGGGTGCTGTCGTTATAGACGTAGGTATTCATCGCGGCGAAAACGGACTTTGCGGTGACGTTGATTTTGCCGCCGTTTCCAAAAAAGCTTCGGCAATTACCCCAGTACCCGGCGGCGTAGGACCTATGACTATTGCTATGCTCATGCAAAATACCCTTACTGCTGCCAAAAGACAGAACAATATATAAACGGGGAAGTCAAAATGAAAAAAGCAGTTTTAATATTTTTGGTTTGTCTGCAAATTTTGTGTTTTGGCATTATCGCTTACGCTACGGATATTCAAATGACACCGGGCGACGAGTTTTACACTTACGGCAACAATCCTCAAAAGGTTGCCGAAATTTTGAATTTTACTGAGGACCGACTTGCCGAGTATTATGAGAATAACAACCTGAAATTTCTCGCCGTTAACCAAAACAACACAAAACAGATAAAGCTTGATCTTTCAGAAGGCGATTTTTCAAAGTTTATTGGCAATATAAGCACCCTGCCCGATGGGGATATTTTAGGCCTTGCAGACGAGCTTTCGGGAATAGATAATGCCGGCGGCAGTGTTGTGCTGCTTGGCGGACAAAAGTTCTTAAAGCTTGATTTTAAAACGAGCGACAGTGGGGGAGAGTATATACTTACTCAGTATATAACCGTAGCCGAAAGTAAAAGCTACCGCTTAAGCTTTTATACCGACGCAGGCGAAGATACGGGGTATATAGAAACTGTCTTCAATTCCTTGCAATCGGATGATTTTGTAGCAAAGACTACCAATAAATCGGCAACCGATTACATTATTCCGATAGCCTGCATTGCGTTTTTAATAATAACTGTTTTAATAGTTGTTTCAGTAATATCAGATATAAAGAAAAACCGTGAAGAATAAAAATTCTTCACGGTTTTTTTACTGTGTGTCTACTTCAGGCAGGCCTGCAAGACTTGTAAGAAGTGATAAAATTCCCGCTACGGCTGACGCGCTTAATACCATAATCCAGTTTACGTCGCTTAGCACAGCGGAGGTACCTATTGTTGCAATTGCAGTTTGTGCAACGGTTTTTACCGCCCTTGTCAGAGCGGCTTTTAGCCAGTTTGTTTTAACGGATGTCATTTTTTACTCTCCTTTTAAAATCTCATTTACAAGTTTTTGAATAGCGGCAAAGTCGTAACCCGCGTCGGTAAGATTTTTCTTTCTTTTAGTTCCGTTGCCCCACTTACCTGCAATAACCTCTTTGGCAATTTCGGTGTTTGTCTTTTTTGTGGGGGATAACAGCTCGTTTACAAGCTGTTGTATCACCGAGTAATCGTACCCCGCGGCAATAAGCTTTGTTTTGCGCTCGGTGCCGTTGCCCCATTTGCCTGCTAAAACTTCCTTTGCAATTTCTTCATTCGTTTTTTTGGTTTCTTCCCAAACACTTGTGTATTCGCCCAAGACGTTCGGAATACCGCTGATTTCGCAAATATCAAGATATGCGGCTTTAAGGCCGTTTTTTCTTGCACAGTAATGACAGTGCGAGCCTGTAGACTTGCCTGTACTGCCCTCTGTACCGATAAGGTCGCCCTTTTTAACCGTGTCACCCGTCTTAACCTTTAGAGCCGACAGATGACCGAAGTAGTATTTATCGGCAGAGCCTTTTTTAAGAATACGCACGTAAAGGCCAAAGCCTTGGGTTTTGTCGTTAACGTTTTCCCAGCCCGCCTTTTCTACCGTTCCGTCTATGGTAGAGTAAATATTTTTACTTTCAAGTCCCACCAAATCAAGACCGTCGTGAGAAGAGCCTTTGAATTTTTGGGAGACCTTGAATTTTCCTTTGTATGGACAAAGCATAGCTTTTTCTCCTTTTGGTTTTTGTGTATTCCCAAATGCAAACACCGTCTTTATAGACGTTGCATCTGGTTTTAAGGGCAGTCTTAATCGCGGCTTCAAGAAGTAAGAATGCACCTTTTTGCGATTTTATGTCCTCGGCGCTTTTTCGCACAAGGTAAACTGTAAAGCCTGTCTTCATATCAGTCACCTACTCTTATTCCGTAAAAATTTCTCAGTGACTCAAGACCGCGCTTTTTAAGTCTGTTAACCGCTTGACGTGTAATGCCCAATATTTCGGCAATTTCCGAATCGGTGTAGCAGTATATGTATTTGTATATAATGATTATCCGCTGCCGAGGTAAAAGTGACTGCAAGGCATCACTGAATGTTAGAGAACAGTTGCAGTTTTCGGGATAAAAATCATCATCTGCTAAAATGCGGCGATAAATCATTTCGGCGCGGCTGTTTTGTGATAAAATGGAAAGGTATCGGTTTTTGATAGAAACTGCTATATAACGCTTCAACGTATCGCTGTTTTCGGACTTAAACCTAGTCAAATCAATCGAATATAGTAATTCTATTAAAAAGAGTGTTAATTCCTGTACTGCGTCATCGTCAGCAAGCCTGCCCGAATAAAGATAAATAAGCCTTTTAAAAAGGTCGTATATCATATCAAAGGCAAGCATATCGCCGTTTCTAAACCGTAAAATTAGTTTTTTTAGTAAAATGTTCTTCATTTTCAACATCCTTTCAATTTAAGAGATAAAAATTTTATTAAAAAAGCAACCTAAAAAGGCCCACTAAAACCGACATCTTTTTAAGTATAAAATAAATAGTCCGTTTTAAAAGAAAATCAGCCCTTTAAGGCTGGTTCAAGTTTAAACGCTTTGTCTAACGAGAGGTCATTTTACTTGAGAAATGAAAAAAACGGCGAAAAAGGGAGTAAAAGGTCGAAAAAGGGGAGTAAAACAAAAAATACATTATTTCAGCTGAAAAAATGGTTAGGCATTGACATTTAATAACAATTTGTGTATAATAAAAATGCAGTCTGCTTCGCGAGAGCAGACTGCACGTCTCACACAGGGTGAGCAAAAGGCGCAAACGCAAGGCAACCTTTTTTTAAATTAAAGCAATAAACTGAAAGGTTGTCAATCAAAATGGAGTTAGAGGTAAAAAATAGAGAGCAAAAGAGAGTAATTATTTCAAAAAAGGAAGTAAAAATGAGAATTGCATTATGCGACATCAATAATGTGCTTATTCAAAATATTAAAAAAATGATATATACCTACGCTGAACAAAACCGTCTTGACATTTTGGTGGACTGTTATTGCTACGGTGAGCAACTTTTCCGCTGCGAGCAGAAATATAATATCATATTTTTAGGATATGAGCTTGCGGGCACAAACGGCTTTCAAACTGCGCTGAGGCTGAGAGAGGTTAACAGTTTTTCTTCAATAGTTTTTATAAGCGCTAATACCGAATTCGTTTTTGAATCATTTAAAGCAAGCCCTTACAGATTTTTAGTTCCACCTATTTCAAGTAAGGATATTTATACCTTGCTTGATGACTTTTTCAAAAAATTCGGCACCGACTATCCTCTCCTTATAAGGAGCCAGAGTGATGTTGTCTGCCTAAATACAGGGGATATATCTTTTTTAGAGGCGGATAATAAGCACTGCTACATACATACCAAAAGCGAAGCGTTGCTTTGCAATAAAACTATGGCAAAAGTGTTTGAAGTTTTGCCTAAAAACCATTTCATAAAAATAAACCGAGCGTTTATTGTAAATCTTAATTATGTGAGCCGTTACAATAACGAGGAAGTAATTTTAACAAATGGAGAAAAGCTTCACATAAGCCGCAAATATATGCGGGATTTTAAATCAGAGTACCATTTTTTCAAGGGCTCAATTTTGCTTTAAAACAAAAAATATTATAAAAAACACCGCTGTTAAACAGCGGTGTTTTTGTATGCTTTTATATTTATTGGCAACACAGCGGGCCGCAAAACACAGGTTTTAAAGGCTTATAAAACGGCAGGGAAGGAGGTTTGCCTTGACAAACTTTCCTAGTTCAATTATAATATCAATATCTTATCCAGACTATAAATTAATTGGCAAGAAGTTAATTTGATTATAATAAAATACGATTTCGAGGTGTGGCGCAATTGGAAGCGCGCTTACTTTGGGAGCCTATTATATGATTTGGCACTCAAAACATTATCCCTCTGAAAGCCCTTTATTTGTGTTTAGGGCATTTGCAAAAATAAAAAAAGCGGTCAAAATCATTTTTGACCACAGTTTGTCCCACAATTGAAAAATTTTTCAAAAATCGGGACGCAAAA
>CAZHYD010000067.1:0-6517 GCA_964536645.1 uncultured Ruminococcus sp.
GGTATCTTACGGCAATAGTAGCAATATCCATAAGGCAAATCGGTTTCGTTCGACCGAGTTCCTTGCGGGTCGCAATATAATCATCGTAAGTATCCTGCAAAAGCTTGTCTTCAAAAATGCAGTTATCAATATTCGTAAGGAAAGTGGTATGGCGGCAATGGTCAGACCAATATGTATCTATCATACGGATTTCGGTGATAGTAGGGTTGCGGTTTTCAGATTTAAAATAATCCTGACAGAATTTAATATCATCGGTATCCATCGCAAGACCAAGCTTTTTAACGAAATCCGCAAGACCCTTTTCGTCAAGGTCTATAAAGCCGTCAAGCGTTTCAACGGTAGTAGGAATATCGTACACCGTTTCCAGTGTTTCGGGCTTGTCAAGAGAAGCAATTCTTGCTTCTACGGGGTTAACAACGTACTTTTTAATTTCTGAAATTTCGCTTTCGCTTACATCGCCGTAAAGTGCATAAACCTTTGCGGTGCGAACGCGAGGTCTTTCGCCCTGCGATATAATTTGAATACACTGTGCTGCAGAATCTGCACGCTGGTCAAACTGACCGGGTAAGTATTCTACTGCAAAAACGCAAGCACCGTCAAGGTCGGGATTTTCAGACACCATATCAAGCTGGGGCTCGGAAAATACAGTATTTACCGCATAGCCGAACAACTTTTCATCAATTTTATCAACATCGTATCTGTTAAGAACTCGAACTTCGGTTACGGATTTTATCTGCAAAAGGTCGTTAATGTTTTTAAGCAGCGACTTTGCCTCGTGAGCGAGTTCCTTTTTCTTTTCTACAAATATACGGTATACCATTGATTTTATCCTTTCTTTGCTATTAAAGCCTTTGCACCGATATCCTTGCGGAAATAAGCATTGCTGAAGGTAATTTTTTCGGTTTTTAGGTAGGCATCGTTTATCGCATCTTCAAGTGTATCGGCGGTTGCGGTTACGCCGAGTACCCGTCCGCCTGCGGTTTTAAGAATATTCCCGTCAAGCTTGGCGCCTGCTACAAAAACGCTATCAGCAACATCGGGGTCGATAACAAGCTCGAATCCGCTTTCATATTTTTGCGGATATCCTTTTGAAGCCATAACAACACATGCTGCGGCGCCGTCTTTAAACTTAACCTCACAGTCAGCGAGTGTGCCGTTTGTAACCGCCTGCATAACGGTAAGCAAGTCGCTTTCAAGTAAGGGAAGTACAACCTGAGTTTCAGGGTCGCCGAAACGGCAGTTATATTCAATAACCTTGGGGCCCTTTTCGGTAAGCATAAGTCCGAAATACAGGCAACCTTTAAAGGTTCTGCCTTCGCTGTTCATAGCGTTTACAGTGGGTAGGAAAATGGTTTGCATACACACTTTAGCAATGTCATCAGTATAGTAGGGGTTGGGGGCAATAGTGCCCATACCGCCTGTGTTAAGGCCTTTATCGCCGTCAAGCGCGCGCTTGTGGTCCATTGAAGATACCATAGGCACAAGGGTTTTGCCGTCCGTGAAAGACAGTACCGAAACCTCGGGACCTGTTAAAAATTCTTCAATAACGATATTGCTTCCGCTTTCGCCGAAAACTTTATCCTCCATCATAGAGCGAACGGCATCATACGCTTCTTCGCGGGTATTGACAATTATTACACCTTTGCCAAGCGCCAAACCGTCTGCCTTAATAACTGTGGGTATGGGTGCGGTTTCAAGATATTTGAGCGCAGCTTCACAGCTTGTAAATACCTCATACTCTGCGGTGGGAATATTGTATTTTTTCATAAGATTTTTCGAAAAAACCTTACTGCCCTCAATAATTGCCGCTTTTTTGTTTGGTCCAAAGCAGGCGACACCGATTTCATTAAGAGCGTCAACACAGCCGAGCACCAGCGGGTCATCGGGGGCTACAACTGCATAATCTATATTGTTTTCGGCAGCGAATTTAACAATATTCTCAATATCCTTTGCGCCTATATTAACGCAAACGGCATCGGCGGAAATACCGCCGTTGCCGGGAAGAGCGTAAAGTTCGCTGATAGTCTTATTTTCCTTTAATTTTTTAATTATGGCGTGCTCGCGTCCGCCGCCACCGACTACCATTACCTTCATTTAAAATCTCCTTGAATTAATAAATGGGGAATTTTGCACACAATTCCATTACTTCTTTAATAATCTTTTCCTTGCTGTTTTCAAAATCGTTAACAGTAAGGTCTATCCACTCTGCAATTTTTTCCATTTCGGGCTCTTTGAAACCGCGTGTTGTGACTGCAGGTGTACCAACTCTCAACCCGCTTGTGATAAAGGGGCTTTGGGGGTCGTTAGGAATAGCGTTCTTATTAGCGGTGATATGAACTTCGTCAAGTCTGTGCTCAAGCTCTTTACCTGTAACACCGTTTTTAAGAAGTTTCAGAAGAATAAGGTGATTATCGGTACCGCCTGAAACCACGTCATAACCCCTCTTTATAAGAGCGTCACAAAGGGCTTTTGAGTTTTTAACAACCTGCTTTTGATATTCTTTGAACTCATCGGTAAGAGCTTCGCCGAAGGCAACAGCCTTTGCTGCGACGATGTGCATCAGCGGACCGCCCTGAACACCGGGGAAAATAGCTTTGTCAATCTTTGCGGCAATTTCTTCGTCGTTGCAAAGAATTAAGCCGCCGCGGGTACCGCGGAGAGTTTTGTGGGTTGTAGAGGTAACAACGTGGGCATAGGGAACGGGTGAGGGATGAACACCTGCAGCTACAAGACCTGCAATATGTGCCATATCAACCATTAAATATGCGCCAACCTCGTCTGCAATTTCTCTGCAACGGGCAAAGTCAATTATTCTTGAATATGCGCTGGCACCTGCAACTATAAGCTTAGGCTTGCACTCAAGAGCAAGTTCGCGCATTTTATCATAATCAATAAGTTCGGTTTCAGGGTCCAGACCGTAGGGCACGGCATTAAAATATTTACCGGAAATATTAACGGGTGAGCCGTGTGAAAGGTGACCGCCTTGCTGGAGATTCATACCCATATATGTGTCACCCGGCTGTAAAAGGGCGAAAAATACTGCAAGGTTTGCGCTGGCGCCGCTGTGTGGCTGAACGTTTGCGAAGTTAGCGCCGAAAAGCTTTTTAGCGCGCTCTCTGGCGATATTTTCTACAATGTCAACGTGCTGACAGCCGCCGTAATAACGCTTTGAGGGATAACCTTCAGCATATTTGTTGGTTAAAATGCCGCCTGCGGCAAGAAGCACTGCCTTTGAAACAATGTTTTCAGAAGCAATAAGCTCGATATTTTGCTGTTGACGCTCAAGCTCTAATTTTGAAGCGGCGGCAACCTCAGGGTCATAGTTTACAAGTTCTTCAAAAAAGTTCATTATTTAAACCTCCGTACAAATTAGTGGTGGAAAAGTCGCATACCGGTAAATGCCATAGCAATACCGTATTTATTGCAACATTCAATAACAATATCATCGCGTATAGAACCGCCGGGTTCTGCTATATATGAAACGCCGCTTCTGTAAGCGCGTTCAATATTATCGTCAAAGGGGAAGAAAGCGTCAGAACCGAGTGCTACACCCTTAATGGTTGAAAGATATTCTTTAATTTCAGCGTCGGTAAGGGGTTCGGGCTGTTTTGTGAAGTATTTCTGCCAGTTGCCGTCGGCGCAAACGTCTTCTTCGTTGCGGTTAATGTACCCGTCAATTACATTATCGCGGTTGGGTCTTGCAATACTGTCAATAAAAGGAAGGTTAAGCACCTTGTCGTGCTGACGCAAGAACCAGGTATCAGCCTTGGAACCTGCAAGTCTTGTGCAGTGAATACGTGACTGCTGACCTGCACCTACGCCTATAGCTTGACCGTCTACCGCAAAGCAAACCGAGTTTGACTGTGTGTACTTAAGGGTAATAAGTGAAATTATAAGGTCGCGTTTAGCCGTTTCGGGCAATACTTTATTTTCGGTAACAAGATTTGAAAGCAAATCTTCGTTGATTTCAAAGTTATTTCTGCCTTGTCTAAAGGTAATTCCGAATACCTGTTTGGTTTCTTCATCTGCAGGAAGGTAATCGGGATCGATTTTAACGATATTATAGTTGCCGTTACGCTTGGACTTCAAAATTTCAAGCGCTTCAGGCTCGTAACCGGGAGCAATAACGCCGTCGGAAACTTCACGCTTAATAAGCAAAGCGGTAGTCTTGTCGCAAACGTCCGAAAGCGCTACCCAGTCGCCAAACGAACACATACGGTCGGTACCGCGGGCTCTGGCGTAAGCGCAGGCAAGGGGAGAATCGTCAAGTCCTTCAATATCGTCAACAAAGCAGGCTTTTTTAAGCTTGTCCGAAAGGGGAGTGCCAACAGCGGCAGAGGTGGGGCTTACGTGCTTAAAGGACGTTACCGCGGGAAGACCCAATGCGGCTTTAAGTTCCTTAACAAGCTGCCAGGAGTTAAACGCGTCAAGAAAATTTATATAACCGGGGCGGCCGCAAAGAATTTCAATCGGAAGGTCGCTGCCGTCGCTCATATAAATTTTTGAAGGTTTTTGATTAGGGTTACAACCGTATTTTAATTCAAATTCTTTCATATCAAAACTCCTTAAACGTTCTTGTTAATAATGATTTCTTCGCTTTCGCCGTTTTCAAGTAAAACAGTACGAACAAACAAAGAAACTTTATTATCGTCATTTAAACTGTTCCAAACAATGTCTGCCAATTCTTTGGCGGTGTTGGGCAAGGCCACCTCTTCAGGCTCACCGTAGAAAGATGGAATGGGGTTGCCGTCACATTTATAGGTGTGAATAAAATGTCCAATACCGTTTTCGGGCAAATAGTTGTAGTAAAAGCGGTTGCAAACCTCGGGTCTGCCGTTAGCGCTCTTTAAAATTGAAAGTTTATAGGTGAACTTCTGCGATTTAAAATCATAAAAGTTAATGCCCGAAATACGAGGGGTGAAGTTGGGAGCGTCGGGCTCGAACTCGCGTGTTGCAAGAGCCTCCTCAAAGGTCATATCATCATTTATAAAATCGTAAACGGTGTTTGTCTGGTCGCCGTTTGTGATAATGTCGACAAGTCCGTTATTGGTTGAGAGATAGGGATTATAAATAATAAGGCTGGGGTCCTTAAGTTTTGATTCGTCAAAAGCTTTGGTTCGCATACCGCCGTCAAATCTTTCGAAAATACGGTTGCGGCTGTTCTCACTGCGGCCCATAATAAAGTAGGCTATCATAGCACGCTTACCGTCCTGCGATTTGCCGATAACTATACCTCGACCCGGGTAGGAATTGTTTTCAAGTAATGTTTTTAAATCGTATAAAGCCATTATTTTCACCTTTTAACTATGATTTTAAATTTAAAGTTTACTGCAAACATTTTCAAGCGCCAGTGGCAGAATTTTCCACTCGGCCTCCTGCATAACGCGTTTTTGCAGTATTTCGGGTGTGTCGCCGTCCTTAATTTCAACAGCCTTTTGCATTATAATCTCACCGCCGTCAGGCACTTCGTTTACAAAATGAACCGTAGCGCCCGTAACCTTAACCCCGTACGAAAGGGCGGCTTCGTGAACTTTAAGTCCGTAGAAGCCCTTACCGCAAAAAGAAGGGATTAGGGAAGGATGAACGTTTATAATTCTTTTCTCAAAATGAGAGGTGAACTTTTCGCTTAAAATGCACATAAAGCCCGCAAGTACAATAAAATCGGTATTATTTTCCTCTAAAAGAGAAATAAGTTTGTTTTCAAAATCGTTACTTGTTGAAAATTCCTTTTTATTGCAAACTACGGCTTTAATATTCGCATTTTCGGCGCGTTTTAAAGCATAAGCATCAGGATTATTAGAAATAACAAGATTAATTTTTCCCGATTTTATAATACCGCTGTTTTGAGCATCAATTAGCGCTTGCAGATTAGTGCCGCCGCCCGATACAAGAACGGCAATATTTTTTACGTTCATAAACTCATCTGCCTTAAATGATAGTGATTTTAGTGTCAGATTTTACAATTTTGCCAATGATATAAGCATCTTCACCGTTAGCATTTAAAATCTCCAAAGCTTTTTCGGCATCCTCTTTAGCTACAACAATGCTCATACCAACGCCCATATTATACGTATTGTACATATCGCGTTCGGGAATGTTGCCAACCTTCTGTAAAAGGTTAAAGATAGGCAGTACCTTAACGTCATTTTTTACGATTTCAGCGCCGAAACCGTCAGGAATGCTGCGCGGAATGTTTTCGTAAAAGCCGCCTCCTGTAATATGGGAAATAGCACGTACCTTTACCTGTTTTAAAAGCTCGAGAACGGGTTTTACGTATATCTTTGTAGGGGTTAAAAGTGTTTCACCTAACGTTTTTCCGCCGAGTTCGTCATAAACTTTATTGAGATCGCAGTTTTCAATATCAAAAACCTTGCGAACGAGCGAAAAACCGTTTGAGTGAATACCGCTTGAAGCAAGAGCTATAACAACGTCGTCCTTCTTCATAGTGGTATTGTCAAGAATATTCTTTTTATCAACAATACCAACCGCAAAGCCTGCAACGTCGTAGTCGTCAAGG
>CAZHYD010000068.1:0-6481 GCA_964536645.1 uncultured Ruminococcus sp.
CCATCTTGTCGATGTTTTCCATGATTTCTGCCTGAATCTCAGCGTTAATCTTTCTACCGTCATCATAATACTTGGTGCAGGCTTCGGTGGAAACGGTGAAACCCTGAGGAACGGGAAGACCGATTTTGGTCATCTCTGCAAGGTTAGCACCCTTACCGCCGAGAAGTTCACGCATGCTGGCGTCGCCTTCTGTGAAAAGGTAAACATACTTGTGACTCATTTAAGTCAACCTCCTAATTTTATTTATGGATGTTATCCATTTTTTACATTTTTTGAACCTTTTAAGGTATCCAACCCATTATATCAATTATTTCCCAAAAAATAAAGGATTTTTTGCAAAATTGTTCTATTTTTCTTTATTTAACAATAAAACGGTTACAAAACAACCTATTTTTATACTTTTTCGTTAACTTTTGAAGGGTTTTGGGCGGGCAATCTGAAATAAAGCTTTGTGATATCGTAAATTATTTTTGCAAGCCATGCGTTAGCACAGCCTTTTTCAATTCGCCATTGCCAATTTCCTTTTTCGGTGGCAGGGGTGTTCATTCTGGCTTCGTTTCCAAGCCCTAAAAAATCCTGCATTTGAAATATTACGGTATCGGCCGAGGTAGCCATAGCCGCCTTTATAAGCGCCCAGTTAAACTGCTCACCGTCGGAAACACGAAGATAATCCTTTGCGAACTTCACTTCCCTTTCATTCGCCGAATTAAGATAGCCTATTGCCGTATCGTTATCGTGAGTGCCTGTATAAACCACGCAGTTTTTCGTAATATTATGCGGCAGATAGCTGCTTTCGCTGTCGGGGTCAAAGGCAAACTGTAAAACCTTCATTCCCGGAAAGCCCGTAAACTTAAGCAGCTTTCGCACGTCGTCATCAATAGTGCCAAGGTCCTCCGCAATAATATTAAGCTTGCCGTAGGTTTTGTTAAGCAGGCTAAAAAGCTGCCTGCCGTAGCATTTGTACCACTTTCCGTTTTTGGCGGTTTTATCTCCGTAAGGAATACCAAAATAGGCCGAAAAGGCTCTGAAATGGTCAATACGCACAACGTCGTAAAGTCGGCTCAAATAGCCTACCCGCTTTATCCACCACGAAAAGCCATCTTGTTTCATAAATTTCCAGTCGTAAATAGGGTTGCCCCATAACTGACCATCGTCTGAAAAAGCATCGGGCGGGCATCCTGCCACGATTTTAGGTTTTAAATTTTTATCAAGCAAAAACTGCTTTTTATCACTCCAAACGTCCGCACTGTCGTATGCTACGTATATCGGAATATCGCCTATTATGTATACGCCGTTTTTGTTGGCATAATCTTTAAGAGAAAACCACTGCTTAAAGAAAAGATATTGCAGCATTTTATAAAAGTCGCGGCTTTGCTTTAAAATGTCTTTATCCTTCACTTTTTCGTAAGCAAATTCCTTTGGCCAAAGGTCAAAAGAAGCACCGTTTTGGTTCTCCTTTATAGCAGAATAAAGTGCAAAATCCTCAAGCCATTCGGCATTTTCGCTTTCAAAAGAATAAAAATCCTCGGGGATTTTTTTCAAAAATCTTTCAAAGGCTAAGTGCAAAATCTTGGATCTATTCTTATACAAAAGCTCGTAATCTATACCTTTTTCGCTTTCCCATTCGAAAGAATCAACCTGAGCCTTGGTCAGCAAGCCGTCCCGAACTAAAAAATCAAGATCTATAAAATACGGATTGCCCGCATATGAGGACACCGACTGATAGGGCGAATCGCCAAAGCCGGTAATGCCTACGGGTAGTATTTGCCAGTAAGTCTGTCCCGAAGCCTTCAAAAAGTCTACAAATTCGTATGCGGCTTTTCCCAAAGTGCCGATACCGTAAGGCGAATCCAAAGAAAATATCGGCATTAAGATTCCGCTGGTTCTCATCAAATCACATCCAAATTTTTAAATCTCTTTTTATTTTGTGCTTTTAAAAAAGCGTGTTGTATTGCAAATATGTACGGTTTATTTATCTCTTTAAATACAAATTGTACTCGTATTTATCGCCCTGATATTCCTCTTGCTTTCTCAAAACAAACTCGTTAAAGCCCATGTCTTGATAGATATGAACCGCCCTTAAATTATCATCTTCCACACCAACAGTAAATTCACAATATCCCTTTTCCTTTAATACGTTCAAAACTGTTTTTAGAAGATATTTCCCGTATCCCTTGTTGCGAAAATCTTTATGTATCCTAAACGCGAACAAATATGCCCGCCTGCCCCTTACAGCAAAATTTTCGTCCCTGTTTTCGTACATTACACGAAGCTCGCCTATTAGGACGGAATTATCATACAAAACGAAAATATCAATATTCCCGTTTTGAATATCGCGCGTACATTCGCATATCATTTCTTCGGCACTTTTATAATCAAACAGTTTTGTTAAAGTGTATAAATCTTTTACTGCCAGTTTTTCAACCTTCACTTTTTATCCTCACAAATTCAAATTTAAAGCTTCTTGCCTGCACAAAAGTGCTACCGTTTCAACGTGGGCAGTTCGCGGAAAAAGGTCAACAGGGGTATATTCAATAAGTTTGTATCCCAAATCGGAAAAAATCTTAATATCGCGTGCCAGCGTCGCGGGGTCGCAGGAAACGTAAACCACCCTTTCGGGCGCGAAATCACCCGCTATTGTTTCAATAAGCTCTTTTGAACAGCCCTTGCGCGGCGGGTCAACAATTATAACGTCGGCCTTGATATTTTCTGCCGCCAAGGTTTTTGCCGCTTTTGCCGCGTCGGCGCAGATAAATCGTGCATTTTTGGTGCCGTTTGCCTTGGCATTAAATTCGGCATCCTTTACTGCTTCGGGCACTATTTCAACACCGATTATGCTCTTTGCGGTTTTGGCCATTGAAAGCCCTATTGTGCCCGCGCCGCAATAAAGGTCGATAATGTTTTTGTTTTCGGGGCAGGCGTATTCTGCCGCCTTTTTATAAAGCCGCTCGGCCATAGTGCGATTAACCTGATAAAAGGATAAGGGGGATAAACGCACCTTTATTCCGCAAAGAATATCGGTAATATAACCTTCCCCGTAAATCAGCTTGCACTCAGTACCGAGAATTACGTTGGTTTTTTCCTTGTTTATATTAAGCTGAACACTTTTAAGATTACCCTTGCAAAGTGTTTTTAAGCCTTCAATAAGACTTTGAGCATAGGGCAGCTTTTCCCCGTTTATAACAAGTGTAACAAGAATTTCGCCGGTTTTTTCAGCCATTCTGATATAAAGGTGGCGAAGAAGCCCTTTGCCTGTGCTTTCGTCATAAACACTGATACTAAAAGCCTTTATCCATTCCTCGCAAACGGCGATAATTCCCGAAAAGATTTCGGGTTGCAAAAGGCAGTTTCTTTCGGGAATAATGCGGTGTGAATGAAAAGCGTAGAAGCCTGCCTTGCCCTCAAAATTTATGGGATACTGGGCTTTGTTGCGGTAGTTACAGGTCTTTTCGGGGTAAAGAATTTCTTTTGGTGCTAAATCCTGCCCGCCTATGCGCTTAACGGCCTCGTAAACCATTTTTTGCTTAAGCTCGGTTTCGGCTTTATAATTTATATGCCTATAGACACAACCGCCGCACTTATTAAATACGGGGCAGTCGGCTGTCACACGCTTTTTTGACGGTAAAACTATTTCCTCAACCTTAGCAAAAGCGACATTCTTTTTAACCTTAAGTATTCTTGCCTTTACCCTATCACCCACAGCGGTAAGGGGAATAAAAACAGCCATACCGTCGCACTTTGCAACGCCGTAGCCTTCTGCCGTTACGTCAATTACGTCAAGGATAACAATGTCATTCTTTTGCATATTCTTTTCACCGCCTCATTAAATATTTATTTTACCATAAAATACCCGTTTCGTCAATTAAAGTATTGCTAAAAGCGGCAAATTAAAAACTTTTTTGCGCTATGCCTTAAGTTTTTTCAAAATTTGAGATTTTGCACTCTTTTCTTTCAAAAAGTTAATCTTTACAACAACCGATTTTGACAAAAAAAGTACCCCACAGCCCGTATAATGTTTACAGGCGGTGATACATAGTGAAGGATATTGTTAAAATATCAAACAAAACAGAAAATTTTTCATTAAAAGAGTTAATACTTGCGGCTTCGGGTCATTTTTTTGCTTTTCTTTGCGCTTTTTCAGCAACAAAGGCGGTGGTGCTTGGCAGTCTTTTACCGTTTGGCCTTGCCTTTTTGGCGGGCAGTTCTTTGGTTTTTACACCCGCGGCAGCAATAGGCGTTTTTATAGGATACTTTTTACCGGCTGTAGGCAACGGCGGATTCAGATACTTGGCGGCGCTTTTTGCAATTTTATCCATAAAGCTTTTGCTTTCGCATTACAAACGGCTTGTAAGCCACCCTGCATTTTTAACCCTGGTGGCGCTTCTTTGTAACCTTACCACTTCTTTTATAGCGCTAAAAGGTATGGAAATCGGCATTATTGAGGTACTTATAGAGTCGCTTCTATGCGCCGCCGCGACCTATTTTATTGCCCGCGTTTTTAAAATTCTCACAAAAAATCAGGTTTCGCTTTCTGCGGACGAGCTTTGCGCGGTGCTTATTGTAGCGGCGTTGCTTCTTATGGGGCTTAATAACCTGGAAATAGGCGGAATTTCGCTGGGTAGAATACTTGGTGTTATGCTTGTGCTTTGTGCTGCAAAGTACGGCGGAATTTTATCGGGCGCTATTGCGGGAATAACCGTAGGTCTTACCTTTACCCTTGCGGGAATTACGGGGAATATCGCTATTGCGATTTCCTTTGGCGGTCTTATGGCAGGCGTTTTTTCCGCGCTTGGCAAATATTCGCAAAGCATAACGCTTATTATTTTTGCATTTATTGGCGCGGTAACAAGCGCAGATATACTCTTACTTTCACGAACGGTTATAGAAACGGCACTTGGTTGCGCTTTGTTTTTATGTCTGCCGCGTCAGGCGGGAATTTATTTAAACCGCTTCTTTTCGGCAAGGGCGCAAATCGTTGCTCACGACGGGGTTTCAAAATCGGTTACAATGCGCCTTGACCTTGCTTCCGACGCTCTTAAAGACGTATCCGAAACGGTTGAGCAGGTGGGCGAAGAGCTGTCAAAAATAAACTCGCCTGATTTTACGTCGGTTATAAGCGCCATTGAAAACGACGCTTGTGCAGGCTGCAAATTGCGGGTGCACTGTTGGGAAACCAAGAAGGACAGCACGATAAATGCTCTGCTTGAAATAACAAAGGCAATAAAAAGCGGCGAAAAGGACCCCGAAACCTTTGTGCCGCTTGAGTTTAAGGGCAGATGCATAAAATCGAGCAAGGTTGCCCTTTCAACCCTTAGGCATTATTCCGAATACGCTTCGCGCATAGCGGCCGAGTGCCGAATAGACGAGGTGCGGTCGGTAGTGTCGGATCAGTTTGACGGAATTTCGGCAATGCTTTGCGATTTAAGCCGCAGTTACAAGCAGGACGAGCATTTCGACAGCACCGCCGCAGAAAATGCCTCGTCAGCGCTACGTAGCCTTGATATCGGCACAGAAGAATCCTGCTGCAAGGTGGACAAGTTCGGCCGTCTGACCATTGAGCTAAAGCTCAAAAAAACGCCCGAGCTTGTTATAAACAAGCTTCAGGTGATGAAGGCGGTATCTTTAGCCTGCGAGCGCGATTTTGACATTCCGACGGTCAGTCAAATCGGGGGCAATATATTTCTAACCCTTAACGAAAAAGCGGCTTTGACTGTAGATTTTGGCGCAGAGCAAATTTCGGCTTTTGGCACACAAATGTGCGGTGATGCTTACAAATATTTCCTTGACGGCAGGGGCCATTTCATAATTGTTTTAAGTGACGGTATGGGCACGGGCGGCCGCGCCGCAGTTGACGGCGCCATGGCGAGCGGGCTTATGTCAAGACTGATTCGCGCAGGCTTTGGGTATGACTGTTCCTTAAAAATACTCAATTCATCAATGCTTTTTAAATCAACCGACGAATCTCTCGCAACGGTTGATATTGCAAGCATCGACCTTTTTACAGGCGAAACCGAGCTTTACAAGGCGGGCGCCGCACCGACTGTTGTCAGGCGTTCGGGCAGAACGGGCAAAGCCGAAAGCAACTCTCTTGCGGCGGGCATTTTGCGAGATATAAAGTTTGACCGCGCAACTATAAAATGCAAAGCGGGAGATATTGTTGTTCTCTTATCTGACGGGGCAACCGCTTCGGGTACAGACTGGATACGCGAAGAAATTTCCGCTTTCCAAAACGGCAGTGCCCAAATCCTTGCCGAGCGCATTTGTGAAGGCGCCAGACGCAGAAAAAACGATCCGCGCGCCGACGATATTACCGCACTTGTTGCGATAATAAATAAATCGGTATAATAAAAAACTGTAATAAGTAAGGGTCGTACTATAAAGGACAGAAAAAAGGCCCCCTTGTGTAAAGGGGGCTGGATTTGTGCGAAGCAAAAAGACTGGGGGATTGTGACGTGCAGACGATTGACAATCCCTCCGTCAA
>CAZHYD010000069.1:0-6392 GCA_964536645.1 uncultured Ruminococcus sp.
AAGGTGCCTTCTGCCATCAAATTTAATTTATTTGGCAAGTTGCCGAAAAACTGTAGCGGTAAAGACATTATCCTTACTATTATCGGTATGATTGGCGTTGACGGCGCTCTTTATAAGAGTATGGAATTTACAGGTGACGGCGCACACAGTCTTTCCATGGACAATCGCCTTTGCATTTGTAATATGGCAATTGAAGCGGGCGCTAAAAACGGTATTTTCCCCGTGGACGAGGTTACAAAGGCCTATCTTAACGGCCGCAGCGAGCGCGAACCCGTTGTATTTGAAGCTGATTCGGATGCGGAATACGAAAAAACGGTTGAAATTGACCTATCACAGATAGTTCCCATTGTAAGCTGTCCCCATCTTCCCGAAAACACCCGCCCCGCAAGCGAGCTTTCGGATATTAAGGTAGATCAGGTAGTAATCGGCAGTTGCACAAACGGCCGTATGGAAGATATGGAAACCGCCTACAACATTTTAAAGGGCAACAAAATTGCCGACGGTATTCGTTGCATTATAATCCCCGGCACTATGCAAATTTTACGCGAGTGTGTTGAAAAGGGCTACGTTACCGCCTTTATCGACGCGGGTGCAGTTGTTTCTACCCCCACTTGCGGACCCTGCCTTGGCGGATATATGGGTATTTTGGCTGCGGGTGAGCGCTGTATCGCTACAACCAACCGCAACTTTGTAGGCCGTATGGGCCACGTTGACAGCGAGGTTTATCTTTCTTCGCCCGCAACGGCCGCCGCAAGCGCGCTTACGGGCTATATTACCGCACCTAAGGAGGTTGAGTAATGAAAACACAAGGAACAGTTTTTAAATACCCCGACAACGTTGATACCGACGTTATTATTCCTGCACGTTATCTTAACACCCCCAATGCCGAAGAATTAGCCCTTCACTGTATGGAGGATATTGATGCCGAATTCGTTAAAAAGGTAAAGTCGGGCGACGTTATGGTTGCGGGTTGGAATTTTGGTTGCGGCTCTTCGCGTGAGCACGCTCCCTTGGTAATAAAGACCTGCAAAACGGGTTGTGTCATCGCCAAAAGCTTTGCCCGTATTTTCTACCGCAACGCTATAAATATCGGTCTTCCCATTCTCGAATGCGAAGAAGCGGCCGAAGAAATAAACGCAGGGGACGAAGTAAAGGTAGATTTTGACACCGGCGTTATTACCAACCTTACTACAGGTAAGCAGTATCAGGCACAACCCTTCCCGCCATTTATTCAAAGCATTATTTCTGACGGCGGGCTTCTTAACTCGTTAAAAAAAGGTGAAAAATAATGAACAAGAAAATTACAGTATTATCGGGTGACGGCATTGGTCCCGAAATAGTTACCGAAGCCATTAAGGTGCTTGATAAGGTGGCAGAAAAATGCTGCCATAAATTTGATTATACTTACGTTGATATCGGCGGTTGCTCTATTGATAAATTCGGCGTGCCGATTACCGATGAGGGTATGAAGCTTTGCAAGGAGTCTGACAGCGTGCTGCTCGGCGCGGTGGGCGGTCCTAAGTGGGATAACTGTGACCCCGCTATCCGTCCCGAAAAGGCACTGTTGGCAGTTAGAAAAGAGCTTGGCCTTTTTGCAAATTTGCGCCCCACAAAGCTTTTTAAGCAGTTGAGTGACGCTTCCCCCTTAAAGCAGGAAATTGTAGGAAACGGTATTGACCTTATGATAGTGCGCGAGCTTACGGGCGGCGTTTATTTCGGCGCAAAAAACACAAGCGAGGTAGATGGCGAGCTTGTCGCTACCGACATAATGCCCTACAGCGAGCACGAAATTGAGCGCATAGGAAGAGTTGGTTTTGAAACCGCTATGAAGCGTGGTAAGAAGCTCGCTTCGGTTGATAAGGCAAACGTGCTCGAAACCTCAAGACTTTGGCGCAAGACAATGCACAAATTAGCCGAAGAATATCCCGAAGTTGAGTTTAGCGACATTTTGGTAGACAATACCGCAATGCAGTTAATTAAAAACCCCACACAGTTTGACGTTATAGTTACTGAGAATATGTTTGGTGATATTTTGTCAGACGAAGCTTCAATGCTTACGGGCTCTATCGGTATGATGCCTTCTGCTTCACTTTCTTCAGGTACGCGCGGTATGTATGAGCCGATTCACGGCTCTGCGCCCGATATTGCGGGTATGAATATTGCAAACCCTCTTGGAACAATACTTTCGGCCGCAATGATGCTTCGCTATTCCTTTGATATGGCCGCCGAGGCCGATATTATTGAAAACGCCGTTAACAAGGTGCTTGATGACGGCTACCGCACAGGCGACATTATGCAAAAAGGCTGCAAAAAGGTTACCTGCAGCGAAATGGGCGATTTGGTAGTTGCTAATATTTAATTTAAATGAAAAGACGATGCCGAACGCATCGTCTTTTTTAGTTTTATAATTTTTAAAATTTTCTCGCATAAGTGCAGTTTTTACAAAGCTTTGCCACGGCAGTTCTGGCCGAAAAACCGTTGTAAATTTGCGTAGCGGCAGGGGAGTTTATAATATCTTCAAGTTCACGCTCGAAAATGTTTCCGAGGGAAAGTTTTCCGTTATTGTCAAGACAACAGGGAACAACCCGCCCGTCAGATAAAATTCCAATTTGGTCGCGAAGCCCATAGCAAAAGATATTGTCATTCTCTTTTGTTTCTACGGTATTAGGCCAGTCAAATTTATCTCCAAACTGGAGATAAACGGTATCGTTGATTTTAAAGCCGTCGCGAGTAGTTTTCCAAGGCTTTTTAAAATGGCTTTCAACCGCGGAAAGAATATATGAATTTTGGCTTTCAAGTCCGCCTGAGTTCCAAAGTCGCAAGACTACTATTTTCTTGCCGTTAGCAAGTTTTGCGTAGCAAAGGCAGTTGTTTAAATACTCATCAAAAGACAGACCGCAGTTTATGGCGTTTGCTTCAAAGGAATGAAGCGAAATTACGGTTTTGTAATGAGCATTATCTTTAAGTAAAACTTCCTGCTTTTTGCCGAGTAAGGTGCCGTTGGTTGTGATTATAACTTTAAAATTATGCTTTGTGGCAATATTTAAAAAGCTTTCAAGTTCGGGGTGTAAAAGCGGCTCGCCCAAAAGGTGAAAATAAATGTGCTCGGTATATCCTTTAACTTTTGAAAGCACTGTTTCAAATTCACTTTTAGTCATACTGCAAGGCGGTCTTTCGGTTTTTGGGCAAAAGGAGCAGTTAAGATTACAAATATTCGAAATTTCAATATAAATTTTTGCAAATCTTTTCATATAGACCCTCCTTTTTAGATTATTCTATCACATTCTTCTAAAGACTTCCAGCGCTTAATTGACAAATGCTTTTTAAAGCAATATAATTATATTATAAAGCAAAGAAAAGGGGAATAAAAATGGAAGTTTTAAAAACTGCGCCTGCGGTTTTCAGCGTAGGTAACGAATATCAGATAATGGTACCCGTACGTGAGGAAACCCTTATGAGCGTTAAGGTGGGCGATAAAAAATATTACGACCATTCAAACGGCATTATTCGCTCAAAGGTGGCAATTCACAGAATGACGGTGCCTGCCGCAGAGCTTGACAGAGAGAAAAAATACAGCATTTGCTACCGCAAGGTTATTGACCGCAAGCCATATTTCCCCGACGTTTGCGAAGAGGAGGAAGTTGAGTTTGAGTTTTGTCCCGTAGGAAGTGAAAATATTACCGTTTATCACATTTCCGACGCGCATAATTTCGTTGCCGAGCCTATTGCGGCGGCTAAAAAATTTGAGCAGGAAATAGCAGAAATAGACCTGCTTATTTTAAACGGCGATATCCCGAACCATAGCGGCGAAATTGAAAATTTTGACGTAATTTACGAAATTGCAGGTCAAATTACGGGCGGCAAAAAGCCGGTTATTTATTCAAGGGGAAATCACGACACCCGCGGTATTTACGCTGAAAACATTGCCGAGTACACACCCTGCAATAACGGCAATTCCTATTTTTCCTTCCGCGCGGGCGGAATTTGGGGTGTTGTTATCGACTGCGGTGAGGATAAGAACGACGATTACCCCGAATACGGTCACACCGTTTGCTGTCACCCCTTCCGCGAGGCTGAGACAGAGTTCTTAGAAAAACTCATGCCCGAAAACGAGTACGGTGCCGAGGGAGTCACCCATAAAATTGTGGTATCCCACGTTCCGTTTACAAGAAAATTGCCCGAGCCCTTTGATATTGAGCAAGAAATTTACACAAAATGGGCAAAAATTTTGAAAGAAACCGTTAAGCCCGAGCTTATGCTTTGCGGACATTTGCACCGCTTCTTTATTGATATGCCGGGCGGCCCTGCAGACGATTACGGCCAGCCCTGCCCCGTGGTTGTGGGCTCTGTTCAGCACTGGAAGGACGGCGGCTATTTTGCAGGCGCGGGATATATTTTCCGCGAGGGTGAAGTAGAGGTAATTTTTAACGACAACGAAAAAATTATCGAAAGAAATATAATAAAAGTTTAATATGTATAAAAGTCTTAACGAGCATTATAAGGAAAAATTCGGTTGCAAGGTTTATAAACTGTCGCTTGACGGCGGATTTACCTGTCCAAATCGTGACGGCAAGATAGATAATCGCGGTTGTATATTTTGTTCTAGGGGTGGTTCGGGTGAATTTGCCGAATCGGGCAACAATATTAAAGGGCAACTGGAAAATGCGATAAAAAGGGTAGAAAAAAAGAATAAAAACGGTAAATATATTGCATATTTTCAAGCCTTTACAAATACCTACGCCACGATAGATCGGCTTAAAAAACTTTATTTTGAAGCCATAGAGCCTAATTTTATTGTGGGGCTTTCGGTAGCGACGAGGCCCGACTGTTTGAGTGATGAAACTATTAGCCTTTTGGCTGAAATAAATAAAATTAAGCCCGTAAGTGTTGAACTTGGACTTCAAACGGTGCATAAAGAAAGCATTGCTTTTATCCGTCGCGGCTATGAAAACGAGGCTTATTTTGACGCTGTAAAAAGGCTTAAACAAGCGGGAATTGAGGTTGTGACCCATATTATTATAGGCCTCCCCGACGAAACCGAGGAAATGGTCAGACAAACCACCCTTGCGGCAGTAAATGCGGGAACTGACGGGGTGAAATTTCACCTTTTGTATATACTTCGCGGCACCGACCTCGAAAAAGAGTATTATAACGGCAGGGTGACCCCTTTAAGCCTTGAAGAATATGCAAAAATTTTAAAGTCCTGTATAGAGGTTTTGCCCAAGGGCACGGTTGTTCACAGAATAACGGGTGACGGTAAAAAGCAGGACCTTATAGCGCCGCTTTGGAGCGCTGATAAAAAGAAGGTTTTAAATTATCTTAAAACAATTTTAGACTAAAATATTGATAAATAAGCTCAAAAGTGATATTATTTATAGGTCAATTTTAAATAAAGGAAGAGTTTTAAATGATTAAAATTGCCATTGTAGGCTACGGAAATCTGGGCCGCGGTACCGAGGCTGCTATAAAGCAAAATCCCGACACCGAGCTTTACGGGATTTTTACAAGAAGAGCGCCCGAAACGGTAAAGCCGCTTACAGAAACCAAGGTTTACCACATTGATAAACTTCTTAAGCATAAAGACGGTATTGACGTGCTTATAATTTGCGGCGGCTCTGCTACGGACCTGCCTGTTCAGACACCCGCCTTGGCAGAGCACTTTAATTTGGTTGACAGTTTTGATACCCACGCCAAAATTCCCGAGCATTTTGAAAATACCGATGCTGCGGCTAAAAAAGGTGGCAAAATTGCCGTTATTTCGGCAGGTTGGGACCCCGGTATGTTCTCAATTAACCGCCTTTATGCCGAGGCTGTTTTGCCCTGCGGTGCAGATTATACGTTTTGGGGCAGAGGTGTAAGCCAAGGCCATTCGGATGCCATTCGCAGAATAGACGGCGTTTTGGATGCAAGGCAGTACACCATTCCTGTTGAGGAGGCTCTTGAAAGGGTAAGAAGCGGCGAATGTCCAAATCTTACCGTTCGCGAAAAGCACACAAGAGAGTGCTTTGTAGTAGCGGCCGAGGGTGCTTCCACCGCTGAAATCGAGCAGAAAATTAAGACGATGCCTAACTATTTTGCCGATTATGATACTACGGTGCATTTTATCACCGCAGAGGAAATGGCGCTAAATCACAGTGCTATCTCTCACGGCGGCAAGGTTATCAGAAGCGGCAAAACGGGTATTAAGGGCGAAAACACCCATTTGATAGAATACAGTTTAAAGCTTGATTCCAATCCCGAATTCACCTCGTCTGTGCTGGTGGCATACGCGCGCGCCGCATACAGAATGAATAAAGAGGCAATGAGCGGCTGTAAAACCGTATTTGACATAGCACCCGCGTATTTGTCGCATAAAACTCCCGCAGAATTAAGAAAAGAAATTTTATAAGGCA
>CAZHYD010000070.1:0-6350 GCA_964536645.1 uncultured Ruminococcus sp.
ACCTCGTTTAAATGGGGTATTCCCGTAACCTTCGACGACCGCCACGTCCTCTACGTTTGGATAGACGCTCTTTCAAACTATATTACGGGTATCGGCTACGACCCCGACGGCAGCGAAGAAAGGTTTGACGCGCTTTGGCCTGCAGACCTTCACGTTATAGGCAAGGATATAGTTCGCTTCCACACAATTTACTGGCCGATTATACTTATGGCTTTAGGACTTCCCTTACCCAAACAGGTTTTGGGTCATCCTTGGGTGCTTGTAGGTGAGGATAAAATGTCCAAATCGAAGGGCAACGTAATTTATGCTGACGAGTTGGCAAGCCGCTTTGGTGCGGACGCAGTGCGTTATTACCTGCTTTCCGAAATTCCCTTCACACAGGACGGTACTATCACCTTCGAAAGCTTTATTACAAAGTTTAACACCGACCTTGCAAATACCCTCGGCAACCTTGTGAACCGCTCTATTGCGATGACGAACAAGTATTTCGGCGGCAGTGTAAAGCAGGGTGAAATCACCGAAGAGTGCGATAAAGACCTTATTGCCACAGCAAATGAAACCATTAAGAATTATTATAAGTATATGGATATTTACCACAATGCCGACGCTTGCGACGCCATTATGTCCCTTGCAAAGCGTTGTAACAAGTATATTGACGAAACAACACCTTGGTCGCTTGCAAAGGACGAGGATAATAAATCCCGCCTTGAAGCAGTGCTTTACAACCTGCTTGAATGTATAAGACTTTTAGGTGTAATGCTCTCCCCCATCATACCCGACAGTTGTAAGAGTATTAAAGCACAGCTTTGCTGTGATAATGACGTTCTTACCTTTGGCGAGGTTAAGCAATACTCCGTAGGCGAGGCTTCACCCCTGTTTGCAAGACTTGACGCCGCCAAGGTTTTGGAGGAAATTGCCGCCGAGCAAAAGGCAAAGGATGAAAAGAAAGCTCCCGAAAACGTTGCCACGGTAGAGCAAATCGGTATTGAGGACTTTGCAAAGGTTGAGCTTAAAGCCGCAAAGATAATCGCCTGTGAGCCCGTACCCAAGGCCAAAAAACTTTTAAAGCTTACCCTTGACGACGGCAGCGGCAAGGACCGCACCGTAGCATCGGGAATTGCCCTTTTCTACAAGCCCGAAGAACTTGTAGGCAAAACAATTGTCCTTGTTTCCAACCTTAAACCCGCAAAGCTTTGCGGTGTTGAATCGGCAGGTATGATACTTGCCGCAGACTGCGGCGAGGAAATAAAGGTCCTCTTTATTGACGGTGTCCCCGCGGGAGCAAAAATAAGATAATGGAATTTTTAAACGAAACCCCGCTCACTAAGCCGCTTATTTTCGATACCCACGCCCATTATGACGACACGCGCTATGACGGCTGCCTTAATGAACTGATTTCGACTATGCACGAAAAAGGTGTTGGCGGCATTGTAACCTGCGGTTGCGATTTTGAAACCTCTAAAAAAGCGCTGGAAATTGCAAACGGTTTTGATTTTGTTTATGCGGCTGTCGGCATTCATCCCGAATTCGCTGCGGAAGGGTACTGCTTATCGGAAATTGAAGCGCTGGCACAAGATAAAAAGTGTGTAGCAATTGGCGAAATCGGTCTTGATTACTACTGGACACAGGATAACAAGCCTCTGCAAAAGAAACTTTTTAAAGACCAATTAGAACTTTCTAAAAAACTGGATCTTCCCGTTCTTATGCACGATCGCGAAGCCCACGCCGACACTATGGAAATTTTAAAAGAGTACCGCCCAAAAGGTGTTTTACACAGTTTTTCAGGCAGTGTTGAAATGGCCAAAGAGGTTACCGATTTAGGTATTTATATAGGTATAGGCGGCGTTGTTACCTTTAAAAATGCAAAAAAGCTGCCCGACGTTGTAAAAAGCATACCTGAGGATAAGCTTTTGCTTGAAACCGACGCTCCCTACCTGGCACCTGTGCCCTACCGCTCAAAAACAAACCATTCGGCCATGATTTATTTAATAGCCCAAAAGGTTGCCGAAATAAGAGAAACCGATGTAGAGCATATTCTTAACGTAACCTTTGAAAACGCAAAAAGGTTGTTCGGATTATAAGTATATTTTCACCCCTTTTCACAGATAATGTTCTTGAAAAGGGGTGCTTTTTTTGATAGCTGTTATTATAAGAACCTTGATTCTCTATTTTTTTGTAACAATAGGAATCAGACTTATGGGCAAGCGGCAAATAGGTGATATGCAACCGAACGAGCTTGTTGTAACATTGCTCATTTCGGAAATTGCCGCTATACCTTTGCAAGATACATCCCAACCGGTATTAAACGGTGTTGTCGCAATATTTACCCTTGTTATACTTGAAATAGTTATCTCTGTCCTTACAATGAAAAGCCTTTCTTTAAGAAAGCTTATGAACGGAAAATCTATAGTTATAATAAAAAACGGCGTTATAGACCAGCACGCTATGCGGCAGGTACGAATTACCGTGCTTGACCTTATAGAAATGTTAAGAAGCCAGAACGTTTTTGATATTTCAACAGTAGCTTTTGCCGTTTTAGAGGTCAGCGGCGAGTTAAGTGTATTGCTTAAAAGTGATGAGCAAACCGTAACCGTAAAGGATATGAAAATTAAAAAAAGCAAGGAAGCCCTGCCGCTTCCCGTTATAAGCGACGGAAAAATCATAAAAGAATCCCTAACGGCGCTTGAAATCAGCTACGAAAGCTTTAAAAACGACCTTAAATCCGCCAAAACCAAACCCGAAGAAATATTTTTGATGACACTTGACCGCCTTGGAAATAAGAGAATAATTAAAAGAAGGTAACCGCTTTGAAAAGACTTTTGGCCGCCGCAGTACTGCTGGTCTTTGTTATTGTATCCTACCTTTCGGGGTATTTTTACGTTAAAAACGTATGCAAAGAAACTGAAATTTTGCTGAATAAAGCAGTAGAATCCTACCAAACGGGCGAAAATATATCTGAAAACTTTGAAAATTTATCTTCTTTTTGGCATAAAAAAGAAAAAATATTGATTATTTTTGCAAATCATGATGTTGCGGACAGAATAGAAAAAGCCATAAATTCCCTCTCGGTTTTAAGCGGCTTTTCAAGCCAAGAACTCTTTTATAAAGAGGCTTCCGAGCTTTATACAATTTTAAATCAAATTCGGGAAGACACCGCGCCCACTATGCACAATATTCTATAATTTTGCATATTTATGCAAAAAGTGTTGACATTTATAAATATAGGTGTTATAATCCTAGTTACCAAATATTTTAATAATTAAAGGAGAAATTTTTTATGAAAAAGATTTCACGCATTTTAGCTTTGGTTTTGGCGCTTTGCCTTGTATTTGTATTTGCAGGCTGCGGCAATTCCTCTAAAGACGATAACACACTTGTTATGGCAACAAATGCTGCATTCCCTCCCTATGAGTACATAGAAAACGGCGAATACGTAGGTATAGACGTTGAAATTGCTGCCCTTATTGCAGAAGAGCTTGGTATGGAGCTTGAAATTAAGGACGTTGAGTTTGGCTCCATTGTTGGTGGTGTTGCAACCGGCAAGTACGATATCGGTATGGCAGGTATGACCGTTACCGAAGACCGCCTCAAGAGCGTTAACTTCTCTACCTCTTATGCTAACGGAATTCAGTCGGTTATAGTTAAGGCAGATTCCGAATATTCTTCTTTTGAAGATTTCTACACCGAATTCGATGCCGACGGCGACCCCGTTGCTGTAAAAGAAGGTATCAAAATCGGCGTTCAGCAGGATACCACAGGCGATATCTACGGTTCGGACGACCCTGAAAATTTGGGCTTCGGCGAAGAAAACGTAACCCGTTACAAGACAGGTGCTGACGCTGTTCAGGCTCTTATTCAGGGTAAGGTTACCGCTGTTATTATTGACAACGAACCCGCAAAGGCTTTTGTAGCCGCTAACGAAGGTCTTGTTATTCAGGAATCTTCCTATGCTGATGAAGATTATGCTATCGCTATCAACAAGAACGACACCGAATTGCTTGAAAAGGTAAACGCCGCACTTGCAAAGCTTACCGAAGAAGGCAAAATTCAGGAAATCATCGACAATTACATCAACTAATTAAACCCTATAATTAAATTTTATCCTCATTCGGTCAACGCCGAATGAGGATACTTTTGCCTAGTTACAAGTATTTTAGCTGAGAATTTTAATTAAGTCGTGGCGCTTGCCTTGACCGAAGGAGAAAGATATGAAAGAATGGTTTCAGAATTTTTGTGATGAATTCGTTCTCAACTTTATTGACGATAACCGCTGGGAATGGCTTGTTAAGGGTCTTAAAAACACCCTTATAATAACCTTTTTCGCAACCCTTATCGGTATAGCTATAGGCGTATTTATTGCAATAATCCGTTCAACCTATGATAAAAATTTCGATAATCTTAAAAAGAAAAAAGGGTTCGGATATTATCTGCTTTGGCTTTTAAACGCCATTTGTAAAATTTATCTTACCGTTATCCGCGGCACCCCTGTTGTTGTTCAGTTGCTTATTATGTACTTTGTTATAATGGTATCCTCCAACAATGAAACCCTTGTTGCCGTTGTTGCATTCGGTATAAATTCGGGCGCTTACGTTGCCGAAATTTTCCGCAGCGGTATAATGTCGGTCGATAAGGGTCAGTTTGAAGCGGGCCGAAGCCTTGGCTTCAACTATATTCAAACTATGATTCATATTGTGGTTCCGCAAATGTTCAAGATAGTGCTCCCCACCCTTTGCAACGAATTTATCGTGCTTTTAAAGGAAACCTCTGTTGCGGGTTACGTAGGCATTGTTGACTTGACAAAGGCGGGCGACCTTATAAGAGGCCGCACCTTCTCGGCATTTATGCCCTTGCTCGCGGTAGCCATTGTTTATTTGGTGATTGTTATGCTCTTCACCTGGCTTGTAGGCAAACTTGAAAGGAGGTTGCGCAACAGTGATCACTAATCATACCCTAATAAAAATTGAAGAACTTAAAAAGGATTTCGGCGAAATCAAGGTTTTAAACGGTATCAGCACTGAAATTAAAAAGGGCGAGGTTGTGGTAATTATTGGTCCTTCGGGCTCGGGTAAATCCACCTTTTTGCGCTGTCTTAACCTTTTGGAAGACCCCACAGGCGGCAAAATTTTGTTTGACGGGGTTGACATTACCGACCCAAAAACCAACATAAACACCCACCGTCAGCGAATGGGAATGGTTTTCCAGCAGTTCAACCTTTTTCCGCATATGACGGTACTTAAAAATATGACCATCGCACCGATTAAGCTTTTGGGGCTTTCTAAGGCTGATGCCGAAGATCGCGCGATGAAGTTACTAAACCGCGTTGGCCTTGCCGACAGGGCAAAAGCCTACCCTGCCCAGCTTTCAGGCGGTCAAAAGCAGCGTGTTGCCATTGTGCGCGCACTTTGTATGCAACCCGAGGTTATGCTTTTTGACGAGCCTACAAGCGCACTTGATCCCGAAATGGTTGGCGAAGTTCTTGAAGTTATGAAATCTCTCGCTGACGAGGGTATGACCATGGTGGTCGTTACTCACGAAATGGGCTTTGCCCGCGAGGTTGCTGACAGGGTTCTCTTTATTGACGACGGCATTATTATGGAAGAAGGCTCCCCCGAAGAGCTGTTTTCTAACCCCAAGAGTCCCCGTCTTAAAGACTTTTTAAGCAAGGTAATATAAATTTATATAAAAAGACAAGTCTTTACGCTGATTCTCATAATGGTGTTTCACGTAAGACTGTGTTAGAAGTAGGACGGACAGTTTCGACTGTCCGTCCTTTGCTTTTATCCCTCTCGTTTTGGAAACAAAAAAGACCCGTCGAGCAAAAACACTCGACGGGCAATACTTACTCACATTTATTGGCGCAATACAACCTTCTTCATTCGTTAAATCAAAAGCAGAAATTATATAATATTTTGCCATTTTCGGTTTCTGTAAATAGCAAGCAAGGGTACACCAAACTGTGTGCCCTTGCTAAATAATCAGTTATTCCAATACACTCCGTTGTCATCCAATATCGCAGAGTTGGAATTTTCCGAAGAAATTGTAGCAGATTTGCTTCCAAGATAAATGACCGCCGCAGAAATACCGGTCGGCATTTTTACGGTAGACACCGTTTTTCCGCTTACCTTTACTGTAAGATAACTGCCGGAATTCAAGGAAACAGAAGTACTTGTTGCAATACTTGAAAAATTGGAACAATGGGTTGCCTCACTTGTCATACCACCTCTGGGCATAACTGCAATTACTGAACCGCCAGTGTATTTATATCCTTGTTCAGTATCAATAGCAGAGTTGCCGCTTGAGTTAGAAATGACAACAACATTTCCACCCGAAAATACGATACCTTGATAAGA
>CAZHYD010000071.1:0-6257 GCA_964536645.1 uncultured Ruminococcus sp.
TCATATATACATTTCTCCTTAAATTACAAATTGTGTTGTTATTATCTGTATTTTGTGGAGATTTATACTGCAAGAATTTACTTTTTGGGCCGAGTGTGTTATAATAACATTTAGGCGGTGATTTATTTTATGAAAAAGTTCTGGGGCTATGTATCTAATGACAAGTTTTCTGTAGGTTGCACAGGACAGACTGTCTATTTATATGATAAAGATGGTAATGAGTTGGGTAAATTCAAAGATATAATTTACGGTTATACGCCTATGATTTCGCCAGACGGGACATTGTTTATCGTAAAATCCACAGAGGGAAGACTCGCGGTTTACTCTCTGCAAACATTCTCGTTAATTAAAAAGTTCCGTTTTTCAAAGGTTGACGTAGCACAAGACGATGGTTTTTGTTTTTCTCCCGACGGAAAATTGTTTTTCAATGTAGAGCGTCAAAAAGATGATTTGCACTCTGCCATATCGGTTTATGATACAACTGATTTTTCTCTTGCCAATCAAGTTTTGTTAGGCGAAGAAATGATGTTAGACCATATAGAGTTTGACAAGGTTACAGACACATACTATGTTCTTGGATTTATACGAGATGCCAATCGTGTTATTGATCACGGTTTTGTTGCTAAATTTGAAGATAATCAAATAAAAAATATTACTGCGGTTTCCGAAAACGAGTATGATTTTTATCGTTCATATAAACATTTAGAAATAATGGGCTTTTCAGAAAAAGCATACGAATGGTCATATATGGATTGCGAACTTGATAAACTAAAATCTATGAACCATACACTTGCTAATTTGTATATGCACTACAATAAATAAATTTCAAAAGCGAGGTGGAAAGCCACCTCGCTTTTGCTATGTATAGGTCAAAACATCCTGTTTTTCGTCAAAAAATTCTTTTTAAAATTTGCCCGAACCCCCAGTGTTTATGCGACGTCAAGTGACTTTTGTGTTATTATAACACGAGCCTCTATTCTACGAACTATACCTGTTGCTTTCATATATTCATTTCTCCTTATTACAAATATATCGTAGGGCGGATACCCACATCGTCCCGCTAAGATCGTGCAAACCTCAACAGGCGGATGTGGGCATCCGCCCCTACAATAATTTTACAAATTACACTGTTATTATCTATTAACAAAGGAGTTTTGTTTATTTAAACATAATTTCGTTGACGATACTTTGCAGATATTCCTGTCTGCCGCTTGATGGAAGTGCGGTCGCGCCCATATCCTCGGCAATCTTTGCAAGCTCTGTAAGGGAAGTATTGCCCTCGACTATCTTTTTGCCGATGCCCGATTTGAAGGAAGAATATCTTTCGTCCACAAACGAGTCGATTCTGCCGTCTTGGATAATTTCCGCCGCTTTAATAAGACCCAATGCAAAGGTATCCATCCCTAAGATAAATGCGTGGAACATATCCTCTGCCGTATAACTGGGACGACGTGTTTTTGAATCAAAGTTAAATCCGCCTGTAAGACCGCCTGCTTTTAATACCTCGTACATACACATAGTGGCTTCATACACATTTGAGGGGAACTCGTCGGTATCCCAACCAAGAAGCAAGTCGCCCTGATTCGCATCAATAGAGCCGAGCATACCGTTGATGGCAGAAACTCGTAAATCGTGCTGGAAGGTGTGACCCGCAAGGGTTGCGTGGTTTGCTTCAATATTCATTTTGAAGTCTTTATCAAGACCGTATTGACGCAAAAAGCCTATTGCGGTTGCGGCGTCAAAATCATACTGATGTTTCATAGGCTCCTTTGGTTTTGGCTCTATGTAAAAATCGCCTTTAAATCCAATAGAACGTCCGTAATCCACTGCCATATGCATAAGTCGGGCAATGTTTTCCTGTTCAAACTTCATATCGGTATTAAGCAGAGTTTCATATCCCTCTCTGCCGCCCCAGAAAACATAACCCTTGCCGCCGAGTTTTACAGTAAGGTCAAGCGCCTTTTTGATCTGCGCCGCCGCAAAACAGAAAACATCAGCCGAATTTGTGCTGCCTGCGCCATTCATAAAGCGCGGATTGGAGAACATATTTGCTGTACCCCAAAGGCAGTTGATGCCGGTTTGATTCATTTTTTCAAGAATGTAATCGGTAATCTCGTCTAATCTGCGATTGGTTTCCTTGATATCGTCTGCTTCGGGTACAAGGTCAACATCGTGGAAGCAGAAATATTCTATGCCGAGCTTTTGCATAAACTCAAAACCTGCATCCACTTTAGCTTTTGCGTGAGCCATTGTGCCTGTTTCGGCGCCAAAGGATTTGTCAGCGGTATCTCTGCCGAACATATCGGTGCCTGCTGCACAAAGATTATGCCACCAAGCCATAGCAAAAGGCAGATGCTCGCGCATGGGTTTCCCCATTATAATTCGGTTGGCATCATAAAATTTAAAAGCCATGGGATTGGTACTGTCTTTTCCTTCGTACTTTATAGTTGGTATGTTTTTAAAAATTTCTCTCATTTTAAATTACCTCACTTAATTTCTTTAAATAACTGTCTCATTGCAGGATAAATCTTCTTGAATTTCCGATATTTTTCTTCATATCGCGCGGCTATTTGCGGTTCGGGAGTAATTACGGTCTTTATCTTAACAAACTTATCGCAACACTCTTTAACGGTAATATATTCACCGTAGCCAACCATAGCAAGAATAGCTCCGCCGTAACCGGGTCCCTCTTCAGTTTGAGGAATTCCAATTTTAATATTAAGTACATTACAGAAAATCTTTTGCCATAAAGGCGATCTTGCTCCGCCGCCGCAAAGACCGCTGTAATCAATCTTTAATCCTAAATTGCGCGCCACCTCAAAGCTGTCTCTTATAGCAAAGGCTACACCTTCAAGCACGGCCTGCACCAAATCCGAACGCTTCGTATCCATTCTTATACCCGTAAAGGTGCCTCGGGCATCGGTATCGTTTATAGGGCTTCTCTCTCCCATCAGATAAGGCAGAAAGAACACGTCGTTTGCACCTAATTTTTCATCTGTGATTTCTTCCTGCTCTGCAGCGTAATCTGTTACTTTGAAAATGTCTTCACAAAGCCATTTGTTGCAGGAAGCGGCCGAAAGCATACATCCCATAAGATGATAACCGCCGTCTGCGTGACAGAAGGAATGAAGCGCATTAAATTGATCAACGGAAAAACTTTCCGAAGAAATGAATATTGTACCCGATGTACCGAGTGAAATATTACACGTGCCGTTTGAAACCGTACCTGTTCCCACCGCTGCGGCGGCGTTATCACCCGCACCTGCAACAACGATGATGTGTTCGGGCATACTTAGCTCTTTGGCCATTTCGGGTAAAAGTGTACCGACCGTTTCAAAACTTTCATAAAGCTTTGGCATTTGACCTTCGGTTATACCGCAGATTCCAAGCATCTCTTTCGACCAGCATTTGTTTTTAACGTCAAGCAAAAGCATACCCGAAGCGTCCGAATAATCGGTGCAGTGTGCACCTGTAAGCTTATAGTTTATATAATCTTTAGGAAGCATTATTTTGCTGATTTTTGCAAAATTTTCAGGCTCGTTATTGTTAAGCCACAAAAGTTTCGGTGCAGTAAATCCGGCAAATGCAATGTTCGCCGTTAATTCTGACAGTTTTTTCTTGCCGATAACCTTGTTAAGATAATCAGTTTCTTTATCCGTTCTACCGTCGTTCCACAGTATGGCAGGACGTATCACGTTATCGTCTTTATCCAGAGCAACAAGCCCGTGCATCTGACCGCCTATGCCTATGCCCTTGATTTGTGCGGTGTCTATTCCGTTTGTTAATTCCTTTACGCCCGATAAAAAGGCATTCCACCAGTCTTCGGGGTTTTGCTCACTCCAACCGGGATGCGGATACTGAATGGGATATAATCTTGTTGCCGTTTTCACAATTTCGCCGAGGTCGTTGACCAACAATAGCTTTAAAGATGAGGTGCCGAGGTCGGCACCTATATAATACTTCATAAGATCCCTCCTCAACCTTCATTATAGAGGATTAAATTTGACTTTTCTCGCAATATCTTCTATAATATATAGACAATATTTGACTTTTGGAGAGACTATGTTTTATCAATACAATCATTTGGGCTCGCCTGATTATTTAAAGATTGAAAAAACGAAAATTTCAGTTTTCCACCTCATCTGCATCAGTGCTTTGAAATTATAATTATTCTTTCGGGACAGATGAAAATTACGGTAGACGGTCAGGTGTTTGTTTTAGAGAAAAATGAGGCTTTGCTTATCTTTCCGAACCAAATACACGAGTTAGAATCTACAAACAGCAAGCATATTCTGTGTATTTTTTCTCCCAGGCTTGTACAAGCGTATATAACAAAGCTTACTGACAAAATTCCCAAAAACAACAAATTTTGCCCTGACGAATATTTAATCGGCGCCCTTAAAAAACTTGATGCCTACTCGTCGTCAATAGAGAAAAAAGGGGTCTTATATTCCTTGTGCGGACAATTCAACCGGCAAGCCGCGTATGTTGAAAAAAAGACCGACCACGAAAAACTGCTCTATAAGATCTTTGCGTTTGTGGAAGACAATTTTTGTAACGATTGCTCTTTGCTAAGTCTTTCCAAAAAGTTAGGTTACGATTATTCCTATCTATCACGCCACTTTAAAAAGATCGTCGGCATCTCCTTCAATTCTTACGTAACACATTATCGCCTGAGCCACGCCTGCTATCTGATGGAAAACACCGAGCAAACCGTTTTACAATGTGCCTACAACAGCGGGTTTTCGTCATTGCGAAACTTTAACCGTTGCTTTAAAGACCATTTAAAAATCACTCCAACACAATATTTGAGAAATTTAAAAGCGAGGTGAAATTCACCTCGCTTTTGCTATGTATAAAAATCGCCGAAAAACCCTGTTTTGACACCAATGCGTCGGGCGGGGCAAACCAGCAAAAACCCTAGTGTTTATGCAGGCTTCAGGCAGTTCGCCCTATTGTAACGCATTTCTCTATTCTACGAACCATACCTGTTGCTTTCATATATAAATCTACTTTAAATTCAAATCGTGATGTTAGTATTTGTTATTAAAAGAAATTTATTATTCAAAGCGACCTTTCTTGTACTTATTCGTAATCGACAACATCTACCCAAGAAAGCAATAGTTCACGTTCGTGCTCATTACCCTTTACCGACTGAGAAGCGGCAACAATAGGCATCCACTTCTGAACATACTGCATAGCAGTATTGCTCTTCTGACAGAACAGACTAAGGTACTTTTTAGCGCCTTCAATATCGCCGCTCAGCCAGAACAGAAGGTATGTGCGCGCTGCGTCGGCAGACGCATTACCCTGAGTCGCATGAGACCAGTCAAGTATATACGGTGTGCCATCGTCGGTGATAATAATGTTTGAAGGGTTGAAGTCGCCGTGGCAAACCTTGTTATGCTTGGGCATGCCCTCCAGACGAGTATGAAGTTCATAGCGGGTTGTTGCATCCAGTGAAGTTTCGCTGATCTTACGGTTCATCTTGTCCTTGAGCTTGTTGAGATGCGCGCAGGTTTTTGAGTGCATAGTGAGCTGGAGGTCAACAAGAAGGGCTATATACTCTTCCTTTTTATCAGGATTCTCTTCCATAAGCTGAGCCAAAGTCTTGCCCTCGATATACTCGGATACGATAGCCCATTTGCCGTCAACCATAGTTGCTTCCAAAATCTTGGGAATGTTAAGACCTGTTTCTTCGATTCTCGCCTGATTTAAGGCTTCGTTCAAAACGTCGCCCTTAGAATAATCTTCGTTAAAAACTTTTATGCATCTGTCACCGTCACGGTAGATTGTTTTATTCTTTTTTACTGCAATTACTCTATCAAGTTTCATTATTTTTTCCTCCTTACGCTTTCTTACCATTGCGGTAGGTTACTTTAACCTTATCAACCTTTGCTGCATCAGCAATATCAGCTGCGGTGGGTTTCTTGGTTTCTACAAAGTGCTTGCCATAGTAAGCGTTGAGATACATCTGCTTGATTTCGCTTATTAAAGGATAACGGGGGTTAGCGCCGGTGCACTGGTCGTCAAATGCCTGCAGGGCCATATCATCAAGACGGTTAAGAAAGTCTTTTTCGTCAATACCGTAATCTTTGATGGTCTCTTTAATGCCAACCTTTGCTTTAAGCTCGTTGATGGCTTTGATAAGATTTTCAAGCTTTTCTTCGTTATTTTTACCGCCAAGACCGAGATAATCAGCAATTTCAGCATAGCGTGCAAGCGTATGAGGATGATCGTACTGAGAGAAAGTACCC
>CAZHYD010000072.1:0-6122 GCA_964536645.1 uncultured Ruminococcus sp.
CTCGTCCACGGGGAAAATACCGTTTTTAGCGCCCGCTTCAATAGCCATATTACATATGCAAAGACGGTCGTCCATAGAAAGCGAATGTGCACCTTCGCCCGTAAATTCCATACTCTTGTACAGCGCACCGTCCACACCGATCATACCAATGATGGTGAGAATAACATCCTTGCCGCTGCAGTTTTTGGGCAAACGTCCAGTAAGATTAAACTTAATTGCCGCGGGCACCTTAAACCAAGCCATACCCGTTGCCATACCCGCCGCCATATCGGTTGAGCCAACACCTGTTGAAAATGCACCCAAAGCGCCGTATGTGCAGGTGTGACTGTCGGCACCGATGATGCAGTCACCCGCGGTAACTACACCCTGCTCAGGTAAGAGAGCATGCTCAATACCCATTTTGCCTACGTCGTAAAAATGACTTACGCAATGACTGCAGGCAAATTCACGGCAGGTTTTGGACTGCTCGGCCGCCTTAATGTCCTTATTAGGTACAAAATGGTCAAGAACAATAGCTACGCGGTCCTTATCAAAAACCTTGTCGAAACCCGCTTTTTTAAACTCGTTAACCGCAACGGGAGTCGTAATATCATTTCCAAGAACAATATCGAGCTTTGCATTTATAAGTTGGCCCGCAACAACCCTTTCAAGTCCTGCGTGGGCGGCCAATATTTTTTGAGTCATGGTCATACCCATAAAAATTACCACCTTTAATTATTTATACTGCGGTTCACCGCCGAAAATAGCGCCTGTATTGAAGAGGCTATAATATCATCGTGGATTCCTGCGCCCCAAACCTTTTTGCCGTTAGGCAATATGATGCTGACATAGGTGATAGCCTGTGCCGAAGAGCCTTTTGTAAGGGCGTGTTCTTCGTAAGTAAGCTCTGAAAATTCTATGCCGAGATGGCGCTTAATTGCGTTGCTCACAGCATCAAGACGGCCGTTACCGTCGGCTGTAAGTTCTTTAATCGCACCCTCTGTTTCAACCGTTAGCATAACCTTTATTCCGGGTGTGCGGACAAAGTGATAGTCAACAAGCCTAATATGGTTATTTATATTGACGTATGTATCGTTGAATACGTCAAGCACCTCTTGAGGTGAAAGCTCGGCGTGGGCGTGGTCGGAAACGCTTTTAACGGTGTAGCCGACGTCCTCGCGCATCTTAGAGGGAAGTACGTAGCCAAAGTTGTGCTCAAGCAGATAACCGATACCGCCCTTGCCCGACTGTGAGTTAATGCGGATAACGTCGGTTTCGTATTCGCGGCCTACGTCGGCAGGGTCGATAGGAAGATACGGCACCGTCCAAGTGTCGCAATTCTTTTCTTCGCGCCACTTCATACCCTTTGCAATAGCATCCTGATGGGAGCCCGAAAAGGCGGCAAAAACAAGTTTGCCGGCATAGGGCTGACGGTCGTAAACCTGCATTCTTGTGACTCTTTCGTAAAGTTCGGCTACTTCGGGCATATTATCGAGTTCAAGCTTGGGGTCAACGCCCTGCGCGTACATATTAAGTGCAAGGGTAACAATGTCGGCGTTGCCTGTGCGCTCGCCATTGCCGAAAAGGGTGCCTTCAATACGGTCAGCGCCTGCAAGTATACCCAGCTCGCAGTCCGCAACGGCGCAGCCGCGGTCGTTATGCGGATGAAGGGAAACTTCAATAGCGTCCCTGTACTTTAAGTTTTCACACATATATTCTACCTGGTCGGCATAAACGTGGGGCGAAGAAAGCTCAACCGTTACAGGCAGATTTATAATCGCCTTGCATTCAGGCGTAGGCTTCCATATATCAAGCACCGCATTGCAAACCTCAAGTGCGTATTCAGGCTCGGTACCTGTAAATGATTCAGGTGAGTATTCGTAACGGAAATTCGTGCCCATTTCTTCTGCAATTTTATTAAAAAGCTTTGCGCCCGTAATTGCAATTTCCTTGATTTCTTCTTTAGACCTTTTAAAAACCTGTTCGCGCTGTGCTAAAGAGGTTGAATTGTAAAGGTGGACGATAGCATTTTTGCAACCCTTAAGCGCTTCAAAGGTTTTTCTAATTATATGTTCACGGCTTTGGGTAAGCACCTGAACGGTAACGTCATCAGGAATCATGTTATTATCAATAAGGGTGCGCAAAAAGGTATATTCGGTTTCGCTTGCGGCGGGGAAGCCTACCTCAATTTCCTTAAAGCCGATTTTTACAAGAAGCTCAAAAAAATCAAGCTTTTCTTCAAGGCTCATAGGAATTATGAGTGACTGATTACCGTCGCGCAGGTCAACAGAGCACCAGGTCGGTGCCTTTTCTACGCTTATCTTATTAACCCAATTTCTAGTAGGGTTTTTTATGGGAAAAAACTGTTTTGTGTATTTGGATACGTTTTTCATTATGGGCTCCTTTAATATTTTAAACGAGGGCTATTACCTCAACCTCAACAAGAGCGCCTTTCGGCAAATCCTTTACGGCAACACAGCTTCTTGCCGGTGCCGAGGTTATATATTTCCCGTAAACCTCGTTAAAGGCCGCAAAGTCAGAAATATCTGCCAAAAAACAGGTGGTTTTGATTACCTTTTCAAAGGATGTGCCTGCGGCAGCCAAAACAGCCGCAAGATTTTTCATAACCTGCTCGGTTTGTTCTGCAGTTGTAGCACCGTTTAAGGTTGCGGTTTTGGGGTCAAGTGCTATCTGACCCGAGGTGTAAACCGTATTTCCCATCTTTATTGCCTGCGAATAGGGGCCTATTGCGGCAGGCGCGTTGGTTGTAGAAATTTTTTCGAGCATTTTTATTCTCCTAATCTAATATCTTAATGTCAGCGTCGCGAAGGGCCGATTTAATTTCTTCAATATGTTCAAAATTACGGGTTTCAAGAGTAACGCGCAGATAACAACCGTTTACGTCCGAGCCCTCGTTAGAGTGTTCGTGGTGAACGGCCGTAACGTTTCCGCCGTGCTCGGCAATAATTTTTGAAACAGCCAAAAGCTGACCCGGCTTATCAACAAGTTCAATATTAAGATGGCAATTTCTGCCCGACATTAAAAGACCTCTCGTAATTACGCGGGAAAGTATTGTAACGTCAATATTGCCGCCCGAAAGAAGACAAACTGTCTTTTTGCCTTCAAGCTCTATTTTGCCGAACATTGCTGCGGCTACCGCTACCGCGCCCGCGCCCTCGGTAACAAGCTTGTGCTTTTCCATAAGGGCAAGTATTGCAGCTGAAATTTCGTCGTCGGTAACGGTGACGATTTCGTCAACGTATTTCGTACACAGTTCATAAGTAAGTGTGCCGGGCTCTTTAACGGCAATACCGTCAGCAATAGTTCGTACCGAATCAAGTCTTTCAATATGCTCGTCGTGGATAGAGTTAAGCATTGAAGGCGCACCCGAAGCCTGAACACCGTAAACCTTTACATTGGGGTTAAGACTCTTGATAGTGAATGCTACGCCCGAAATAAGACCGCCGCCCCCGATAGGTACAATAACAGCATCCATATCGGGAATTTGCTCTGCAAGTTCAAGAGCAATAGTGCCTTGACCTGCAATAACGTCGGGGTCGTCAAAGGGATGAATAAAGGTATAACCTTCCTTATCGCGAAGATCAAGCGCCTTTTGGTAAGCGTCATCATAAACGCCTTCAACAAGGCAAATTTCGGCGCCGTAGCTACGGGTTGCTTCCACCTTTGAGATGGGGGCACTGTCGGGCAAGCAGATAACCGATTTAATGTTATTCTTCTGCGCCGCTAAAGCCACGCCCTGCGCGTGATTTCCTGCCGAGCAGGCAACAACGCCGCGGCTTTTCTCCTCCTCGCTCAGCTTTGACATTTTATAGTAAGCACCGCGCACCTTAAAAGAGCCCGTAAGCTGAAGATTTTCGGTTTTAAGATAAATATCACAACCGGGTCTTAGCTTGGGTGCATACAAAACGTCGGTCTGTATTGCAACATCTTTAAGGGCAAACCTTGCCTTATATACGTTATCAAGTGTTAGTTTTTTAGACATTTTCGATACCTCTACATTAAACTGTTTACAAACTGCTCAGCCGCTCTGGGAGAGCGGCTTCCTTTTTTAAGGGCAAAGGCTTCGGCCTTAATTTCTAATTCGCTTTTTTCAATATTTATACCCTGCTTTTCTGCCAATAGGTGCACAATATCAAGATAAAGAGATTTGTTTGGTTTTTCAAAATAAACCGTAAGTCCGAAACGGTCGGAAAGGGACATAAGCTCCTGCACCGTATCGCTATAATGGATATCGTCCGCCCCTTCCCTGCCGGAAAAGGTTTCCTTTACGATATGCCTTCTGTTGCTTGTGGCATAAATAACGGCGTTCTTAGCCTTTGCATGAGCCGAGCCTTCAAGCACCGCCTTAAGCATACTGAAGCAGTCATCGTTTTTATTAAAGGAAAGATCGTCAATAAAGATAATAAATTTAAGCGGATTTCCTGCGATTTTTTCCATTACGTAAGGCAAAGCAAAAAGTTGGTCCTTGCGAAGCTCTATTAGCCTAAGACCCTTTTCGGCATAGTAATTTGCGCAAGCTTTCACTGTGGAGGACTTGCCTGTTCCCGCGTCGCCGAAAAGCAGAACGTTTGCGGCGGGCTTGCCGCAAATCAGCGCTTCGGTATTGTCAAATACCTGCTTACGCTCACGCTCGTAACCTACAAATTCATCAACCGAAACATCATCCGCCACAAGAACGGGAACGATTTTTTCGTCCTTTAAAGCGAACATTTTGGCCGTTGCAAAAACACCGTAGCCATAGGAGTTTATATTCGCAAGGCGCTCACCGTAAGCGGTGACAAGATTAGTTTCGGTGTTTTCAAAACTTGGAATATAGCCGTCAAAATCAATTCCTTCAAAAAGGCTGTTTCCATCCAGCTTCGTTAAGCTTGACAGCAGCTTTAATTCGGCTTTTGCATTCCTTTGTACCGCTTTTGGAATTTCCAAAGAATGTGCCGTGTTCACTATGTATAAATTTTCGTCCTCAAAAACTGCTTTTGAAAGAAATTTTGAAAAACTGTAATCAAATTCGGACAGAGAGTAAACAAATTCTCCGAACAGCGACAGTTTTCCCTGCAAGGCACCCTCATAGCTTAAAAAAGCAATAAATGAGGACATCTGTTTGGTATTTAATATTTCGCGAAATACACTTATTGCAGATAACTCGCACGCAAGTTTTTTCTGTTGCTGTTCGGTCATACCTCTCGTCCTATCCTAAAAATTTATTTATTACAGCGCCCTTATCGGCAGAGCTCACTTGTGAAGCATAGCGGGCAAGCGCGCCCTTTATTCCCTCTTTTTTCTTAATTACGGTATTTTTTTTGCGTTCTTCTATCTCACTGTCAGAAACCTTAAGTTCAATAGAATACTCAGGGATGTTTATCGAAATAATATCCCCATCCTTAACGTAGGCTATCATACCGCCCGAAACAGCTTCGGGAGAAACGTGGCCGATGGAAGCACCTCTTGTAGCGCCGGAAAAACGGCCGTCGGTAATAAGGGCTACGTCCTTGTCAAGTCCCATACCTGCAATAGCCGAAGTGGGTGAAAGCATTTCTCGCATACCGGGGCCGCCTGCGGGACCTTCGTAACGGATAACCACAACATCGCCTTTAACGATCTTGCCTGCGTAAATTGCGGCAATAGCCTCTTCCTCGCTGTCAAATACCCTTGCAGGACCTTCGTGCACAAGCATTTCGGGAGCAACGGCACTGCGCTTAACAACGCAACCGTTTTTAGCAAGGTTGCCGCGAAGAACGGCAATACCGCCCGTTTTGCTGTAAGGGTTTTCAATTGGGCGTATTGTGTCGGGGTCGCGGTTTTGCGCATTTTCAATATTCTCGCCCAAGGTTTTGCCGGTGCAGGTCATAACGCTTGTATCGAGAAGTCCCAGCTTTGTGAGTTCCTTCAAAACGGCATAAACACCGCCTGCTTCATTGAGGTCCTCCATATATGTATGGCCTGCGGGAGCCAAATGGCAAAGATTAGGTGTTTTTTCGCTAATCTCGTTAGCCATATCAAGATCAAATTCAACCCCGCATTCGTTTGCAATAGCGGGAAGATGAAGCATACTGTTTGTAGAGCAGCCATAATATCCACAATGAAATAATAGCGTTGAAAAAGCGCGTGAAATTTTAAGACGA
>CAZHYD010000073.1:0-6063 GCA_964536645.1 uncultured Ruminococcus sp.
CATTATTACCGTCCATAGTCTTGAATTTTCTAGACACTTGGAATTCCTCCTAATATTTTTTGAGAGCGGTTTTACTTTATGAAAGTAAACAGTCTCATACGAATACATAATAACACTTTTAAATCTTTTTGTAAATACATTATTTAATAAAAAACAAAAAAATTGTGATTTTTTTGACAAAAAAGGACTAAAAAAGAAAAAATAAAAAAATTTTAAAAAAGTATTGACAAAATCTCTTGGGTGTGGTATTATACCAAAGTCGCCTGAGGCGACAGCAAGTTGGTGTTGATTGCGGTGAGGGTCCACCCGTTCCCATACCGAACACGGAAGTTAAGCTCACTTGCGCCGAAGATACTTGGCGGGAAGCTGCCCGGGAAAATAGGTAGATGCCAACATAAAAGACACATAGCTTCGGTTATGTGTCTTTTTCTTTTTGTTGAAATACGGGGTTTCGTATGTTAAAATTATTAAAAACTGTGAAAGGAGAAAAAGCTATGGCTAAAAAAACTATTGCCGCAATAGCAACCGCTACGGGTGACAGTGCACTCGGCGTTATACGCATTTCGGGTGAAGACGCGTTTTTGGTTGCGGATAAGGTTTTCTTTGCTTTTTCGGGCGAAAAGTTATCTTCGCTTAAAGGTTATCGCGCGGCTTACGGCGAAGTGAAGGACGGCGATACTGTTCTTGACGATGCCGTAGCATTGGTTTTCAGAGCTCCGCACAGTTATACGGGTGAGGATACTGTTGAAATTACCCTTCACGGCGGCAGGCTTATGCTTAAAACAGTGCTTCGTCTAATTCTTAAAAACGGCGCCGATTTAGCGGCTGCAGGTGAGTTTACAAAACGCGCCTTTTTAAACGGCAAGACCGACCTTACCAAAGCTGAAAGTATTATGGGCCTTATTTCTGCCAACAGCGAGGCAGAACTAAGATTATCCCGCGGGGTGCATAACGGCAAAATTTCTGCTAAAATTGCAAGAATTGTTGATGAGCTTGTTTCAGCAGATGCTTCTATAGCCGCTTTTTCCGATTATCCCGAGGAGGATATTGAAGGCTTAAACGAAGAAAACTTTACAAAAATGTTAAGTATTGCTAAACAAAATCTTACCGAAATGCTTTCTACCTATGACGCGGGCAGGGTACTTCGCGAAGGGATAGACACCGCAATAGTAGGCAAGCCAAACGTTGGCAAGTCCACTTTAATGAATATGCTCAGCGGCAGTGACCGTTCCATTGTTACAGCCGTTGCGGGCACTACTCGCGACGTTATTGAGGAAACGGTAACGGTGGGTGAGGTTGTTTTGCGACTTGCCGATACGGCAGGTATTCACAATACTAACGATACTGTTGAAAGCATCGGTGTAGAGCGGGCAAAGCAAAGAATTTCCACCGCACAGTTGGTGCTTGCGGTTTTCGACTGCACAAGCGGCATTGAAGCTGACGATATTGCTCTACTAGAGATGTTAAGACGCGAAAACACCATAATTATTCTTAATAAAACCGATATTGCAAATGAAATTTCCCACGCCGCTTTTGAGGGCTTTAAGGTGGTCGGCACCTCCGCAAAAGAGGGTAACGGATATGATAAGTTGGTGGGCGCTATTGCCGAAATTTCGGGCGTGGCAAACCTTAACGCAGAAAGCGTTGTACTTATAAACGAGCGTCAGCGCGCCTGCGCTGAAAAAGCGCTTGATGGGGTTAGCGAAGCCCTTGCCGCTTTGGAAACGGGTTGTACTATGGACGCGGTAGGCGTTTGCGTAGACGATGCTCTGGCTGCGCTTTTCGAACTTACGGGCAAACGGGTTACAAATGAAGTTACTGATGAAATTTTCAAAAAATTCTGTGTAGGAAAATAAAATATGATAAAAACCCGCTCGAGTATTTCGGGCGGGTTTGATTTTTTTAGTTGAATGTTATATCACAACCGAGGTAGGTTTGAATTTTTGTGAGACCTTCGGATATGATTTGTTTTGTGCGCTCAAAGGATTTTGAAGCTTTTGCAGCTGCAGTACTGTCAAGGCTGTACTTTGTGCTGCCCCAATCGGCTTGTTCAAGGGGATATATCGTGTAAAGATAACCGCCGCCGCCACTGTATTTGTTAACCCAAGTGGGTATTATATCAACGTCAAGCAAGGCTACCTCGTCACCCGATTTTACAAGCGTGTAGCTGAAAATCGTTCCGTCTTCGGTGTGACCCGAAGGGCAACTGTCCATAAGCTCCTGACGCTGATTAGAAACGGCGTTTCCGCTTGAATAAAGGCAAACGGTTGCGTGGGTGCCGTCGTCCGAATAGATAATGTCAGCAGGCTGAACAACGTGGGGGTGACTACCGATAATCATATCAACACCCATATTTGCAAGTTCCTTTGCAATGGTCTTTTGCCAGGAATTCACACTAGTCTGGTACTCGTTACCCCAGTGCATATAAAATACAATATACTCGGCGCCCTTTGCCTTCATTTCGGCAATAACGGTGCGGGCTTCGGCATAAAAACTGTTCAAGCGGTCATACGAGAAGGAGGCAATAAGGTCATTGGCTTCGGTGCTGATGGCGCTGCCGTTTAAATACTTACGGCTTGAATCCGAGCCCGAAGTTTCGTAGGTGTAGTTTGCCATACCTATCTTTATGTTGTTAACCGTTTTAACTGTATAAAGGGTTTTTTCGGTATCCTTTCTTGTGCCGATATAGTCAAGTCCGCGCTCTTCTAGGACCTGCACAGTACGTTTAAGACCGTAAAGACCCGTATCGTAACTATGGTTATTTGAGGTCAGCAAAAGGTCAAGACCGCCGTCTTTAATAGCGTCAGCCAAACTGTCGGGCGTGTTGAAAACGGGGTAGCCGCTAAAAGCGCCCGATTCGCTTCCGCCAAAGGTTACTTCAAGGTTTGCAACCGAAAGGTCTGCGGCAAAGAAGTAGGATGAAATTGACTTGAAATAGTCTGAAAAATCGTAGCTGCCGTCAGAACGCTTAGCTCCGGTAATCTGGGTAGAGTGCACCATAATATCGCCGATGCTGAGTATTGTTGCCGTACTGTCATAACTGTCAAAGTTGGGCTTGCCCGCGCCTGCAGAGGTATCAATAACCGATGAGGTTTGACTGCTTGACGGCGAACTGCTTGACGGGTTTGACGAAGAACTTGCAGAAGATGTTTCGGAAGATGTCTCAGAAGAGTCGACCGAGGAACTTTCACTTGATGAGGAAACCGATGAGGATATATTTAAATCTGAATTATCGGAAGAGGTGTCTTGTGGGTTGCCGTTAAAAATAACGTTAACTATCAATGCCACAAGGGCTATTGCAAGGGCTAAAATCAGCGCGCAAAGACCTAAAAATACTCTTCGTCTTATGATAGCAATTTGTCTGCGACTTCTTTGTTTTTTCATTTTTTCTCCTTACTAATGGTTGTAGTTTGCCGAAACGGAAAACATTTTGCTGTTTTGGCAAAGTATTGCCATTATCACATAAAAGCACATAGAATAATGGGTAAAAGCAAACAGGGAATATAGTTCATAACCTTTATTTTCGTAATCCCCAGCAGGTTAAGGGCAAGAGCAATAATAAGCGCTGAGCCTATGACCGATATTTGAGTTACAACCTCTGCCGTAAGTACGGGTGCAACAAAAACGGCAAGCAAAGTGAGAGAGCCTTGAATCACAAGCACCGAAAGGGAAGAGAATATAACCCCGATACCGAAGGTAGAGGTGAGAGCTATTGCCGTAATACCGTCGATAACAGATTTTGAATAAAGGGTGGAATTATCCCCGTTTATGCCGCTTTCAATAGAGCCGACAATGGTCATCGCGCCCACGCAAAACAGCAGTGTGGCGGTTACAAAGCCTTCGGCAATTTTAGAGTTACCTTTTGAAAACTTTGTTTCAAGCTTTGCGCCAAGCCGATTTACCATTTTGTCGAAATCGGCAAGTTCGCCCAAAACCGCGCCCAGCGCAAATGAAATAATAATAACCAAAATGTTGGCACCGTCCTCAAAAAGACCGGTTATGCCTATGTAAAGCACGCAAAGCGCCATACCGTACATAAGGGTGCTTTTAACACGCTCGGGTATACCTTTTTTGAATAAAAGCCCTAAAAGGCTTCCTATAATAACTGTAATAAAGTTGACTACAGCACCGCTTGTAAGTATCTGCAAAGCACTGTTTTCAAATGAAACGTTTAAGAAATTCATTAAATCACCTACTCAATAATATAACAAAATATTAAAAAAAGCAATAAGGTGAAAAATAATTTAATATATTTACTTTATTTCGGGGTTTTACTTGACGAAAACACAAAATATGGTGTATAATATTTTGGTATATAGTGTTAAATTTTATTGAGGAGTATGCGTAAAAATGGCTAAAATCAATACCGAATACGGTAATGACAGTATACAAAAGCTTGAAGGTCCCGACAGGGTGCGAAAACGCCCCGGCGTTATCTTCGGATCGGACGGGCTTGACGGCTGTGAACATTCTGTATTTGAAATTATTTCAAACTCAATAGACGAAGCCAGAGAAGGCTACGGTAATAAAATTATCGTAACCAAGTATTCCGACGGTTCTATTGAAGTGCAGGATTTCGGACGAGGCGCGCCTGTGGATTTCAACAACAAGGAGCAGTGCTACAACTGGGAGCTTCTTTATTGTGAAATGTATGCCGGCGGTAAATACAACACCAACAGCGGCGCGAATTATGAATATTCGATAGGTCTTAACGGACTTGGCCTTTGCTCAACGCAGTATGCTTCGGAGTATATGGATGTTGAAATCAAGCGCGACGGTTATAAGTACAACCTGCATTTTGAAAACGGCTATAACGTAGGCGGACTTAAAAAAGAGGAGTATTCGGGCAGAGATACGGGAACTAAAACCCGCTGGAAGCCCGACCTTCAGGTATTTACCGAAATTGATATTCCTGCCGAGTATTTTATTGACACGCTTAAACGACAGGCTATTGTAAACGACGGACTTCTATTTATTTTCCGCGAACAGCAGGGCGCCAGATTTATTCAGCATGAAATCGTTTACGATAACGGTATTAAAGATTATGTAAACCAAACTGTAGGTGAAGAAAAGCTTTCATCGGTTCAGTTTTGGCAGACCGAGCGAAAGGGTAGGGACCGCGAGGACAAGCCCGAATACAACGTAAAAATCAATGCCGCACTCTGCTTCAGCAACAAGCAGACCTTGAAGGAATATTACCACAACTCAAGCTGGCTTGAGCACGGCGGTGTTCCCGAAAAGGCAACAAGAACAGCATTTGTTGCTCAAATTGATGCGTATATAAAGCAGACTAACAAATATAAAAACAACGAAAGCAAGATAACCTTTTCGGACGTTGAAGAGTGCTTGGTTTTAGTTATTTCCTCATTTTCAACCGTTACCTCTTACGAAAATCAGACAAAAAAAGCCATAACCAACAAATTTATATATGAGGCGATGGTCGATTTTTTGCGCCATCAGTTAGAGGTTTATTTCATTGAAAACAAGGCCGAGGCAGATAAAATTGCCGACCAGGTGCTTATAAACAAGCGCAGCCGCGAAAGAAGCGAACGCGAGCGTGTTAACATTAAAAAAGCGCTTCAAACTTCTAATTCACTGCTTGACAGGGTGGACAAGTTCGTAGACTGCCGTTCAAAAGATATTGAAATTCGCGAACTGTTTATAGTTGAGGGTGATTCGGCTTTAGGTTCCTGTAAGCTTGCAAGAAACGCCGAATTTCAGGCAATAATTCCCGTAAGGGGTAAAATACTTAACTGCCTTAAAGCCGATTACGAAAGGGTATTCAAAAGCGAGATTATCACTAATCTGATTAAGGTTTTGGGCTGCGGTGTTGAGGTTAAATCAAAGGCAAATAAGGGTCTTGCAACCTTTGATTTATCGGCGCTACGCTGGAGTAAGATTATTATTTGTACCGATGCCGACGTTGACGGCTTCCAAATCAGAACCCTTATTTTAACTATGATTTACCGCCTTATGCCAACCCTTATTGACGAGGGCAAGGTATATATCGCGGAAACTCCCCTTTACGAAATTACGGCAAAGGACAAGACCTATTTTGCGTTT
>CAZHYD010000074.1:0-213 GCA_964536645.1 uncultured Ruminococcus sp.
ATCGGAACACAGTTCTGGAACCAAGGCAGAACTCAGGAAATTAAGGAAAGAGTTCTCCACCTATAATAATTTTTGAAAAGAGCGGTTTTGCCGCTCTTTTCTGTAGGGTAGAATATGAATTACGCTGTTATTAAAAAATTTGATATTGCCAACGGCCCGGGGGTTAGAATTTCGCTTTTTGTAAGCGGATGCAGGCATAAGTGCAAAAACTGT
>CAZHYD010000074.1:223-6025 GCA_964536645.1 uncultured Ruminococcus sp.
TTAATAAAGAGGCTTGGGATTTTTCTTACGGAACACCCTTTACAAGCGAAACCGCAAGGGAAATAATCGATGCGATGAAGCCTGATTATATAGAGGGTTTTTCGCTTTTAGGCGGCGAGCCTTTTGAACCTGAAAATCAAGCCGATTTGGCAGAGTTGTTGTCACTTATAAAGACCGAACTGCCTAACAAATCAGTTTGGTGCTATACCGGCTTTTTGTTTGACAGTGAATTGCTGGCCGGCAAGGTGGGTGACGCCGATACGGTTAAAAAAATGCTAGAAAACATTGACGTTTTGGTTGACGGCAGGTTTGTAGAAGAACTTAAAAGCCCCGATTTGATATTCAGAGGATCTTCAAACCAGAGGATAATCGACGTTAAAAAGTCACTCAAAACCAACAGTACCGCGTGGCTTGATGGTGTTTGGCGCAGAAAAATGGGCTCGGGAAATATTTACGAATAGAGGGAAAATTATGATTAAAGTTAATTTCAAAAAGCTTAATGAAAATGCAATAAAACCCACGTACGGCACTGAGTTTGCCGCAGGTGCAGACCTTTACGCTTGCGAGGGCGGGGAAGTAACCTTAGCCCCCGGCGAAACAAAGCTTATACATACGGGTCTTTCAATGGAAATTCCCGAGGGTTATGCAGGTCTTATTTACGCGAGAAGCGGTATTGCAACAAAGCGTGGACTTGCGCCCGCAAACAAGGTCGGCGTTATTGACAGCGACTATCGCGGCGAGATAATGGTTTCCCTTTATAACCACTCCGACAGCGAGCAAACCCTTGCTGACGGCGAGCGTATTGCCCAGCTTGTGATAACACCCTTTTTGAAGGTTGAATACACCGAAACCGACGAGCTTTCCGACACGGTCAGAGGTGCGGGCGGCTTCGGCTCAACAGGAAAAAAATAAAAACAAATTAAAGGCTTTGGATGTTATTCCAAAGCCTTATTTATTTCTGCCTTTTGTAAGGTCTTTTATAAGGTTTTCGGTATCGTCCGTAATATCACCGTTTTTAAAACGCCACCGCCAATTTCCGTCGGGTTTGCCGGGCAGGTTCATTCTGCAACTTGAGGGCAGTTCCAAATAATCGCAAAGGGGAATAATTACGGCTTTTGCCCTTGATTTCATACCGAAATTTATAAGATTAAGGGCAGGGGAATGAACTTTATAGAAGGGCACGAGTTTTTTAAATAAATCAAGCTCTTTTTCGGTCGCTTTTTCGTACCAACCAAGCGTTGTATCGTTATCGTGGGTGCCTGTGTAGCAAACGCAGTTGCGGTTAAAATTTTTTGGCAAAAAAGGGTCGGTTAAATCCGAATCAAAGGCAAACTGCAAAATTTTCATATTGGCAAAGCCGGTGGCTTTCAGCAACTCGTCCAGCGCGGCCGATTCTACACCAAGGTCTTCGGCAATTATTTCGCAGGCATTTAAAACGTCCTGCATTGAGTTCCAAAAATCAATTCCCGGACCTTCTTGCCAATTTCCCGATTTTGCATTTTTTGCCCCGTAGGCTATAGTATAATAATCGGCAAAGCCTCTGAAGTGGTCAATGCGGATTATATCATATAGCTCGGCGTTTTTAATAAGCCTTTGTCGCCACCAAAAATATCGGTTTTGCTTTTGAAATTCCCAGTCGTAAATTGGGTTTTCCCAGAGCTGTCCCTCGGCTGAAAACAAATCGGGCGGCACACCTGAAATCAGCACGGGTGTCATATCACGGCCAAGCTTAAAACACTCGGGGTGGGACCATACGTCCGCGCTGTTAAGGGAAACGTAAAAAGGAATGTCACCTATAATCTTTATTCCTTGTAAATTCGCGTAATTTTTAAGGTGTGTGTACTGTGTGTAGGCTAAAAATTGGGTGATTTCAAAAAAATCCAAGACTTCGCGGTTTTGCTTTTCAAATTCAAGCAAAGCTTCTTGGTCGCGGTATTTTAGGCCGTCAGGCCAAGAGATGAATTCTTCGCTGTTACGGCTTTCTGAAACGGCGGAAAAAAGGCAGTATTCTTTAAGCCAAAATTCATTTTCTGCTTTGAATTTTAAAAAATCGGGGCGGTTCTTTTTAAAACGCTTTGCCGCCTTTTTAAGCAAAGGTATTTTGTAAGACTTAACGGTGTCGTAATCAATAAATTGTGAAAATTCTTTGTGCTTTAAATCGGCTTCATCCAACAGCCCGTCTGCGACCAAAGCAAAAAGGTCAATATAAAGCGTTTCAAGGGCAAAGGTACTTTTTGATGAGTAGGGCGAATTACCCTTGCCGATGGGACAAAGGGGCAGTATTTGCCAATAACTTTGATTTGTTCTTTTCAAAAAATCCACAAAATTAAAAGCTTCCTTGCCGAAGGTGCCAATGCCTTCGCTTGAGGGCAGGGAGGATACCGCTAAAAGTATCCCGCTTTTTCGGGTTTCTTTATCAACCTTTAACTGCACCCGCGGCCACTCCTTTTATGATATATTTCTGGCATGAAAGGTAAAAAATTACAACGGGTATTATAGAAAGCACAAGCATTGCCATTAAGGCGCCCATATCCACCGAGCCGTAACCGCCTTTTAAATACTGCACCGCAATAGGAATGGTTTTATAATCACTGCCTATTACAAGGTAGGGCAGCAGATAGTCGTTCCAAATCCACATAGCGTTAAGAATGGCAACTGTAATCGAGGTAGGCTTGAGAATAGGGAATACCACGCGCCAAAAGGTTTGCAAAGCGGTGCAACCGTCTATTGTGGCGGCTTCTTCAATGGTAACGGGCAAGGTTTTTATAAAGCCCGAAAACATAAAGACCGAAAGCCCAGCCCCGAAACCCAAATACAAAAGTATAATTCCAAGCGGGTTGTCAAGCCCTAAAGAGTTTGCCGTTTTAGACATAGTATACATTACCATTTGGAAGGGAACTATCATAGAAAAAACCAGCAGATAGTACAAAAAGCTTGATAGCTTGCCTTTAACACGAATAATATACCAAGCTGTCATAGAGGTAAAAATCACGATGGCCGCCACCGAAAACACCGTTATAAAAAGCGACCAACCGAAAGCCGAAAGAAAGCCCGTGTTGTTTATGCCCGTAATATAGTTTTTAAAGCCTACGAAGTTATCGCTGCCGGGCAAAACAAAGGGAGCGGTTGCAATTGTGAATTTTTGCTTGAAAGAGTTGATAAGCACTACAAAAACGGGGAATAGAAATACCGCCGACATAAAGACAAGAAAAATGAAAAGAAAAGTATTTAAGAGTTTTGGTTTCATTAAGCCTCGACCTCTTTTCCGCGGGTGAATTTCAGTTGCGCAAGGGCAATTACTGCAACAAATAAAAAGAAAATCACAGCCTTTGCCTGACCGACTCCCTCGTAACCTATGCGGGAGTAAAAGGTGTTGTAAATATCAAGTGCTACCATTTGGGTCCTGTCTGCAGGTGCGCCTGCCGTGAGAGCTAAGTTTTGGTCAAAAAGCTTAAAGGCGTTGGTAACACTTAAAAACAGGCAAATCGTAACCGAGGGCATAACCGAAGGGATAATAATTTTAAAAAGCGTAACAAAGCTGCCTGCACCGTCAACGCGGGCGGCTTCTAAAATATCGGTTGAAATGTTTTGCAGACCCGCAATATAAATTATCATCATATATCCTATCATCTGCCAACTCATAAGGATTACAAGGCCCCAATAACCGAAAACGGCTTTGGAGGTTATGGTGTAATCAAAGTTATAAAGCACACCGTTTATTATTACCTGCCATATATATCCCAGCACGATACCGCCGATAAGATTAGGAAGAAAGAAAACAGTTCTGAAAAGCTTTGTGCCCGGCACGGTGCGGGTGAGCATAAGCGCCAGTGCAAAAGCGATGACGTTTATGCTTATAACCGAAACGAATACGAATTTTACCGTAAACCATAGCGACGGCAAAAAGGTGCTGTCGGCTGTGAAAACGTAGATATAGTTTTTAAAGCCTACAAAGGTTGCGTCGCTTACAGTGCGGAATTCGGTGAAGGATAGGAATAAACCCATTGCAAAGGGCACCAAAAAGGCAATGACAAAGGCTATAAGGGTGGGTAAAACAAAAATCGGAAAGTATTTTCTAGCGGTTTTTCCTATCAATCACGTTCACTCTTCCATTTGTCGATGATAATTTTTCTTACGTCCTGCCAACTTTTGTCACCCTGAACGTAGTCAAGCAGTGCACTGCCGACATCCTTTTTAAAGGCTTCGCTTGGGAAAGCGGTAAAGCTCCAAGGAATATTGTTGTAGCTGTCGTCGTTCATATAACGTGAAATTTCTTTTGCAAGCGGGTCGTCGGGCAGCTCGGCTTCACTGAAGGTGTTAAAGGGGGTAATAAAGCCAAGCTTATCGGTCACGTACTTTTTGCCTGTGTCGCTTGAAAAAAGCCACTCGAGAAAGGCGATAGATGCCTGTTGCTGCTCTTCACTTACGTTTTTGTTTATGGCAAAGTAATTTTCGGTGCCTATGCAAATACCCTGCGATTCTTCGCCCTCAATACCGGTATATATAGGCATCATCTTAATGTCGTTCTCGTTTACGGTGTTGCCCTCAACCTCGGCTATCTGCGACCAGCCCCAGTTGCCGTTTTGCACCATAGCAACCTCGCCTAAAGCGAACTCTGCCATAGAATCTGCCACAGATTTCGAGCCTAAAAGTCCCTTTGAGGTAATGGAGTTATTTATATATAGGTCAAAAATGTTTTCAAAATTTTCGGCATACTTATATACTATTTCGTCGGCGTCGAGAAGGGACAGCGAAACGTCGGCCATAGTGTCGGCTTCGTAAAATTCGTAGTGAAGGGGAATGTTAAGCAGGTGTGTCTGCCAACGCCAGTCCTCACCGCTTGTCAGTGAGGTAGAGGCAAAAACGCCCTTGATTCCAAGCTCGTCGCGGTGGGCGGTCATATCTTCAACCACTGCTTTCAAGGTTTCAAAGCTTTTGATTTCCTCTGCAGAGGATATGCTTGTTGCGCGGTCTGAAAGGCTGAAATATTTTCGCATAATGGCGTCGTTGTAGATTATTCCGTAGCCCTCCACCACATAGGGAATGGCATATACGCCGCCGTCCTCGGTTATAGCGAGAGATGGGTCGCTTAAATAGGAATAAAGATCGGTGCCGCTAAGGTCAAGGCAGTAGTCCTCCCAAGAGCTGTAGCCTACGGGGCCGTTGACCTGAAAGATGGTCGGCGCCGCAGTTTTTGCAATTTCGGATTTAAGGGTTTGTTCGTAATTGTTTGCGGCGGCGGTAACCACCTTAACGGTGACGCCTGTTTCCTGCTCGTAAATTTTGGCAAGCTCCTCGTAAACAGAGGCGGATTCGGGTTTAAAGTTTAAAAAATATACCGTAGCGGTGTTTTTGTTTGCGCAACCCGCAAGCGAGGTTAAGCTTAAGGTGCAAAAAAGTGCGGTTAGTAGAGAAAGTATACGAGTTTTCATAAGAACCTCCTAAAAAGATTTCTTTAAATACTTTTCCACAAAATCACCAAAATATAAGAAAAAGCGAATATTTTGAAAAAAGAAAAAAATATGCTTGATTTTTTCGGAGTTATACATTATAATCTACAAGTCGCGATAATAATTTAATAGCTTTGGAGAGATGGCTGAGCTGGTCTAAGGCGCACGATTGGAAATCGTGTAACGGCTAATACCCGTTCAGGGGTTCGAATCCCCTTCTCTCCGCCAGAAAAAGACGATTGCATATGCAATCGTCTTTTTCAGTTATATTCGCCTTGCGGCGAGTGATATTGCTTTGCAGTGATATTCGGCTAAAGCCGAGTGATATTGCCCTTCGGGCAGTTTTGAAGGC
>CAZHYD010000075.1:0-5903 GCA_964536645.1 uncultured Ruminococcus sp.
GGATAAAAAACATTCCTGCAAAAATAAGTGTGTTTTTTGCTTTATAGACCAGTTGCCTAAAGGTCTGCGTGAAACACTTTATTTTAAGGATGACGATTCCCGTTTATCCTTCCTTTTCGGCAATTATATAACCCTTACCAATATTACCGAGCACGAAATCGACCGTATTATAAAAATGCACATAAGTCCGATAAATATTTCGGTGCATACCACTAATCCTAAGCTTCGCGTTAAGATGATGAACAATAAAAACGCGGGCAAGGTTTTGGAAATTATAAACCGATTTAACGATGCGGGAATAAAGCTTAACTGCCAGTTGGTGCTTTGCCCCGACTTTAATGACGACGCCGAGCTTGAGCGCAGTCTTGAGGATTTGATAAAGCTTGAAAACGTTGAGTCGGTAGCGGCGGTGCCTGTAGGCCTTACAAAATACCGCGATGGTCTTGTCGAGCTTCGCCCATTCACAAAAGATGAAGCGAAAAAAACCATTCAAACTATTGACCGTTACGCTATGGCAGCTCACGCGAAATACGGTGATTTCAGAGTATTCGCGGCGGACGAGTTTTATCTTAAAGCAGAACTGCCTATTCCAAAATACGAATATTACGGCGAGTTTCCGCAGCTTGAAAACGGGGTAGGGCTTATGGCCTCCTTTGAAAGCGAAATTGACGAAGCGCTTCGTGATATTGATTATAAACTTGAAAAAAAGAGAATAATTACAGTAGTAACGGGCGAAGCCGCTTACGACTTTATTTCGCAAATGGTTGACAAAATAAAGAATAAGTGGGATAATTTGGAATGTAGGGTAAGGCCGATTAAAAATAACTTCTTTGGGGGTTATATTGACGTTGCGGGCCTTGTTACCGCTACCGATATTATTGAGCAGTTAAAGGGCGAGGATTTTGGGGATGAGGTTTTAATCCCCTCGGTTATGCTTCGCGACGGGGGAGATATGTTTCTTGACAGCATAACCCTTACCGAATTGGCACAAGCCCTTGATACGAAGGTTATCCTTACCGATACTCACGGTTGGGATTTTATTGAAAAACTTTTGGGAATTTAATTTATTAAGGAGTAAAGAATGTCTAAACCTGTTGTTGCCGTTGTAGGCAGACCTAACGTGGGAAAATCTACACTATTTAACAAAATAATAGGTCAAAGGCTTTCAATAGTTGATGACACACCCGGCGTCACCCGTGACAGAATTTACGGTGAAACCGAATGGCTTGGCAGAAAGCTAATGCTTGTTGATACCGGAGGTATCGAGCCCAAGACTAACGACATAATTCTTGCAAATATGCGTGCTCAAGCACAGCTTGCCATTGATACGGCATCGGTAATTATTTTTGTTACCGATTTAAAGTGCGGTGTTACCGCTGCCGATATGGACGTTGCGGCAATGCTTCAAAAAAGCGGCAAGCCGATAGTTCTTTGCGTTAACAAGTGTGACAGCATAGGTGAAACAGCCCTTGAATTTTACGAGTTTTACAATTTGGGTCTTGGTGACCCGATAGCCGTTTCTTCGGTACACGGTCACGGCACGGGCGATTTGCTTGATGCCGTTGTTTCCTATATACCCGAAGAAGAATTTTCCGACGAGGAAGAAGATATTATAAACGTTGCCGTAATAGGCAAGCCCAATGCGGGCAAGTCCTCATTAGTTAACAGAATTTCGGGTGAAGTACGCTCTATTGTTTCAAACATTGCGGGAACCACGCGTGATGCAATAGATACAAAAATAGAAAAAAACGGCGTAAAATATAATTTTATTGATACTGCAGGCCTCAGACGCAAATCAAAGGTTGAGGATAAAATCGAAAAATACAGTGTTTTGAGGGCCAAAATGGCTATTGAAAGGGCCGACGTTTGCGTTATTATGATAGACGCGGTTGACGGCTTTACCGAGCAGGATTCAAAGGTTGCGGGGCTAGCCCTTGAAGAAGGTAAGGCGTGTATTATAGCCGTTAATAAGTGGGACGCAGTTGAAAAAGACGGCACTACAATGGATTCTTTCAGAAAAAAACTTATGAACGACTTTTCCTTTATGCCTTATGCGCCCATCGTTTTCATTTCGGCAAAAACAGGGCAGAGGGTTGACCGTTTGTTCGAGCTTATTAAGTACGTAAACGAACAGAATACAATGCGTATTTCTACAGGTATGCTTAACGATATTCTTGCCGATGCTACTGCACGTGTTCAGCCGCCTTCCGATAAAGGCAAGCGACTTAAGATTTACTATATGACTCAGGCTTCCACAAAACCGCCCACGTTTGTTTTCTTTTGCAACAAGGCTGAGCTGTTTCATTTTTCTTATCAGCGTTATCTTGAAAATCAAATACGTTCAACTTTTGGCCTTGAAGGTACACCTGTAAGGTTTGTAATAAGAGAAAGGGGCGACAAAAAATGATAATCACCGCTATTGTAACAATAATTGCCGCGTACCTTTTGGGAAGTGTGAATTTTGCCGTTATTTTCAGCAACATTTTTCTTAAGCGTGATATAAGAAAAATGGGCAGCGGTAATGCAGGCGCCACAAACATTTTGCGCAACGCAGGCATTCTTCCCGGAATTCTCACCTTTGCGTGTGACGCGTTAAAGGGCTTTATTGCCTGCAGTTTAGGCAAATTTACGTTTGATTTTATTCACGCGCAAACAGGCTCACTGTGGAGTGTTGCAATATACGGCGCGTATATTTGCGGTCTTGCTTGTATGCTGGGTCATATTTTCCCGATTTTCTTTGGATTTAAGGGTGGAAAGGGCGTTGCCGTAAGCGTTGGAATTTTTGCGGTTTGCTCACCCTTTGCAATAATTGCAGGACTTGCAGCCTTTATAATAACTGTTTTGATTTCCAGATTGGTTTCACTTTCGTCACTTTTGGCAACGGTAGTTGTGGTTATGGGCACGGTTATTTTTCATAACGATACCGCCGCAGTTTTACCGCAGTTTATCATAACGCTTTGTATGGGAATTCTTATTTTCTGGAAGCACAGCGAAAATATCCGCAGACTGATTTCGGGTACCGAGTCAAAGATAGGCAAGGTGAAAAAGTAATGGCAAAAATTACAATTTTAGGCTCAGGCAGTTGGGGTATGGCTTTAGCAATTTCGGCAGCGGCCTCAGGCCATAGCGTAAATCTTTGGTCACCTTTTAAGGAAGAGGTTGATTTGCTTTTAAATAAGCGTACCAACGAAAAACTTTTAAAGGACGTTTTTTTGCCCGAAGAAATAGGCGTTACCGATGATATTTCGGTTGCAAACGGCAGTGATATTACCGTTCTTGCAACCCCGTCAACAGTTATCCGTTCGGTAGCACAAAGACTTGCAGGCTGCAAAGATTTGGGTGTGGTTGTAAACGTTTCAAAGGGACTTGAAAAGGAAAGCCTTAAACGGCTTTCGGAAGTAATTTCGGAAGAATTACCCGAAATCCCGGTTGTTGTTTTAACCGGCCCATCTCACGCAGAAGAGGTAGCAAGATTTGTTCCCACAACCATTGTTGCGGCTTCCAAAAACGCTTCTGCTGCAGAAAAGGTGCAGAATATTATCTCTACCAATTTTTTAAGGGTTTATACCTCTTACGACGTTGTCGGTGCGGAAATCGGCGGTGCTCTTAAAAACGTTATAGCAATAGCTTCGGGCTTTAGCATTGGTTTAAAGCTTGGTGACAATACAAGGGCCGCCCTTATTACGAGAGGACTTGCCGAAATGGCAAGGCTGGGGGTTAGCCTTGGTGCCAGGGAATATACTTTTGCGGGTCTTACCGGTATTGGCGACCTTATAGTTACCTGTATGTCACAGCATAGCCGCAATAACCGTTTCGGTCAGCTTGTGGGTGCGGGTACGTCTGTTGAAGAAGCGCTCGAAAAGGTTGGCACGGTGGAAGGCTATTACGCTACCAAGATGGCTTACGAGCTATCGTTAAAGCATAACATTGAAATGCCGATTATAAGCGAGTGTTATAATGTTCTTTACGGCGGCAAGTGTGTTGAAGAAGCACTGAAAGATTTGCTTGCAAGGCCGATTAAAAGCGAGCATTAAATATTTTGTCGATATAGAAAAATAATACTTGATTTTTTTAAAAGAGTGTGATAATATATTGTTTGCTATGTGGTTGAACTTGTCAACCCACTTTAGAGAAGGAGGTGCAGACCATGGCTAAATGTGATATCTGCAACAAAGAAATTGCTTTCGGTATTAAGGTTTCTCACTCACACAGACGTTCTAACAGAACCTGGAAGCCCAATGTAAAAAAGGTAAAGGCAATCGTAAACGGTGCGCCCCGCCGCATCAATGTTTGCACCCGTTGCTTGCGTTCCGGTAAGGTTACCAGAGCTATCTAATAAACAGATAATGATTTCTTGCAAAATGACCCCTGAGTTTTCTCAGGGGATTTTTGTATATTGAGGTTTTAAAATGACAAAGGCAGTTTTATTTGATTTGGACGGTACTTTAATAAATTCTTTAGAAGACCTTGCCACAAGCGCAAACTACGCTTTAGAAAGGTTCGGTTTTCCTGTTCACAGTAACACTGAGGATTTTAAATATTTCATCGGTGACGGTATGTATAAACTGATTCAAAGGGTTTTGCCCGAAAACAAAAGGGAAGACAGTATTATAAAAGAAGTGCTTGCCGTTTTTATGGAGCATTACGGTGAACATTATCTTGATAAAACCTATGCTTACAGCGGTGTTTTAGAACTTGTAAATGGCCTTAAGGCAAAAGGCATTAAGGTGGCGGTTGTTTCCAACAAAGCGGAGCATATGGCGCTTGCCGTCACAAAGAAGACTTTTGGCGATATATTCGATATAATCTGCGGTAAGCGTGAGGGTTATCCCGCAAAGCCCGACCCCGCGCTAACGCTTGAAGTGATAAAAGAGCTTAACGTCACCCCGAATGAGTGCCTTTTTATAGGTGATTCGGGTATGGATATGAAGGTTGCGGTAAACGCGGGATGCATTGGTGTCGGCGTGACCTGGGGCTTTAGGGAAAGGCAAGAGCTGCTTTTAAACGGTGCCAAGTTTATTGTAAATAAGCCCGAAGAGATACTTTCCATTTTAATGGGATGATTTTTTAAAAACGGCAATAAGTTTATGCTGTTTTTACGTATTTTGCAATTTGCGGCGATACGGGCTTGGTGCTTTGCAAAAAATAAAGATTGCAAAACTTGCCGGTTAGTAGTATATTATTTTTAGAGGTGATTGATTTGAAGAGAGAGGATTATCTTAGTTGGGACGAATATTTTATGGGTATAGCTACGCTTTCGGCTATGCGCAGCAAGGACCCTTCCACACAGGTGGGCGCCTGCATAGTTAACGAGGAAAAGCGAATAGTATCTATGGGATATAACGGTATGCCCCGTTGCTGCAGTGACGATGAGTACCCTTGGGACAAAACCGACAATCCGCTCGAATCAAAGTATCTTTACGTTTGCCACGCAGAGTTTAATGCTATTCTAAACTGTGCTGTGGGCTCGGTTAAAGGCTGCACCGTTTATACAACCCTTTTCCCTTGTAACGAGTGCGCCAAGGCTATTATTCAGTCGGGCATAAGGGAAGTTGTTTATATGTGCGATAAGTATGCCGACGCGGATAACGTTATCGCCGCAAAGCGCATGTTTGACACCGCAGGCGTTACATACAGAATGTACGAAATGAAGAACAAACAGGTTGTACTCGAATTATAATTTCAAAGCCTTTCTGCCAAGTGAAAAGGGCAGAAAGGCTGTTTTTTGTTTTGCAAGGCAAAATTTGTCGAAAAGTTTTTCAAAAAAGTTTAAAAAAGGGGTTGCAATGGTTTTAAGTTTGGTGTATAATAACAAGCGTAGAAATTAAATATCGCGGGGTAGAGCAGTTGGTAGCTCGTCGGGCTCATAACCCGGAGGTCGCAGGTTCAAGTCCTGTCCCCGC
>CAZHYD010000076.1:0-5760 GCA_964536645.1 uncultured Ruminococcus sp.
ATAATCTTTTCTTCAATGGTAACAACAACAGCCTTTTCAATTTTTGCGCCCATTTCGGTAACAACAATTTCAGCTGTATCGTAATCGATAACCTGATTTACGGTTGCCATCATACCGAGCTTCAAAAGCACCTTTATAACCTCTGCAGCGGTTTTCTTCATAGCAGCCGCCAATTCGCCTACGGTTATTTCATCACCTACGGTAACGGTGATGGGTGTTTTCTTAATCTTTTCAAGCTGCATACGGCGCAACTTATCAGCCTCGGTCTCGCGCTTTGCGCCCTGCGGACGACGGTAATCCTGAGACTTTTGCTTAATCTTCTGCTTTCTTGAGTAATTATCTCTCATAGAGTTAGCAGGGGCAATAGCCTCATACTTTTCATTGTATTTTTCAATATTTACATTCGAAGTGCGAGTATCGATATGTCTGATTTCAGCAGGGCCTCTGTTGGGGGTTTCGCCCGGCTTTTTATCCTTTTTCTGCGAAACAAAGGGCTTGGGGTCAGAGGGCTTGAATTCCTTTTTAGGCGCTTCTGCCGCAGGCTTCTTTTCTTCTACCTTTGCTTCGGGTTTCTTTTCCGTAGCAGGCTTCTTTTCTGCCTTAACTTCGGGCTTCTTCTCCACCTTTGTTTCGGCTTTCTTCTCAGCAGGCTTTTTCTCGGCCTTTACTGCAGGTTCTTTTTTGGCAGGCTCGCCGTTTTGTGCGGCGGCGGCTGCTTTAAGCTGTTCGAGAATCGCCATCTGCTCTGCAAGCTTCTTCTGCTTTTCTTCCTCGCGGGCCTTTTTAGCCTTTTCACGAGATTCGGCACCGGTTGCGAAATATTCGTCAAAACTCTTTACCTGATTATCGGCAGTAAGTTTGACAAAAACAAGACCGATTTCATCTTCAGATAAGGTCGCTCCCGACTTTTTCTCGGTTCCGGTGAGTTCTGTAACAAGCGAAATTAAGTCCTTGGATTTAATATTTAAATCTTTGGCAAAATCGCTGATTTTATATTTATTTGTCATTAGCATTTCCTCCTACTAAATGTGCCTTACCCAAGGCATCTGAAAAACCCTTATCGTTAACTGCAACTATGCCGCATTTTCTGCCTACGGCATTTGTAAGGGTGAAAATATCAACATCTTCCAACATTATATGCTTTATTTCAAAGGTTTTGCAAAAATAGGTTATTTCTTTTAAGCTTTTGTCTGATAGGTCACAAGCAGTAACCACCGCTTTAGCTTTTTTCTGCTTGATAGCAGTAACGGTGGCTTCAAAACCGTAAGAAAGATTACCCGATTTTGCCGCAAAACCTAACAATGTCAGAACTTTATTATTCAATGTTATCAAGCTCCGTTTCAAGCTGACTGTAAATTTCTTGGGGAACGGCTATGCCGAAAGTGCGAGAAAACGCGTTCATTTTACGGGCTTTATTAAGACACTCTTTGTCTTTGCAAATGTAAGCGCCCCTGCCGTTGAGTTTGCCTGTTGTATCAAGCTTTATATCGTTTTCTGGAGTTTTTACAACCCTTACAAGCTCTTTTTTAGGCTTCATTTCTCGGCAACCCGTACACATACGCATAGGTATTTTTTTATTTGCCATACCTTTTTTCCTTTCGTCCTATTTGTGTGAATAACAAATTATTCTCCAAAAAAGCCGCTCTCAGGATGAATATCTATCTTCCAGCCTGTAAGCTTAACGGCAAGACGAACGTTCTGTCCCTTGTTGCCTATAGCAAGAGAAAGCTGTGACTCAGGAACGCTTACCTTGCAAACCTTGGGCTCTTCGCTGATTATTTCAACCGAAACAACCTTTGCGGGAGAAAGTGCCTCTGCAATAAATTCTACAGGATTTTCACTGTATTTAACAATATCAATCTTTTCGCCTGCAAGTTCTTCAACAATCTTGTTTACACGTGCGCCCTTAGGACCGATACAAGCGCCTACGGGGTCAATCTGCGGGTCGGGTGAGTAAACGGCAATCTTTGTTCTTGAACCTGCCTGACGCGAAACCGATTTGATTTCGATAGTACCGTCAAATATTTCGGGCACTTCGGTTTCAAAGAGTCTTCTTACAAGGCCCTGATGGGTACGTGAAAGCATAATCTTTGCGCCACGCTCGGTATCCTTAACGTCAACAACGTAAACTTTAATGTGGTCGCCCTCTTTGAGAACCTCGTCGGGCACCTGCTCAAGCTTAGGAAGTGTTGCTTCGTTGTGGCCTATAGTGAGTATTGCGTTACCTGTCTTGGGGTCGATTTTCTGAACAACGGCGGTAACCAATTCTCTGTTGTGGCTTTGGAACTCGGCAAGGGTTCTTCCCTTTTCGGCTTCTTTAACGCCCTGACGGAAATTATTTTTTGAATTTTGCGCTACAACGCGGCCAAACTTCTTAGGGTCAAGCTTAACCTCAACAAAGCCGTGCTCTATAGAAGCGGGGTCAATAGCAGCAGCGTCATCGCGAGAAATCTGTGTGAAGGGGTCCTCAACCTCGTCAACAATTTCCTTGCGGGCTGTTACTGTGAATATCTTATTTTCGGGGTCAATAACGCAGGATACTATATCGTTTCCGCCGTAATCTTTACGTGCGGCAACTATGATAGCATCAGCGATTTTTTCAGCAATAAATTCCTGCGGAATACCTTTTTCCTCTTCCATAAGTCTTAATGCTTCAAAAAATTCTGTGTTGTCATTCTGAATTTTTGCGTTTTTTCTTGCTTTAGCCATTTTTCTTAATTCCTCCTATAAGGTGTTTATTAAAAATCACATAAATTTGCCTTGGAAATTTCCTTAAAACCGAACTCAAAAAGTCCGTTTTCGGTCTTAAGCGAGATTTTTTCATCTACCGCTTCTAAAGTTCCGATAAATTCCTTTGCGCCGTCAACCGCTTTGTAAAGCTTTACCTTGATTTCTTGACCGAGCACTGCCTCAAAATGTTCTCTTCTTACAAGTTCCCTTTCAAGACCTGGTGAACAAACCTCAAGATAATAGGACACGTCTATCGGGTCGGCCTCGTCAATAATGGGGTCTATAGCGTGGGAAACGTTTGTGCAGTCGTCAATACTTATTCCTTCGGGCCTATCAATAAACACCCTAAGATACCAGGACGCGCCCTCCTTTAAAAAGCGAACGTCCCAAAGGCTTACACCCTCGGCTTCAACCGTTTCTTTAATCAGCGAATAGACCTTCTCTGCGGCATTTGCCATCTCTTCATCTCCTGTTATATGTTGTAAAACAAAAGTGAGCGGGTTGCCCCACTCACCTTTCTTAAGTCTAAAATTATTATAACACACCAATGTTATAAAATCAAGTGTTTTTTATTACTGTGTAGTATTTTCGTCACTCGAAACGTCTTCCTCACCCAAATAGGAGTTGATATAAATTTTAACCGCAATATCGGTTACAACCGTTTCACTGTATTTGGGACTTTGGTCGATTACAACGCCGGGGTCAAGGTCTTCGTCATACTTTTCAAGCAGTTCTATATTTTCGTAAATAAAGCCCGCTTTCAAAAGCTCAAGCACAGCCTCGTCATAGGTAAGGCCGCTAAGGCTTGGCATTGTAACGTTCTTGGGTCCAAGGCTAATTACAAGCTCGATTTCGGTATCACGCTCTACACCTTCGCCCGCTTTTACAGACTGCGAAGCAACGGTGCCCTTAGGATATTTATCAGAAAAGGCCCTATCAACAACCGATATATCAAACATTTCATAATCGTTGTTCTGGTATATTTCGGAATAGTATTTACCTGTAAAATCGGGAACATCGTAAAGTCTTACCGAAACGGCAGCGTCAGAATCAATATCACCTATCTGGTTAACGCTGGGGGTGTCTATACTTGAAGTGGGCTCGCTCGAATCGGTGTTGTCAGCCGGGAAGAACTGATCCTTAAATACACCGAAAACCAAAATCAAAGCAACACCGATAAATACAACCGCAGTGCAAAGCGCTGAAATAAGTGCATATTTTGCACTCGAAGCTTTCTTCGTAGACTTGCCGTTTGCTGTGGCGCCTGCGGGAGCCGCCGGCGGTGCGGAAATTTCACCGTAAACGAGTTCGTTTTTAAATATTTCAATATTCTTTGTGCGGTTCTTAGGCAAAACCTGCAAACCGTTGGCTAAAGCTGCCAAAACCTGACGCGGAATTTCCTCAGCAAACTTTGCGGGGATGGTCATAGCGTCATTCTGCAAACGAATTGAAGCTTTTGCAAGGGTAACACCCATTAAAACTCTGAAAAATACGGCAGAAAGACCGTAAACGTCGGTATAAGAATCAAGTCTTACGTTTTCCGAAGCATACTGTTCAACTGCGGCATAGCCGGCATAAACAGTGCTGTTAAGTTCAGAACTTTCATAGCGGATTTTCTTTATTGAATAACCCGAAATGCGAAGCTTACCGTCGCGGCAGACAACAATGGTTTCGGGCGAGATGCCGCCGTGAACTACACCAAGGTCGTTCATACCCTTAATCGTATCTATCAGGGGTAAAAAAAGCGGTCTTGCCTGTTCCCATTTAAGCGTTCCGCCGTTCTTTTCAAGAAAGGCTTCAAGTGTTATTCCCGAAACGCTTTTTGTAACCGAGTATGCAGTTGAGTTTTCTTCAAAAACTGCAACAACGGGTATAAGTGACGGAAGGTCAGAGCCCATAATCGTTTTTGAAATTTCCATAAATTCCAAAAGGCCTTCGTTGAAAAGATATTCTTCCCCTATCTTCATTAAAACGGTTTTATCAGGATTGCGAAGCGCAAAGCCCTTGGGGAAATATTCTTTTACCGTAACAACCGAATTGTCGCTTTTGTCAAGTGCGATATAACTTATACCCTCACCGTCGACAGCGGTTACACGACCGACAATAAAACGGTTTGCAAGCACCGAAGCCGCCGGCAAAGCAAAATCGGGATTTTTAGAGGACGAATCCCAACCGCACACCTGACAAGCGTTTTCGTTGCCTTTTTCATTCATGCAGCCTAAACACAGTCTTTCAGTATTATTCATATAATACCTCCATAGCATTTTCTATTCCTATATTATACTACAACGTTTTAAAAAATTCAACCATTAAGATTTGCGGCAAAATAAAACTGACAGTCTGAAAAGACTGCCAGTTAAAAAATCTTATGCACCAAACTTAGCTACGTTGAGCTTAACACCGGGGCCCATTGTTGTAGCGATTACGCAAGACTTAACGTACTGACCTTTTGTAGCAGCAGGCTTTGCCTTAACGATAGCGCCCATAAGAGCGTTAAAGTTTTCCTGCAGCTTTTCAGCACCGAAGGAAACCTTGCCAATGGGGCAGTGAATGATGTTTGTCTTGTCAAGACGGTACTCAATTTTACCTGCCTTTGCTTCGGTAACAGCCTTTGCAACGTCAGGAGTAACGGTACCGGCCTTAGGTGTAGGCATAAGACCGCGGGGACCGAGGATCTTACCCAAACGACCTACAACACCCATCATATCAGGTGTTGCGATAACAACATCAAAATCGAGCCAGTTTTCGTTCTGAATCTTTGCAACAAGCTCTTCTGCACCAACATAGTCAGATCCTGCGTCAATAGCAGCCTGAGCCTTGTCACCCTTGGTAAGAACCAAGGTTCTAACCTTTTTACCGGTTCCGTTCGGAAGAATAACGGCACCTCTAACCTGCTGGTCAGCGTGACGTGAGTCTACACCGAGACGAACGTGGATTTCAACTGTTTCATCAAACTTGGCAGTAGCAGTTTTAACAGCAACTTCTAAAGCCTCGTTAACGTCGTAAAGCTTACCGGTTTCAATAAGCTTT
>CAZHYD010000077.1:0-5695 GCA_964536645.1 uncultured Ruminococcus sp.
GTATGCGGCACTGCGGTCAACTTTTGTGGGGTCTTTACCCGAAAAGGCACCGCCGCCGTGACGAGCGTAACCGCCATAGGTATCAACAATAATTTTTCTGCCCGTAAGACCTGTATCACCCTGAGGACCGCCGATAACAAAACGACCCGTGGGGTTAATATAAATATTTGTATTTTCGTCAAAAAGATGCGAAGGAATAATAGGTTTTATCACCTTTTCAAGAATATCTTTTCTTAAAGTGGAAAGTTCAACGTCGGCAGTGTGCTGTGAAGATACAACAACGCCGTCAACGCGCGCGGGTTTGCCGTCAATATATTCTACCGTTACCTGAGTTTTGCCGTCGGGATTAAGGTAAGAAAGTTCACCCGATTTTCTAACGTCGGTAAGTCTTTTAGCCATCTTATGCGCCAAAGAAATTGCCAAAGGCATAAATTCTTCGGTTTCGTCGCAAGCGTAGCCAAACATCATACCCTGATCGCCTGCACCGTGAAGATTGTAAGGGTCGGCTTCGCCGTCTTTAAACTCAAGCGAGTTATCAACACCCATAGCAATATCGGGCGACTGCTTATCAATAGAGGTCATTACCGCACAGGTATTGCCGTTAAATCCTGCTTTTTCGCAGTTGTAACCGATTTCGCAAATAGTATTTCTTACAATTGCGGGGATATCAACCTGAGCAGTTGTAGTGATTTCACCCATTACGTTTACCACACCGGTTGTACAAAACGTTTCGCAGGCAACACGGGCGTTTATATCCTGCTTTAGTATTTCATCGAGCACTGCATCGGATATGCAGTCACAAACTTTATCGGGATGACCCTCTGTAACCGATTCTGAAGTGAATAATATCTTTGACATTTTACACCCTCCGTATTTAAATTCCAAAACAAAAACCGCCCCAAAAGAAGCGGTTTAATTAAAAACCTCATCTTTCGGAAAAATCCGCCGGATTTAGCACCTTGGAAAATTCCAGGTTGCCGGGCTTCGCAGGGCCGGTTCCCTTAGCCACTCTTGATAAGGAAATATTCAGTTCTATAGTATTTTACCACATTAAAAGCGTTTGTCAAGCACTAAATTATGCCTTTTTTCTGCCGTTTTTAAGTATTGGGGATATTCTTTTATAAACCGCAAAACAAATTGCCGCGTCAATAACGCCTTTAATAGTGTTAAAAGGCAAATTAAAGATTATAAGCGCTTTCCAAAGATTATCAGCAGTCGGCAAAAGTGCCTTATACATACCGAGAATTACTTCCATAGGCATACCGTATATCACAACGTATGCGGGATAGACAATGAAATAGTTAGTGAAAATACTCACTACTGCCATTGTAACGGCGCCTAAAAGCGAGCCGATAAGCGCGCCTTTTCTTGTATGTTCCTTTTTATAATAAATACCTGCAACACCTACGAATATCGCGCCTAAAACAAAATTTGAAAGCTCGCCCACACCTGCAGAAGTTGTAACAAAAAGGTGAAGCAAATTTTTAATCAAGCAAACCAAAATTCCATAAAAAGGACCGTATGCAAAGGTTGCAATAAGGGCAGGTAACTCCGAAAAATCGAACTTGATAAATGAAGGAATGATAAATGCCAAGGGAAATTCGAGTAGCATTAAAACAAAACCCAAGGCGCCTAAAACTGCTGATACTGCAATACCTCTGATAGTAGTTTTTTTCATAATTACCTCCAAAAATAAAACCCTGCAGTATAAAATACTACAGGGCAAAATAATACAAAGATTACTCTTCTTCCATCCGGACTTTAACCGTCGGCTTTGGAATTTCACCAAATCGGCTGCAAAATGCAGTTAGCGGGCTTTACCGCCGGTGAGGAATTGCACCTCGCCCTGAAGATATTGTTATTATATTCACAAACTATTAAATTGTCAACAATTATTTTATCATTTGAAGAAAATCATCTTCGCTAATAATTGTAACGCCTAGTTTTTGTGCTTTATCAAGCTTGCTTCCGGCTTCTTCACCCGCTAAAACAAAGTCGGTTTTTTTGGAAACCGAGGATGAAGTTTTTCCTCCAAAGCTTTCAATAATTTCGGAAGCTTCACCTCTGGTCATTGTGGGCAAAGTGCCCGTCAGTACAAAGGTTTTACCTGCAAAGCGAGTGTCGGTAATCTGCTTTGTAGAAGAGGTGTTAACACCTGCCGCTTTAAGCGCCGCAACCATTTCCCTTGTGCTGTCCAGCGAAAAGAATTCAAAAGCAGAACGTGCAAGAATTTCACCGAAACCGTCAATAGATATCATATCCTCAACCGAAGCCGACATAATAGAATCAATATCGCCAAAACGCTCTGCCAAAAGTTTAGCCGCCTTTGCACCGATATGTCTTATCCCAAAGGCAAAAATAAGTCTTGATAAATCGTTACACTTTGATTTTTCAATGGCATTTTTAAGGTTGTTTACGGTTTTTTCGCCTGTGCGCTCAAGCTTTGCAAATTCTTCGTAATCAATATTGTAAATATCAACCGTATTAGATATAAGGCCCGCATTCAAAAGCTGTTCCAAAACGGCAGGGCCAAGACCTTCAATATCCATAGCGTCACGGGAGGTGAAATGAATAAGATGGCGAAGTAACTGCGCGGGACAGTCGGCATTTGTGCAACGGATAACGGCCTCATCTGCCTCTCTGAAAACGGGAGAATTGCAAGAAGGGCAAACGGTAGGCATTTTATAAATTACCGAATTTTCACAATGCTTTTTTACAAAAAGCACCTCGGGAATTATATCGCCCGCTTTTCGCACTACTATAGTGTCACTAAGTCCTATTTCCTTTGAGGTGATAAAATCTTCGTTGTGAAGCGTTGCACGGCTTACAGAGGTTCCTGCAAGGGTTATAGGTTCAAATACCGCCGTCGGAGTAAGGGCACCTGTTCTGCCGACGTTAATTTCAATAGCTTTTAGTACCGTTTCCTTTTCCTCGGGAGGATACTTATAAGCAACCGCCCATTTGGGATATTTTGAAGTACTGCCAAGTTCGATACGGTAGATAAGGTTATCAACCTTTACAACCGCGCCGTCAATGTCAAAGCCTAACTCGCCGCGAAGCTTGCCGATTTTTTCAATTTCTTCCAAAACCTCATCAGCAGTATCACAAGCCTTATACGACGGCAAAACCGAAAATCCCAAGCCTTTTAAAAAGTCAAGAGTTTCAATATGCGAAGTAAACTCTTTGCCTTCGATATACTGAATATTAAAAATAAAAATATCAAGTTCGCGTTCTGCGGTTACTTTGGGATTTTTTTGCCTTAGTGATCCTGCCGCTGCATTTCGCGGGTTTTTAGCAGGCGCTTCGCCCATAAGCTCTTGGCGGTAAAGTAGCTTTAAAAAGCTTTCGCGGGGCATATAAACCTCGCCGCGCACCTCAAGTTCACCCATAAAAGTAATAGCTTTGGGGATGCTTTTAATCTGCATAAGGTTTGCGGTAACATCTTCGCCGATAGTACCGTCACCGCGGGTAGAACCGCGGAAAAACAGACCGTCGCGATATTCAAGCGATACCGAAAGTCCGTCAATTTTAGGTTCAACCGAAAATTTGGTTTTTGCGGTATCTATTTTTGAGGCAAAGGTTCTGAATTCATCAAAGCTGAAAACGTCCTGCAAGCTTTCCATTTTAACCTTGTGTTCAACAGGAGTAAAAAGGCGCAAGGCAGCGCCACCCACGTTTTGCGAGGGCGAATCTTCTTTTAAAAATTGCGGAAACTCTTTTTCAAGGTCTTCAAGTTCGCGAAGCAACGCATCATATTCGAAGTCCTCAATTTCGGGAGAATCTTCAATATAATACTTTCGGTTGTGATATTTTAGAATATCCGAAAGTTCTTTTATTCTTTTTTCAGCCGATAAAATGTCCATATTTTTTCCTTTCACGGAGTATTTCCGTAATCGTTTATTAAATCTGCCGTATTGTCTTCTTGGCTTTCAATAACGTTTGTAAAGGCATCGGGCACGGCTCCGACAATAACGGTTTGTGCAGCAATAGTAGAAGTAGACGCCGAAATTTGCTGCTTGTAACCCGCAGTAACAAGGTTGCCCTTAAGCTCAATTTCTATTGTGACCATATGAAGAACCTGATTTATTCCCGCCGAATCAAAGGTGTGTTCAAAATCGACAAATGCAGTGCCTGTAAGCTGCATTTTAAACCGTATAAAAGGACCGAAGCCGTTAGTGAAATCATCTGCAAAAAAAGAGCCTAAAGGGATTCTGAATTCTATAAATTCTTTCTCGTCAATAATTTGCGAAACTCGGGTCGTGAGTTTGCTTTTTAGGCTGTTTATCCCGTAAATATCAATTTCAAGACTTGTGATATATCCACCCGCATCAGTAGAAAGATTAACAATATCGCCGTAGGAAATATTGTTTTCTTCAAGAATTTCAACTACCGCCCTGTTTGCAGCATTAATCATAGTTGTTTCAGCAATGCTTACGGCGTATTTCATAATAACGGGGTGCATTCTAATACAGCAAACTACCGACAAAACAATAATTGTCAGAAAAATGCTCAAAAACAAAAAACGTCTTATTCGCTTATTTTGCCTTGGCAAAAAAGTCACCCTCTTTCCACATTATATCTTACGAAAAATGCGGAAAAGAGTTAAAAATTACATATTTTTAAATATATTTAAAATATCGTCACCTAAAGGCAACGAAAGCGTAGCGGCATTTGCGGCGCCCGCGGCAGTGCCGAGTTTTAGGGCATACGCACTTCCCTTTTCGTAGCCCGCCAAAAAGCCTGCAACCATCGCGTCGCCCGAGCATACGGTATTAACCGCATCTACCTTTACTGCGGCGGCGGAATAAAGTTTGCCGTTACCGTCTAAAAGTAAGGCACCATCCCCACCCTTTGAAACAAGCACGTTTGTGGCACCCATATTTTTCAAGGTATTCATAGCGGCGACAATTTTTTCATCAGTTTCCATCTCTTCATCAAAAAGGTCTTCTAACTCTTCAAGGTTTGGCTTTATAAGCAGTGGCTTGTACTTAAGCAAGCCGAGTACCGTTTTGCCACTCATATCAAGCACCGAAAAAGCGCCAATATCTTGCAGTTTTGCAAAAATCTTTTCAAAAAGATTTTGGTCTTCAAGCGGTGGAAAACTACCCGAAAGTACGAGAATATCGTCTTTATTCAAATTGTCAAGCAAAACTAAAAGCCTGTCAGTATCTGCCGACGAAAGACAAGGGCCTTGTGTATTAATATCGGTTTCGTTTTCACACTTAAGCTTTACGTTTATGCGGGTAGTACCCTCTTTAAGAGAAATAAAATCACAATTAATCCCTGCTTCATTAGCCGATTTTTGCAAAAAATCACCCGTAAATCCGCCGATAAAAGCAATAGCCTTGTTTTCTACACCCAACTGATTTAAAACGTATGAAACGTTAAGTCCCTTGCCACCGAACAGTATTTCGGTTTTTTGTGAGCGATTTACTGTTCCGCCGTTTAAACGGTCAAGAAACATATAGTAATCAAGCGAAGGATTAAAGGTAACTGTATATATCATTTAAATCACCGACTGAAAGTATTATGCAAAAATATTATACCAAAATTTTACCCAAAAAGCAACAACACTATTTCAATTTTAAAAAAGATTATTGACATTTTATTTTTTGTGTGGTAACATAGTTAAGTCGCATTCGGAGAGGTATCGAAGTGGTCATAACGAGGCGGTCTTGAAAACCGTTTGGGGGCA
>CAZHYD010000078.1:0-5459 GCA_964536645.1 uncultured Ruminococcus sp.
TAAATCCGAACCCATCTCCAACTATGAGAAGGTTCGGATTTATACTGTTTGGTGCACCTAACAGGAATCGAACCTGCACTCTCTTGCAAGAATACGGACCTGAACCGTACGCGTCTGCCAGTTCCGCCATAGGTGCATATTTTAAACTTTATTTATTATACCACAACTGACCCAAAAGTCAATAAAATAATAGCTAAAATAACCCCCGAAGCGTTGACTTCGGGGGTCTTATAATTATTTCATAAATTCATACATTGCTCTGTAGCACATATAAACGTCAAGCTTAGATGTGGTTTCGTAAGGCGCATGCATTGAAAGCACCGGAACGCCAAGGTCGATAACGTCAACGCCCATATTTGCAATATACATAGCAACTGTACCGCCGCCGCCGATGTCTACGCGACCAAGCTCGCCTGTTTGCCAAATTATCTCGGCCTCGTCAAGCATATTTCTAACGTATGCCGCATACTCTGCCGAAGCATCCGAAGTGCCGGACTTGCCTCTGGCACCGGTGTACTTGGTAACAACAACGCCGTAATTTAAGAAGGAAGCGTTTCTTCTCTCCATAACTTCGGGGAAGGTCGGGTCAATAGCCGCATTAACGTCAGCCGAAAGGCACTTGGAATTCCTTAATGCCAAGGTAACGTCGCCGCCCTGCATTTTAGCAAGGTCACCCACAACATAGCGCAAGAAATCAGACTCAAGGCCGGTATTACCGCAAGAGCCTATCTCTTCCTTATCGGCAAGGATAACTACAGCGGTCTTTTGGGGCTTTTCAACCTCGAGAATTGCAGTAAAGGCGGGATATGCACAAACTCTATCGTCCTGACCGTAGGCACCTATCATTGAACGGTCAATACCGATATCGCTCGCCTTGTATGCGGGCACCAATTCAAGCTCTGCCGAAAGGAAATCGGCCTCGGTGATGCCGTATTTTTCGTTAAACAGCTTTAAAACGTTAAGCTTTACGAGCTCGCTTTCGCCGTCGTCATTAAAGGGTCTGCTGCCTACAAGAACGTTAAGCTCTTCACCCTTAATTCCTTCGCTCAAGGTGCGCTTGCTCTGTTCGGAAGCAAGGTGAGGCAAAAGGTCGTTTATAACAAACTTGGGCTCATCGTCCTTTTCACCAATGCTAACCTCTTTAACCGAGCCATCCTTCATAGCGAAAACACCGTGAAGGGCAAGCGGAACAGCGGTCCACTGATACTTTTTGATGCCGCCGTAATAATGGGTCTTGAAAAGTGCCAACTCAAGATCCTCGTACAAGGGGTTGGGCTTAAGGTCAAGTCGCGGTGAATCAATGTGCGCCGCGGTAATGTTAACACCTGTTTCAACCGCGTCTTTACCGATAACCGCAAAAGCAACCGTCTTGCCGCGGTTGTTTATATAAACCCTATCACCAACGCCGTAGGTCTTGTTGTGCTCAAATTCGGTAAAGCCTGCCTTTTTTGCAATTTCTATTGCAGTTTTAGCGGCTTCACGTTCGGTTTTAGCATCGTCAAGATACTTTTTGTAGCCTTCGCAGTATTCGTCGGCCTTTTTAAGAACTTCTTCGCCTACCGTCAAGGTTCCGTTTTTGCGGGTTATGGTAAGTTTTTCCTTAAGTATTTTTGCTTGTGATTTTTCAGACATATAAATTACTCCTTTATAATGTATTTTCATTAAGTCAAATAATTACATTTTCAAACTCGCGGGCAAAATCTTCTGTTTTGCCGTTGTTAAAAATTATAATATCGGCTTTATTTTTATAAAATTCATCGCTTTGGCCTGCATTTATTCGAAGTTTGGCCTCTTGCGCTGTAATTTTGTCGCGTCCGAGTATCCTTTCAAGACGGATATTCTCGTCTGCCAAAACGGCAACAGTTTTATTGCAAATACTGTCAAGTCCGCTTTCAAAAAGGGTGGGTGCATCTAAAATCACTTTTTCATGATTTTGAGTGCGGGATAAAACTATTTTTGCAATAAAAGGCAAAACTGTTTTATTTAAAAGTTCGGTGTTTTCCCGACTGGAAAATGCCTTTTTAGCTAATGCTTTTCGGTCAAGCTCAAGGTTTTGGTCCAAAATATCATCACCAAAAGCTGCCACCAACGCGGCAAGTCCGTCACTTCCCTTTAAAACGGCTTCGCGGGCAACTTTATCGCAGTCAATAACATAAAAGCCCTTGCTTTCGGCCTTTTTCGTAAGACTGCTTTTGCCGGCACCCGTAGGGCCTGTCAGACCGATTATAAAACTCATAACTTTATCACCCTAAATGCCGCCGCTCTAAGCAAGCGGTTGTAAACCGCTAGGCCCACTCCCGTTTTTGAGGGGGCGTGAACGTAGACCTTTTCTACCCCTAATTCGTCTACCTTGCGCAAAACCGCAAAAACGGCACGCGCTAAAGTAGATTCGTCTTCGGCAAGGCCGTAAACGAGCTTTGGTATATCAATTTTTTCGGCTTCGTCCGAAAAACAAATCGCCGCCGCGTTGTTTTGCGAATTAACAAAGGTAACGTACTGCTCGGCATCGCCCTCTACAAGATAGGCCTCGGTTTTGGGGGCGTAATGCTTGTACTTCATACCTGGCGATTCAACCTTTTGGTTCTTTTCAGGCTCAGCTAAAACCGCGTTATCTATTACAAGGTCGGGTATGACCTCGCGCAAAGCCTCGGCCGTTATGGCACCGGGGCGCAAAAGCCGCGGCGGATTACAGCAAAACGAAACTACTGTAGATTCCACGCCTACGCAGCATTCTTCGGCAAAAACTATTGCATCTATTTTACCGTCAAGGTCGGCTTCTACGTGGTCGGGTAAAGTGGGGCTCGGTCGTCCCGAAATATTAGCAGAAGGTGCCGCCAGCGGCAACCCCGATTTTTCTATAATATCAAAGGCAACCTTGTGCGCGGGCATTCTGACCGCTACGGTATTTAGGCCTGATGAAACGCTTTCAGCAGTTTTTCCCGTTTTTGAAAGCACCATTGTAAGAGGTCCCGGCCAAAACCGCTTTGCACAAGTAAGTGCGGATTTCGGTATATCGCAGGCCACTTCATCAAGCATTTTTGTGTTGCTTATATGAACGATAAGCGGGTTGTCCTGCGGTCTGCCCTTTGCCAAAAAAACCTTTTTTATGGCGCTGTCGTCATAAGCAGAAGCCGCCAGTCCGTAAACCGTTTCGGTAGGGATAGCCACTACCCCGCCCGCCTTTAAAATTTCTGCCGCTGCCGCTACAGTGTTTTCATAAAAAGCGTCATCGGTTTTTAACTTTTCGGTAATCATTTTATTGCTCCTGCGCTTTTAGAGCTTCGGCGCGGTAATGGGTAATCAGCGCGTCGATAATTTCCTCTATATCGCCGTTAAGCGCCTGCTCAAGCTTGTAAAGGGTAAGACCGATTCTGTGGTCGGTGATACGTCCTTGCGGATAATTATACGTCCTTATGCGCTCGCTTCTGTCACCCGTACCAACCTGCGACTTTCTGTCCGAAGCAATAGCCTCGTCGTGCTCGCGTTGGGCTTCATCAAGCAGTCTTGAACGAAGAATGCGAAGCGCTTTGTCCTTGTTTTTAAACTGACTGCGCTCATCCTGACATTCAACAACAGTACCCGTAGGAATATGGGTAACGCGTATCGCGGACGAGGTTTTGTTAATGTGCTGACCGCCCGCGCCTGACGAACGGAAGGTATCAATTTTAAGGTCGGCGGGGTTGATTTCAAGTTCAACATCCTCGGCCTCGGGCAAAACCGCGACCGTTACGGTTGAGGTGTGTATACGGCCCTGCGTTTCGGTATCGGGCACGCGCTGAACTCTGTGCACGCCGCTTTCATACTTAAAGCGAGAGTAGGCACCCGTGCCTTCTATCATAAAACATATCTCTTTGTATCCGCCAAGCTCGGTTTCGTTGGCGTTCATAATCTCAATACTCCAACGCTTTGACTCGGCATACATACTGTACATTCTGAAAAGCGAGCCCGCAAATAAAGCCGCCTCTTCGCCGCCTGCGCCGCCCCTGATTTCAACGATAACGTTCTTATCATCGTTAGGGTCCTTCGGCAAAAGCAAGATTTTTAATTCGTCTGCAAAAACGGATATATTCTCCTTAGCTTCCTTAAGCTCTTCTTCGGCAAGCTCTTTAAGCTCTTTATCAAGATTAGCTTCCGAAAGAATTTCAAGCGCATCCTCCTCGGTCTTTTTAGCCAAGGTGTATTCGCGGTATTTTTCAACTATGGGGGTAAGGTCACTGTGCTCCTTCATAAGTTTTCTGAAAAGCTCGTTATCAGAAACTACTTCGGGGTGGGTCAGCTGCTCACCTATCTGCTCATAACGGTTTACTACCGTTTCCAATTTATCAAACATTTATATTCTCTCCGCTTGGTCTGATTATTTTTTTAAGGGCTTTTTCAGCCTTTTTGCGCGGTACCATTATTTCGTGCGAGCAACCCTCACAACGAAGTTTAAAATCCATTCCTATACGTAGAACGGTAAAAATATCGGCTCCGCAAGGGTGCTTTTTTCGCATTTGAAGTTTATCTCCTACTCTGATATCCACAAAAGCACCTCTTTCATATAATATCCTAATTTAGTATTATATACTATATTTAGCAATATGACAAGTCCCGAAACGAAAATTCGTTTCGGGACAAAACTTTTAGCCTAAAATTTGCTCAATAATGTTAAGCGACTCGTCATAAACAATAGCTGACTGCTTATTGCTTTCAAGCAGTGTACCTTTAAGACGGCGGCAGGCAATTTTAAGGTTTTCGGGCAAATATGAATCTTCGTCCTCGCCCTCGTCATAGCAAGTAGCTTCATAAAAGTTTTCGGGCAAAGCATAGGGCGTAGTATCAAAGAAGGATTCACCTTCTATGTTTTCATCAAAATACTCAATAGCCTCATCGTCAACCACATATAACATAGCCGTTTTTTCGGCGTTGATTATTCCGAGAATACGTGTGTAAATGGTGTTTTTAAACTGCAGTTCATACCCCTCGTCATCAACGGTGCAGTTAATAACCTGAACGTTTACCTCCCCATCACCGTTAAGGTCGGTGCAGTAGCCTTCAAAATAGTCCGAAATAAGCTCTGTGTGAGAGTCCCCTACAACAGTATGAGCAAACAAAACCACCTTCATATCGTAAGAGGTTCGGCCCGCAAGCTGAACTATTGCTATTGCGAGAACTATTATAAGCGCTATTGCGCCCAAAGTGTGCCACTTGTAGTGAAACCAAAAGTTTTCACCCTTTTCCTTTGCGGTGCGGGGCTTTAGAGATATTTCGCTCGGTTTAGGCTCAGGCTCAAGCTCACCCGACTGCATTTTCTTAAGGTTTAAAAACTCCTGTCTGGCGCGGCGCTGTTCTTCAATTATTTCGTTTTTCTTTTTCTTTGCCATAAAAACACCTTGTTTCTTTACTTAAAATTATTTTATTCTTGTGTTAACTTGGAAACAAATTACCCATTGGCTCCCTCTGACGAGGGAGCTGTCAGC
>CAZHYD010000079.1:0-5441 GCA_964536645.1 uncultured Ruminococcus sp.
CCCCTAACGATATGGGGATTAACCGTATATTCAATTTTCTGCGCGTCGAGATGCTTTTTGACCTGCTCAAAATGCTCGCGGCATTCGTCACACAAGTAGTCAAGCACAACGGGCGCTTTTGCCGCAACAGAAGAACAAACGGGCGACTTGCAGTCGAGTATTCGCATGGGGTTACGCTCAAGTCTGTCCTTACAGGTGTTGCAAAGCTCGTCCGAATTGGTACTGAAATATTCCTTCAATGCAGCGTAGTATGCCTTGCGGCATTCGGGGCAGCCTATTGAGTTTATTTCAAGCGATATTTTCTTTATGCCAATATCGGAAAGCACCTGACGGGCCAAGGCTATAACCTCGGCATCGGCCGAAGGCGCCGCAGCACCTACACATTCAACACCGAACTGATGGAACTCACGAAGGCGGCCTGCCTGCGGTTTTTCATAGCGGTAGCAACCGCCGATATAGCAAACCTTAAGCGGAAGCGCGGCGTTTAGAAGCCCGTTTTCAATAACGCTTCTTACAACGCCTGCCGTAAGCTCGGGGCGAAGGGTTATTGACCTGCCGCCCTTATCGTCAAAGGTGTACATTTCCTTTTGCACCACATCAGTAGTATCACCAACGCTGCGCAAAAAAACCTCGGTATGCTCAAAAATGGGCACCCTGATTTCTTTGAAACCGTAAAGAGAGGCGGTTTCAAGCATTTTACCCTCTACAAACTGCCAAATATGGCTTTCTTCGGGCAAAATATCGTTTGTGCCTTTTACGGCACGGTTAATTTCTGCCATATTTTAGAACTATCCTTTTTTAACTATTTCACGCCAATCAAGGTCACCGCGTTCAAGACCGTGAATCAGCACTTCGGCTGTTGCAATATTAGTCGCAACGGGGATATTATGAACATCACAAAGACGGAGAATTGCATATTCGTCCGGCTCGTGAGGTTTAGCGTTTATCGGGTCGCGGAACATAAGAAGCAGGTCGATTTCGTCACAGGCAATTCTCGCTGCAATTTGTTGCGAACCGCCCTGCGAGCCGCTTAAAAAGCTAATAATGTTAAGTCCGGTCGCTTCGGAAACAGTTTTACCGGTAGCACCCGTGGCAACAAGCGTGTGCTTGCTTAAAATTCCGCAATAAGCGATACAAAACTGTATCATCAGTTCTTTTTTCGCATCGTGTGCAATTAAAGCTATGGTCATAATTTTACTCTCCTTGTTACCTATAATTTACCTTCAAATTTTGTTTGGCTTCGGCAGTAGCACCTGCTTGCCGTCAAGTCTTTGTGCAATTCTTTGGAACGCCTTTGCGGCAGGGGATTTTTTAGGTATTTTATGCCGCATAGACAGTTCTGACATTTCTTTACTTTCGGGCACAATTCCGATAAGCCGTATAGACGTACGGTCGATTATACTGTCAACATTCTTTACCCTTTGCCTTAAGCTTTGCTTGTACTTAAAGCGGTTAACTATAAGTCTGGCATTTAGCGAAAGGTCGGAAATTTTTGCGCCTATTACCGAAGCATCGCGAATAGAAATGGGATCGGGCACAGCCACGGTAAGATACTGTGTAGTTTCAGGCAGGGCGGAATATAACTGAAGGTTAAGGCCTGCAGGAAAATCAAAAATAACAATATCAAAAAGCTCGGCCGCCTCTTTTGCAAAGCAGGAAAGCGAAAACGGGTCAACCATACCCTCTTTCGCGGGCGCTACAACGAGATATAGATTTTGCCCAAGCGGGCTTTTGTAGACGGCATCCTCTATCTCTTTTCCTAAAATAATATCCGAAAGGTCAAAGACTGCTTCACGGTCAACATCAAGCATCAAATCCAAACAGCGAAGGCCCTCGTCCATATCAACAAGCAGCACCTTTTTGCCCATATTTGAAAAGGCAACGCCAAGTCCTGCCGATACGGTTGATTTGCCTACTCCGCCTTTTCCGGAATTGACTGCAATAATCTTTCCCATAAAAGCACCCCTTTACCGCAATATTTTAGCACATGGTGAATTTTTTGTCAATCTAAACGCCCTTTATTCAAGCACCTCAAAAGGAAATTCTTCCTCTGTGGCGCCGCCTTCGGCGTAGAAGTAACTGTCAAGCACGGTTCTTACAATTTTACCAACCGAAGAGGTAGAGCTTCCGTTTTCCAAAACTACCGAAATGGCAATTTCGGGATTATCGAAAGGCGCAAAGGCGATAAATATACTGTGGTCTGCCGCACCGTTTACCTGAGAGGTACCCGTTTTACCGCCGACCTTTATTGAATAATCACCGAGTGTTGCGCTACCCGTACCGTCCTCCGTAACAGAGAGCATACCCTCTTTTACGGCGTCAAGCACGCTGTCGGTTATCTCGATTTCATTTAAAATCTTTGCTTCGTTCGTTTCATAAACCTCGGTCATATCGTATGAAACGATACTGTCTATAAGGGTTGCCTGATAGCGTGTTCCGCCGTTCGCAAGGGTGGCGGTGTAATTTGCAAGCTGAAGCGGAGTAAAGGCATTAAGCTGACCGATGGCAAGCTGCAAAGTATCGCCGCTTCCGTCAGAATCGGGAACGTAAAGTATACCCGAAGAGTCGCCTACCTCAACCCCCGTTGCAACGCCTAGGCCAAACTGCTTATAGTAATCGGTAAGCTTTGTTGCGCCTATTCTGCGACCAAGTTCAAAGAAAAAGTAGTTACAGCTTCTTGCAAGGGCTGTTTTAAGCAATATCGTACCGTGCACGTGCATACAATCGGGCTGATAGTCCGAAAAATAACTATACTCACCGACACATCTTATTGCTTCACCGTAGTTATAAAGGCCTGATTCCATAGCCGCAATAGCAACAATAGGTTTTATGGTGGATCCCACGGGGTAAACGCCCGAAAAGGCACGGTTCAAAAGCGGGTTGCGCTTGTCATTTAAAAGGTCGTTATAATCTTCGCCCAAAGTGGCTGAATCGTACGTAGGGTAATTCGCCGCGCATATTATAGCACCGGTGTTAACGTTTGTAACCACAACTGCGCCCGCAACGGCGGTACCGCCCTCGGCGCGTAAGCTTTTAACCGTTGTTTCAAGCGCATCCTGCGCGGTGCGTTGGATACTTTTATCAAGGGTGAGCATTACGGTTTTACCCGCAACAGGCTCGCGTGTTACCTCTTTGGAAATTATATTGCCCTCGGCATCAAGCCGATAGGTAATTTCGCCGTCCTGTCCTCGCAAATAATCTTCTGCCCAAAGCTCAATTCCGCTCTTGCCGACCTTGTCGTTATAAGAATATCCCTTATCACGTAGGGATTCTTCCCATTCCTCCGCATAAATCGGACCTACTGTTCCGATGATATTTACCGCCAAAGAGGTATCAACATACTCCCTGAAAGGAACAACGTCAACCGTAACGCCGTTTAGTGCAAAGCCCGATTCCGAAACCTTGCGCATAAGCTCGGTAGGGATATCCTCCGAAAAAGTGTAGGGATATGAAATCGAGAAATCGGCTATGGTCATACTGTACCTTACACCCATAATTATTCTCTGCTCTTGCTTTGTGTAATTTTCAAGCGAGTACTTTCGCACAAGCTCGTTAAAACAGTTTTCAGCCGTCGCATAGGTAGCAAGACTCAAGGTTTTAATAAGCTTTGAGGTGTTGCCGTCGGTAAAGTTATAGGGTGCCTCGTTTTCAAGCGGCAGTTCGTCTATCCATTCGGTTTCATAGTCACCGCAAAGCTTTGTAAGAGCTAAAATTACGTCGTTAAGGTCGTCCTCAACATAGGCCTTATTAAAAACTATGTTATAACCGTCACGGTTAATAGCGATTTGTCTGCCGTAACAGTCGATAACCTCACCCCTTGGTGCCTTTAAAACCGAAGTTATAACGGTTACCGCGCCGTCGCTATTGTCAGCAAGGTCTTCGGTATCCAGCACCTGAAGGAAGTATATTCTTATACTGAACAGCAGTATTGCAATTATCAGCAGAACCGACATAATTGTAAGCTCTGTCTGACTTTTTTTCTTAAAGACCAAAATTTTTCCTCCAAATTACTGTGTCTTGACTTTGTTTAAATACTTGAAAATAAAATAAAACGGGAAAACAAATACAGAGGTGTATACCGCCGAGGGAAAAGCGTAACCGAGAAGGTAGGTCATACTGCTTTGCATACCCTGACCGAATGCGTGGAAAGCTACCCACACAAGCACAAAATACACCGATGCCGAAATTGCCGCCAGCGCAAAGGCCGACTTTACGTTTTTATTAAAAAGGTGGTTTGCCGTAAGGCACATTCCTACCCCCAGGCACAAAAGCACAATAGAGTTAAAGCAAACCGACCTTGTCATAACACTGTCCATAAAAGCGCCGCAGATAAAACCTGCTATAGCGCACCTTGCAGGAGAAGAAAACATTGAAAAGGCGGTAAGCAAGGGTAGCACAAGTACGGGCGTTGCAGTTAAAATTGATAAGTTAACACTGCCCGAAATGTGAAAAATTAAAACTACAAAAAAGAGTGCTGCAATTAAAAAATTTATCCAAAATTGCTTTTTTCTGCTTATCATAGTTATTCACCGCCCGACATAACGTTACCCTGTCCGTCAAAGTGGGTGATTACCATAACTTCGCGAATCTCATCGAAATCGACAAAAGGCTCAACCGTAGCGTAAATTGAGGTGTTATATTCATCGTTGCCTATGGACTCAATTTTTCCTATTAAAATACCTTTAGGGAAAACGTTTTCGCCCGAGGTAATAACATAGTCACCCACGGCAATAGAGCAAGATCTCGAAAGGTTGTAAAATTTGGTTTTGCCATACTCTGCGAGCTCAAGCGTGCCCGAAACTATGCCCGAATCGTTCGTTCTGTTGCCCAAAGCGCCCATAACTACGGTAGGACTCAAAAGAGTTTCCACCTTTGAGGTAGTAAGACCTACCTCACCCACAAAACCCACAAGTCCCGCATCGGTTATAACGGGATCGTTAGCCGATACACCGTCAAGCGAGCCCTTGTTTATAGTAAAAGCTTTATACGGATCGGTAGTGTCGCGCGAGATTAAGGTTGCAGAAAGGAACTCAAAATCGGGATTTTTGTCCTTTATTTCAAGGTAATCTTTATAAAATTCATTTTCCTTGAGAGCCTGCTCATAGTCGGCAAGCTGTTCTCTGAGGATATTTATTTCAGCCTCAAGCTCGGCATTTTCAAGCATAATTTTATTACCCTCACTATAAGCGGCAACAAAATCACCTACAGCCTGTGAAATCTTTGTTGCGGCCGCTCTGAAAGGGGCGGTTAAAGTGCCGACAAGGTTTGCTTGGGGCGAAATTTTGCCGCCTATTAAGGAAAATATACCCGCCAGCACCAAAAGCGAACAAACGCAGGCTAAAATAATTTTAAACTGACGGCTTCTAAAGAAAAAGCGCATTTCTTTCCTCCGAAAATTTAAGTAAAATTATCTGAAGCGTTTTCCCCTGCGGAAAACATAG
>CAZHYD010000080.1:0-5414 GCA_964536645.1 uncultured Ruminococcus sp.
TGGATTATCTACGAAGTAGAAGCTACCGAAGCTCCCGTAGATCCTGAAGTTCCCGAAGAGCCCGATTACGATTTTGAAAACAAAACTTATGTTTTGAAAGAAGTAACCGAAATTGAGGACGGAAAGTCTTATTATATTGTAAATATGGGTAATGGCAATGTTCTTACAACCGAATCTGCTACAGGATTCTGTTGGTATACCAATGACACAAAATATGTTATTATGGGTGACCAACCCTCTGTTTACGATACCGATAATCTTTGGACCTTTACTAAAAAGGGCGAAGAAATGTATGAAGTTACAACCTCTGACGGTTTATGGCTCAAGCCTAATACGATGAGTGCCGAGATCACAAGTATTGATATTATACTTAACGTATATTATGATATCGGCAGTGAGGGCTGGGTAATTTATAGAGATTTTTCCGATTACCCCGATATGTACAGTCCCTTACAGGTAGTTAACGACGCTAACAGTCAGGATACAGCGGCTATCGGTGCTTATGAAACGGTTTTGGGAACAGAATACACCTATTGGTATTTTTATGAAATTGTTGAGGGCGTGCCTTCTGACGATGAAAACGGCGGTGATCAAGAGGATTCAGGTATTACAAACATTGCACTTTCAACTAAGCTTGAAAATCTTGCAAAAAATACTAATTATGATATTTTGCCGGTTTTAAGCAGTGCTTATGCTCTTATTACAGACGCCACACAAGCTACCGATGAAGGTGCGGTTTTTGTTTCAAACACCAACCAAACAACATCCCTTATTGAATACTTAAGAGAAGAAACCGACAACCGTATTCAAGAAATTCGTGCAAGCGAAAATCTTACTATTCCGTCAGGTGCTACGGTTTACTACGTTTCAAATTCGGGTAGCGATTCCAACAGCGGTACAAGTGCTTCAAGACCTTGGAAGACTCTTGATAAAGTAAATAGCATTAGCAGTTCTTCAAGTAAAAAGATATACGTTCTTTTTGAGCGCGGAGGTATTTGGCGCGGTCAGCTTGAGGCGAAAAAATACGTTACCTACTCGGCTTATGGCACGGGTGACAAGCCTAAGATTTATGCTTCCCCCTTTGACGGCGCAAGTGATGAATATGCTGACAAGTGGACTAAGTACGCCACAAACATTTGGAGCTTCCAGAGTGATGAGTTTATAACAGAAAGCGGTACTGTTATCGGTGATATAGGTACACTCGTTTTCAACGAAGGCGAGGCGTGCGCTATAAAGATTGACGATTACGGACTTACCACGATAAACGTATCTTCGATGCTCGACAGCGACCTTGAATTCTATCACAACTATAAAACAGGTACTGTTTATTTATATTCAAAAACAAATCCTGCAACGCGTTTTGATTCTATTGAGTTTAATGTCGGTAAAAATGCAGTTAAAGCCGCTTCGACAAGCGTCACTATTGACAACCTTTGCATTAAATATACCGGTGCACACGGAGTAGGTACGGCAAGTTCAAACAGTCTTACAGTTCAAAACTGTGAATTCGGTTGGATAGGCGGATCCATACACTCAATAAGCGGCAGTAGTTATATACGCTTTGGTAACGCGGTTGAAATCTACGGCACCTGTAATAATTTCTACGTGACTGATAATTATATTTATCAAGTGTACGATGCGGGAATTACTCAGCAGGTAACCCTTTCTTCAGGCTCGGGTGTACATAAAAACGTTTTGTATTCGGGTAACGTTATAGAATACTGTAACTATTCAATAGAGTATTGGATAACTTCAACCGACCAAATTGACGGTTATATTGATACATTCCTTATAGAAGACAATTATATGTGGTATGCTGGCCGAGGCTTCTGTGAACAGCGTCCCGACGGCAGCAACGGTTCTCACATTAACGGTTGGCGTTTTTATGATTGCAACCGCGCTATGAATTACGCAATTCGTAACAACGTTATGATAGATTCAAAGGACATTATGATTAACGTATATTCGTTGAGATATAATTCCGATGGTTCTGACTCTATGCCGATATTCAACAACAATATTATTCTCGCTAAGAGTTCAACAGGTCTTGGCGTTATCGAACAATGCGAGGATTCGAGCAACACATCGTGGCCTAAAACGGTTTCCTTCAATGCTAATATGTTCTCTTCAATTGACGCATTGCTTTACGGAGATATATTCGGTTTTATCAGTAATTCGCTATATTCAAATAACCAACCTACTTTCTAAATAACAAAGCACCGGTTAAAACGCCGGTGCTTTTTCTTTGTATAACTAAAAACCCCTCACGATTATTCGTGAGGGGTTTGGTTATCTTTATAAAATTTTTTCAATTTCTTTAAGCGAGGTTACGGTGTAGTTTATTTCATAATCCGATTTTTTAGCTGTGGGGTTGTACCAGCAGGTATCAATTCCTGCGTTTATGCCGCCCAAAATATCAGAGCTCAAACTGTCACCTATAACTATCATTTTAGCGCGGTCACTTTCGTCAATCAATTCAATTACACGGTTAAAATATTCTTTTGAAGGCTTTTGGTGACCGATTTTTTCGGATACGAAAACGTCGTCAAAATAGGCGTCTAACCCTGACAATTTAATTCTTTTATACTGGGTAAGGGCATAACCGTTTGTTGTAGCGTAAAGCTTGTAACCTTTTGATTTTAGGTATGTAAGAATATCGTCAGCGCCTTCAATTTTAAAGGCGTAATTGCGAAGGGTTTCAAAATAATCCTGTGACATTTTAGCCGAATCGGCATTCGCGTTTAAGGTTTCTATTAGGGTTTCAAAACGGCCTTCAAAAATATCTTCCTTATTAATTTCACGCCTTTCAAACCTTTCCCAATAGCTTTGGTTAATGTCAGAGTAAAGCTTTGCGGTGGCGTCATCATCGGGAAGAGAGTGTTTTGCAAGCACGACTTTAATTGCCGTTTTTTCGGCCAAATTAAAGTCGAGCAGGGTATTATCAATATCAAAAAATATTGAAGTGTATTTGTTCAAATTAATCGTCCTTTGTTAAATAATAGAAAAGATGGTTAGCGCGAAGCTAATAATAAAATTTGAAATATAGTATATAAGTATGCCTAAAACTACCATTCCTGCTGAAGTACCGCCGAGAGACGAAAGACCAAATCTATAGTATCTTTGGTCGGCTACCGAAGCCTTGAAATCACATATAGCTTTAACACAGTGGTTTTTGTAGGCGTTAAGTGCAAACATTCCGCAAAGAATACAGGTAAGAATTGAAGCAACGGAAGTAACGACATCGCTTAACAGCATAAGAATAAGGGTAGGTGTTCCGATAGACTGAATAACGCCCGAAAGGTCGTTGTTGAGTATTTGAATCATCAAGGCTTCATAGTCAAGTATTGGCATGGAAGCGGTTATCAGTGCAGTGAAAAGGTTTAAAGCTATGCCGATAGCGGTAAAAATTGCGGCTTTTTTATACATTTTGCGGTAAAAAAACCAAAACGCTGCGCCGACGGGACCAAACAAAAAGCCTAAAACAGCAACAGGCCAACACCAAGAAACCTTAGTGTTTGTAAGCTCCATTTTTGAAAATTTTGCAATAATGTTCGTGCTGTTTTTATTAACGAATACCGCAACCTCGTCCGATGGGATGCCGCCTATTCGGTCCATAACAAAGTTGCCGTCAGTATATGAATAACTGTAATTGTTAGGTGCAGTTGCGTCAAAATCAGGCGCTGCAGATTTTGTAGGCTTTTCCTTAATTGGAGTACCGCAGTTTTTGCAGTATTCGTATTCCTTTTCGTTTTCGGTTGCGCACTTAGGGCAAATATTTTTATCCATAAAAAACTTCCTTTATAAAACAAGGCTTATAATAATTACGCTTACGTAATTTACCGCGAGATAACCCAGCATAAAGTTAAAAACATTAACGCCGCCTTTTTTGCGGTAGATAAGCTCTGTATTTTTTTCTTTATTTTCGTTAGTCTTGATTTTTTTAATAGAATCGACAACGTATTGTTTGTAGATAGAGTCACCTAAAAGGCCAAAAACAACGCGGATAATTAAATTGATGATTATGCCTATAATTGCTAAGAAAACAACCTCCGCACCAATATTGGCATAAATGTATTCGCTGTTTGCCAATATATCGCTATAGGTCGTATAGCCAAAGTTTGAAACAGCAAGATTAAGCGGATAGGAAAGCAGGGTAGAGATAATAACAAGAATGCAAGCTACAATACCCTCTTTAAACATCTTGCGGGAAAGAAGCCAGGCGTGTGGGAACAAAAACGCCATCCAGTTCCACGAAATTTTATTTTTCTTTGTTAAGGTTACAAATTTCGGAACGTAGCGGTGTGTGTTTGTCATAACAAACTTTTTAACGTCTTGAGCGGTAACGTCCTCTTCAAACTTATAGTCGGGCGCAACACCTCCGAGAAAATCAAAATTAACAAAATTAGGGTTATTGGTTGGGGCGGCGCAGTAGGGGCAACGCGGCTCCTTTGCGCTGTGCTGCTTGTTGCAAACGGGGCAGGTAACAATCGCGGGTGCCGTTTCCTTCGCTTCTTCAGGTTCGGGGTCGGGATGAGGATTATATTCCTTATCCGTGCCGTGAAATTCCTCTAAAGCGCAGTGACCGATGGAATTATAACACTCTCTGTGGTGGGGTGCACCGCAGACAGGGCAATAAACTACGTCATCATCGTCAAACAAATATGTCTGGCAAAGAGAACAGGATTTTTTTATATTATTTTCGCTCATACATTTACTCCTTGAACGTTTTCGATTTCACCGAAAACCTTTGAAAAATATGCTTCGCCGTAGTTGTGGAATTCGCCGTTTTCTATCATATTTTTTAGGCCTTTTTTAGATATCCACTTAGCTTCGGCAACTTCAGATTCCTGAAGGCGCAGCTCATCTGCGGGGGTATTGTTAAGAATGTACCAAACATCAAGTAGGGAATTGCGCCTTTTAATTCTTAAAAGCTTTTTTAAAGTGTTTTTGTTTGAGGGAATACCCAGTTCCTCATAAAGTTCGCGGTTGGCGGCTGTGTAAGAGCTTTCTCCTGCGATAGCCGCACCGCCCGTTGCCGCCCATTCGCCCGGCATAAGTTTTTTACTGTCAGAGCGGCGTTGTATCAAAAAGTCGCCATTGCTTGAAACAACCCAGATATGCACAACAAGGTGATATTCGCCGTTTTTAAGTAGGTTGCGGCTTCTAATTGTCGTGCGGCCCGTAGGGTTGCCGTTTTCGTCAAGTATGTCCCATTTTTCGAATTTCATAGTTAAAACAAACCTCAAATATTGCTAAATATAATAATACAAAATAATTATAACAAAAATGTTAATTTTTTTCAACATTTTATATCTTTGCTATTGTAAAAATGTTTTTAATGTGATAAAATAACTGTGAAATAGTTTGCGTACCGTAGTGTGCGAATGGGCGGGTCCTGTGCGACGGGATGCTAC
>CAZHYD010000081.1:0-5201 GCA_964536645.1 uncultured Ruminococcus sp.
CGTTTTTAAACTCAGTTTTTGTATATGATGATAAAGTTGTTTTGACCTTCAACTATTCCGGAGATAATCGAACTATTACCTCAAAGGAGATTGACGCCGGATTAGAGCAGGGCGTTCGACTGCCCCGTGCGTTGAGCCACCAGTCGAGAGGCTCGACACCCAGTCCGTTCTAAAGTCTTGCACTAATCTCAAATTAGTGGCTCGACCGAAAAGTTCGGATTTAGGTGTTAATGCTCCACCAAAAATTCCAAGGACGATAAGTTCTTGGGATTTTTACTTATTACCTATTACCTCTTCACTCTTCACTAAAAAGTCCTTGGAATTTTGAAGTAATAGGTAGGAAGTAATAGGTAATAGGTTCGGCGTCTGCTTCGCAGATAAATTTAAAAATCTTTGTCAAGACGGATTAAAACCACTTTGATTTATCGTAACACAATAAATTTTTATTGACATTCATTAAAAGGAGATTTATAATATTTTTGAGAAATCTATTGTGAGGTTGTTTAAAATGAAAAAATCTATTCACATTCTTGTTTCGTTTGTGCTGGCTTTGATGATTTGCGGTTCTGCACTTATGGCACTGTTCTGGCTACCGTGCGCGGCCGAACACATTTCGGGCTTTGTTTTCGACTCCAAAACCCTTCCTTTTTATCTTATCTGCGCTGTTATTGCGCTTCCGTTTGTCGCTATACTTTTTATAGCCTTTTCTTTTCCCTTTTCCATCCGTAACGACACGGTTTTTACCGCTAAAACCGCAAAACGAATAAAAATTATTTCGTTCCTGCTTTTTGCAGATTGTATTATGCTGCTTGTGGCGGCAGTTGTTTTTCTTATATCGGGCGATACTCTGATTTCTCCGGCGCTCTGCTTTATCTCTTTAATCGGTATGACCGTTGCGCTTATGCTTTTCATTCTTTCCGGTTATGTCAAAAAAGCAGCGATACTTAAAGAGGAGAGCGATTATACATTATGATAGTATTCAATATAGACGTAATGCTCGCAAAGCGAAAGATGAGTGTAGGCGAGCTTGCCGAAAAGGTGGGCTTTACAATGGCAAACGTATCGCTTTTGAAAAACGGAAAAATCAAGGCGCTGAAAATATCAACACTTGATAAGCTTTGCAGTGTGCTTGAATGTCAGCCGAGCGATTTGCTTGAGTATATCGACACGGGAGACGATACGGATGAATAATCTTTATGACGTTGTTGTAATCGGCGGCGGACCCTCAGGCACGACCTTTACGCGAGAGCTTGCCCGCAAGCGCCCCGATATGAAAATTGCGCTTATAAACGCCTTACCTTCTTGCAAAAATAAGGTTTGCGGCGGTTTGCTTGCGCCCGATGCGCAAAAAGTCCTCGCTCAGTTCGATCTTGACCTGCCAAAAAAGATACTTGCCGACCCTCAGATATTTGACGTAAAAACCATTGATCTTGCCTCAGGAATTACCCGCAGTTATCAGCGGCATTATCTTAATATGGACCGCGCCGCGTTTGATAATTGGCTTCTTTCCCTTATCCCTAAAAGCGCTCAAATTATCGACGGCAGATGCACGAATATTACCGCCTTAGATAGCGGCGAATACGAAATTACGGTTAGCAACGAAGGCGAAAGATACACTCTTACTACTAAATTTATCGTCGGGGCAGACGGTGCCTCCTCTATAGTAAGGCGTACCTTTTTCAAGCCCTGCAAAAAGAAATACATAGCCATACAGGAGCATTTTAAAGACGAAGCTCTTAATTTGCCGAGCTATTCTTGTATTTACGACCCTGCGACCTCGGATTCGTGCTCCTGGATTATCCGCAAGGACAAAAAATTGATCTTCGGCGGAGCTTTTGAGATAAAAAACGGAAGAAACGCCTTTTTTAAACAAAAGGAACGCCTTGAACAACATCTCGGGCGTTCGTTTGGCGAGGCCATAAAGTTTGAAGCCTGCCTTCTTACAAGTCCAAGGTCTTACCGTGACTTTGTTCTCGGCAAGAGCAAAGTCTTTCTCATCGGAGAAGCAGCAGGATTTGTAAGTTCAAGTTCGTTTGAAGGAATTAGCAGCGCATTTTTAAGCGGCAAATTCCTTTGCGACGCTTTTTGCAAATCACCGGCAAAGCCTCTCGGATACTATAAAAAAATGACTCGCGGACTTCGGAAAAAGCTTCTTTTTAAGATACCTAAAATGAAGATACTTTGCTCTCCTTTTTTAAGAAAGATTATAATGAAGAGCGGTTTTTCAAGCATAGATAAATACTGATGAAATAAATCAAAATGCGCGTGACATACCTAACGCAAAAAAATAAACCCCTCATACGAGGGGTTTTATTTTTACTCTTCTTCGGTATTTTCGTCAGAATAATCAACATCGTGGATAACAACGTCAACCTGTGTAACGGCAGAGCCTGTCATAGACTGAACCTTATCCTTAATGTTTTCCTGCACTTTTGCGGCAACGTCCTTTACAACCACACCGTGCTTAACACAAATGTAAGCAGTAATTTTAACGGCGCCGTTAACACTTTCCACCTTAATGCCTTTAAAAGCCTTTTTGGTTTTTAAGGCACTTTTAAGGTCTAACGCGCGGTTTGAAATCCCTGCAACGCCTTCTATTTCCTTTGCGGCGATTTCTGCCATTTTTTCAACAACCGCAATATTTACCGAAAGTTCTGTTCCGTTATTGTTCATAAGGTCACCCTCCGTAATCGAAATTTTATGATATATATATTATACCACAAATTTCCGATAACACAACACTTATTTTACAACAGGAATAATTTTAATTTTCGAAAGGGGGATTTCGGTCTGCTCGGTTACCACGTCCTGAATCTGAAGCGTTTGCGCCGAGGTAAGCCCCTCCGACTTTACGATTATGCTGATACTTTCATCTGAGAGGACGGCTATTGCCTCCTCGAAGCCCTTTGCCTTGAGCAAAGTTTCAATGTTCGCCTCGGTTTCAATGTATTTTCCTATTTTTTCTATAAGAGCAACAGCCGCCTGTTTATCCTCGTCTGTAAGATTCTTATTATCAAGCAGTTCTTCAACCTGAGTTACAGCCGCTTGCCTGCTTTCCGTGCGTTCCTTTACGGCGCGTTCAAAATAATTTTCGTTGACAACCGTATCGGTTGAAGTCTGCACCGCAGAGGAGGTTTCATCCTCCAAAGTGTTGCTGACATAAGAAGTTTCGCCCAAATATTTCGTTGCCGACGGCAGATACTTTGCATTAAGCCAAACTGCAACTGCCACCGCCAAAAGCATTACCCCAACGGCAAACTGTGCTTTTGAAAAAACCTTACCTTTTTTCATTATTATTTCCTCCCGCAAATATATACTCGTTTGGCGGTTATATCAAGCGCCGCCATAACGGCATTTTTAATTTTTTCGGCCAATAACTCGTTGTCGCCCCCTTCACAGACAACCGCCACCCCTCTGACAGAGGGCATTTCGGCTGTGATAAGAAGCGCCTCTTCGCCGCCGTCGGCCGTTTTAACGGTTATGTAACCCGAACTCAGCTCACTTTCCGCGCTTTTCGAGTCACCTTCGGTTTTATCCGAAGCCGACTCCTCGGTTATATCAGCATAAGAATATATCACTCCGCTTTCGAGCGTGACTACCACCGAAACCTTGCGGCTTCCCGTAATATAAGTCACCATTTCGCTTATTTGTTCTTCAAGCAGTTCTTTGTAGCTTAAAACCGACATTTCCTCGCTTTCGGTTACGGTCTCTGTCTTTTCTTTTCCCTCAAACAGTGAAGATGCGCCAATTAAAACTATGCCGAGAAGCCCCACGGTTATCAAAATTTTAGGTGAAATTTTTTTAGGAATAAATTTTTTTAGTTTTTCATTCATTTATTATTTCAACCTCTACATTCTCGGCGGCGGCTCCCATCGCCGCAACAACTGCATCGAGTGTTGCCGCGGTTTTAACCTTGACCTTAATAATACTTATGCTGCCGTTTTCGGTTTTATCCGTACAAACCGTAATTTCGGAAAAATCTATACCTGCATTTGTTAACACGTATTCATACACGTACTCTGCCGAAGCGCTCTGCAACTCGGAATAGGCGGCGGTGTAATTTGTATCGGAATATTCAAAACTTATATCCGCCGTTTTTACCGTTATTCCGCCAAGTGCGGTAAGAGTCAATAAAAAAGCAAGGCTTAAAACATATTTTACGGGCTTTGACATACTGCCATCTGGCACGATAATATAAAGCGCGCCGATAAAAATACTAACCGCGCAAAGCGAAATTACAAAAGAATTAAGGCTGTTCATTGTGTTTTCCCCACCGTAAGCACCACACTAAGCGAAATTATAAACATAGCACTTGTAAGCAGTAAAATTCCTACGAGCACCGATAGCACCGCGTCACCGCTTTTTAAAAATTTTGATATTTTGTTTTGAGAAAAAATTTCAGCCACTGCCGAGGTCAAAAGCAACACCAGACGCCAGACCAAAAGCTCGGCCAAAATGGGCGCAAAAATGATAATTACCGCCGCTACGCCGTATATTCCCACCGAAGCTTTTAAAAGTCCCATTGAAGCCGTAACGGTGGTAATGGCTTCCGAAAGGGCGGTGCCTGCAACGGGCACTGCCGAGCTTACTATAAATTTTGCAGCCTTAACAGTTACGGTTTCTGCCGTGGCGTTAACCACACTTTGAATACTTAAAATGCCGACAAAAACCGTACTTATAAGTGACATTACCCAAAACGCCGTTTTTTTAATAGTTTCACAAATACCCGAAACGGCAAGCGGTTCTGATACAGAAGAAGCCAGACTTAAAGCCATGTATCCGCTCATTACAGGCACTACCGCAAAGTTTGAAATAATGCTTACTGCTTGGGTAGCGCCAAGCAGAACCGCGCTCATAGAAGCGGCGGTTACCACCCCGCCCGAAGATGCCACAGCCACTGCAAAAACCGGCACAAAGGCCGACATAAAGGCAGCTCCCCCTTTCATAACCTTCGCCGCGGAGGATATTACCGACAAAAGCGGCAGCGCCACCGCGGCCGCGGCCGCAAGGCAGGTTGCATACTGTGTAACGGCAAGGTTTCTCTCAGCCTCCATAGCCGCTACCGCCGCGCTGACCAATATTATAGAAAGTATTAAAGCGCCGCTTTTTAAGGGTGCCTTTGCTCCCGTTCTTATGAATTCCCATATATGCGAAAACACCCCTTCGGCTGTAAGGGAATTTGCCCAGTCACTCACGTTCAT
>CAZHYD010000082.1:0-5143 GCA_964536645.1 uncultured Ruminococcus sp.
GGGGATTGCGGACGTTCTTTCCCGAAAAAATATATTTGGACGCAATGTTGGTTTGGTAATAACTCACTGATGTTATCGGTAGCGGACATACCCTTTTTAGGATTTCATTTTACGGGTATTATCGGTGTTGTTCTGATTGATGGAAAGGAATATAGAATTGCCACATATCTTGGCGCTAGAATAAAACAAGTTGATAAAAACACGGTTACGGTAAAGCAAGGAAGTTTTGAATTTACTGCCAAGTTATTAAAAAAGAACGCACAACCGCTGGCAGCTCCCATAAACGGCGATATGTGCAGAACAATACACGAAAGTGCAGCTTGTGAAGCATATTATCGTTTTTCGCACAATGACAGAGTATTATGTGAATTCACCACAGATAAGGCAAGCTTTGAATTTGAATATAATTAAGTTAAGACCACAGACAAGTTTTGTCTGTGGTCTTAACTGTTAATGAGCTTATTCAATTTGATTCTCTTTCAAGGCCGCCATCGCTTGCAACAAACAAGGTGATACCTAAACAGATAAGAAAAGCGCCTGTTGATGTTGAGACCTTATATAAAAGTGCAAGATAGCCTGTCCGAACAGTAATTAATATTAAAATCAGCATAACAATACACTTAAACAGCTTCATTTTAATTTCTCCTTTTATGTATTAAAAAGCCTTATTTCAAGCGGTTTTGTCAGCTGCTCCGCCGTTATCATTCCACTTCGGTTGTTGGGCTTCGCCGAAGCGTTGGTAGTGCACAATCTCGCGTTGTCTTAAGAATTTAAGCGGGTCAAGCACGTCGGGGTCGTCGATAAGCCTTATTAGGTTATCATAGGTTACTCTCGCCTTTTGCTCGGCAGCCAAGTCTTCGTGTAAATCGGCAAGTACGTCGCCCTTTGCCGCAATATATTCTGCGCGCCAAGGTATTCCCGCGGCAGACACAGGGTATACTGCTGTTGTATGGTCGGCAAAATATTTGTCAAAACCGCTTTCAACTATCTGCTTTTCGGTAAGATTTTTGGTAAGCTGATAAACCATAGCGCACACCATCTCGAGATGTGCAAGCTCCTCTGTACCTATATCGGTTAATACGCCTTTTACTTCATCGTAAGGCTGACCATACCTTTGTGTGAGATACCTCATCGAAGCACCAAGCTCACCGTCGGGTCCGCCATACTGACTTATAATTATCTGCGCGTATTTCGGATTAGGATTTTTGATGTTTATCGGATACTGTAATTTTTTCTCATATTGCCACATTAATTAACCCTCCCCTGATTCGTTTTCCCAAGGCCACGGGCTGTCGTGCCAACACCAACGGGATGTTATCGGAACATCTGCGGGTGTCACAATATAAGCGCCGTAGCGGCGTTCGTATTCTTCAATAAGCTCTGCGCGGGCCACTCTGTACTCTGCCAAAAGTTCCAAAGCTTTTTGGTTAGTCGGGTGAGAGCCAAGAAAGAGCACTAATTCGTGAATTGCAAAATCATATTCGTGTATTTTGCGAAGCATCATTTGTTTGTGTGTCATTTTCTTTTACCTCCCTTTAACGGCTTGTCAAGACACGGGAAAATAGTACCTCTTGTAAAACCGTCCTCCGTAGAGTAAACACTCTCAAAGGGTTGCATATTTACAAAGGCCATCGTAAGAATACCGTTGTTCATCATCTTAGGCTCTAATGTGCAAGATTCTCCGTTTTGTGAATTTGCCGTAATTTGAGCGGTCGAAGGCGCGGTTTTTCTTCTTGAAAGACCGTCAAGTTCGTTGTAAAAACTGTAAAAATCCGTAAATCTTTTATCCATTTTGTTTCTCCTTTCTTGTATTTTTTCTCCTTGTCCCCTAACATTTTATTTTAAAAAATCAAAAGGGTTACTGCCTTAAAATTTTTTTAAAAGCAAAACTTAAGAATATTTTGTGTTTTTTGGAAAAATATATTGCAAAAACTTGCAATATGTAGTATTATTAGTGTAATTAGGTGGAATTTGGTTTTTTGCAAAATATTATATTTGCAACCGAAAACCACAATTATTATTTTGACTTTTTAAGCCTATGGAGGAGGTGCTACTATGTCTAATTTATTTGTTGTATCAATGGGTATCGGTATCGTATTTTTCGGTTTGGTATTTATTATTTTTCTTTGCCTTATTATGAGCGCAATTATCAAACTCTTCGAAAAGAAATCAAACTCTAAAACCCCTGTTGTCCCCGCTCCCGCAGTCGAGGAAAAGGAAGAAAACCGTCAGGAAATAATCGCCGCAGTTTCTGCCGCTGTAGCAGAAGACTTGGGTAAAGATATTTCAGCTATAAGAATTTTATCATTTAAAAAAATTTAAACGAAAAAGAAAAGGTGTTTAATTATGAAAAAGTACAATGTAACCGTTAACGGAACCGCTTATGAAATCACCCTTGAGGTTGTGGACGCTGCCGATGTCAAGGCTGCCCCCGCACCCGCAGCACCTGCTGCAGCTCCTCAAACTCCCGCTTCTGCCTGTGGCGAAAGTGTAACCTCCCCTATGCCCGGCACAATTCTTGCAGTTAACGTTCAGAACGGTGCTTCCGTTAAGAAGGGTGACGTTCTTGTAATTCTTGAAGCTATGAAGATGGAAAACGAAATTATGGCTCCCTGTGACGGCAAGATAACTTCTGTAAACGTAACCAAAGGCTCTGCTGTTGATGCAGGCGCAGTTATTTGCGTTATTGCATAATCTTTAAGGTATTTATTAAGGAGTATAAAATGGACGGTATTTTAAAATTTGTTGAAGAAACCGGCTTTTATCAGCTTATTAACGGTTTTTTGAGTGAAGGCACTTGGAGAAATCTTGTAATGATTTGCCTTTCTCTCTTCTTATTGTGGCTTGCTATCAAGAAAAAATTTGAGCCCCTTCTTTTAATCGGTATCGCATTCGGTATGTTGCTTACAAACCTGCCCGGTGCGGGAATGTACAACCCTGACCTTTGGACCGACTTTATGACAAAGGGTTCAGAATATTATCATTCCTATGGTCATATTATGGCAGAAGGCGGTTTGCTTGACTATCTTTATATCGGTGTTAAAACCTGTATTTACCCCTGCCTTATTTTCTTAGGCATTGGCGCTATGACCGACTTTGGTCCCCTTATTTCAAACCCCAAATCCTTGCTTTTGGGCGCTGCTGCACAGATAGGTATTTTTGCTACTTATATCGGTGCTATTTATCTTGGATTCACTGCTTTACAGGCTGCTTCTATCGGTATTATCGGCGGTGCGGACGGTCCTACAGCCATCTTCGTAACCACAAAGCTTGCTCCGGAACTTCTTGGTGCTATCGCTATTGCAGCATACTCTTATATGGCTCTCGTTCCCGTAATACAGCCCCCTATTATGAAATTGCTTACCACCAAGAAAGAACGCGAAATTGTTATGAAGCCTTTGCGTGAGGTTTCTAAAACAGAAATAATTATTTTCCCGATTGCCGTTACAATTTTCGTTGCCCTTCTTGTTCCCTCTGCCACACCCCTTGTAGGTTGCTTAATGCTTGGCAACCTTTGGAAAGAATGCGGTGTTGCAGATCGTCTTTGCAAGACTGCTCAAAACGAACTTTTAAACATTGTAACAATTTTCTTGGGCATATCTGTCGGCGCTACCGCTACGGGCGAAACCTTCTTAAACTTACAGACCATTTTCATCATTTTCCTTGGCGTTGTAGCATTTGGCGTTGCTACTGCCTGCGGTGTTCTTTTTGCTAAATTTATGAACCTCTTCTCGAAAAACAAGATAAACCCCCTTATCGGCTCTGCAGGCGTGTCGGCAGTTCCTATGGCTGCCCGCGTTTCTCAAAAGGTTGGTCAGGAGGCTAATCCTTCAAACTTCCTTCTTATGCACGCTATGGGTCCCAACGTTGCAGGCGTTATAGGTTCTGCTATTGCCGCAGGCGTTCTCATCGCCTTGTTGGGTTAATAACGGAGGTATACAATGGAAAATAAAAAACTTTATATAACCGACACTATTTTGCGTGATGCACATCAGTCGCAAGCCGCAACAAGAATGAGAATCGAGGATATGGTTCCCGCCCTTGAAAAGCTTGACAAGGTTGGATATTGGTCGGTTGAGTGCTGGGGCGGCGCCACCTTTGACTCTTGTATGCGCTTCCTTAACGAAGACCCTTGGGAAAGACTTCGCACGATAAAGAAGCATATGCCCAATACCAAACTTCAAATGTTGCTTCGCGGTCAAAATCTTCTCGGTTACAAGCACTACGCCGACGACGTTGTAGATGCCTTTGTTGCAAAGTCTATTGAAAACGGCATCGACGTTATTAGAATTTTTGACGCTTTGAATGACGTTCGCAATATCGAGCAGGCTATGAAGTCCTGCAAAAAGTACGGTGGTATTTGTGAAGCTGCTTTAAGCTATACCGAAAGCCCCGTACACAACGAGGAATATTTTGTACAGCTTGCAAAAACTCTTGAAAATATGGGTGCTGACGTTATTTGTATCAAGGATATGGCTAACCTTTTGCTCCCTTACGACGCATATTCGCTTGTTAAAAAGCTTAAGGAAAACGTTAAGATTCCGATTCATCTTCACACACACAACACCACAGGTACAGGTGATATGACCTATCTTATGGCAGCCCAGGCAGGTGTAGATATTGTTGACTGCGCCCTCTCGCCGTTTGCAAACGGAACTGCCAACCCTTCTACCGAAGCCTTGGTTGCAACCCTTAAGGGTACAGAGCGCGACACCGGCCTTGATTTGACACGGCTCAGCGAAATTGCAACACATTTCCGCGAAGTTGCTGACAAGATGAAGGAAGAAGGAACTCTTGACCCTAAGGTGCTCAACGTTGACACGAAGACTCTTATTTATCAGGTGCCCGGCGGTATGCTTTCAAACCTGATTTCTCAGCTTAAACAGGCAAACGCCGCTGATAAGTATTACGACGTTTTGGCTGAAGTTCCTCGCGTTAGAAAAGATTTTGGCTATCCTCCCCTTGTAACTCCTACAAGCCAAATTGTAGGCACACAGGCCGTTCTTAACGTGCTTTCAGGCGAACGCTACAAAATGGTTACAAAGGAATCTAAAGGCCTGCTTCGCGGCGAATACGGCAAGCTTCCCGCCCCCGTTAATGAGGAGGTTCGCAAAAAAGCTATCGGTAACGACCCCGTAATCAC
>CAZHYD010000083.1:0-5065 GCA_964536645.1 uncultured Ruminococcus sp.
GGCCAACAAAAAGCGCACTTGTGCGCCGCTGGTATCGGTTAGGGCTATGCCCGAAAATGAAATACCACCCGCTATGCGGGTGGATATTTATTTTTATCTGTAAAGAAAAAAACTTGACAGACGTAAGTTTTTGTGCTATAATCCCTTTTCGGTAGGCTGATGAGAGTCGAAGGAGTGACGGCTATGAAGGACCTATATATTTCTGCCCTTCTTGATGTTTACGGCGAGTTTTTGAGCGAAAAACAGCGGCTTATTACCGAATACTACTATAATGAAGACCTTTCTCTTTCGGAAATTGCCGAAAACGAGGGGATTACCCGTCAGGCCGTGAGTGATATTGTAAAAAGAACGGCAGCCCAGCTCAGTGAGTGGGAGGAAAAGTGCCGCTATTGCGAACGCTTTTTAAAACTTAAAGAAGCCGCCGCAAAGTCTGACAACAAAACTATCTTTGAAATAATAGAAAATTTGTAAGGAGGGTGCCTTATGGCGTTTGATAATTTATCGGATAAGCTTTCAGCGGTATTTAAACGCCTGCGTTCAAGGGGCAAACTTTCCGAATCAGACGTAAAAACTGCTATGCGCGAAGTGCGTCTGGCTCTTTTAGAGGCTGACGTTAACTATAAGGTTGCAAAGGACTTTACAAACACCGTTACCGAAAAATGTATCGGTGCAAACGTAATGGAAAGTCTTACCGCGCCTCAAATGGTAATAAAAATCGTAAAGGAAGAGCTTACCGTTTTAATGGGAAGTGAGCAGGCAAGGCTTAAAACTTCCTCAAAACTGCCCACCGTTATTATGATGTGCGGTTTGCAGGGTTCCGGTAAAACCACCCATTCGGCAAAACTTGCAAAGCTTCTTCGCGCGCAGGGTCACAGACCTATGCTTGCCGCATGCGATATTTACCGACCTGCCGCTATTGAGCAGTTGAAGGTTGTGGGTAAAGCGGTTAACGCGCCCGTTTTCGAAATGGGCACCGAAAAGCCTGAAATTATTGCTAAAAAAGCGGTCGAATACGCTCGCGATTACGGCCACGATTATCTTATTCTCGATACGGCGGGCCGTTTGCATATTGATACCGAGCTTATGGAGGAGCTTAAGCGCATAACCAAGGCGATAGAGGTTCACAACATATTGCTGGTTATCGATTCGATGGTCGGTCAAGACGCGGTTAATATTGCAAAATCCTTTAACGAAATATTAGAACTTGACGGCGTTATACTTACTAAGCTTGACGGCGACACAAGGGGCGGTGCGGCGCTTTCGGTAAAGGCCGTAACAGGAAAGCCTATTATGTTTGTCGGCGTGGGTGAAAAGCTTAACGAGCTTGAAGAATTCCATCCCGATAGAATGGCATCGCGAATTCTCGGTATGGGCGACGTTCTGTCTCTTATCGAAAAGGTTGAGTCTGAAATCGACGAAAAAAAGGCAGAGGAAGCCGCCCGCAAGCTGCAGGAAAACAAGTTTGATATGAATGACCTGCTTGACCAGTTCCATCAAATAAAGAAAATGGGCTCGCTTAAAAGCGTGCTTTCAATGCTTCCCGGTATGGATAAGCAGCTTAAGGACGTTGACGTTGACGATAGGCAGCTTTTACGAGTAGAAGCGATTATCACTTCTATGACCAAAAAGGAACGCGAAAAGCCCGATATACTTAACGCTTCCCGCCGTCGCAGAATTGCGGCAGGTGCAGGTGTTAAGGTTGAGGACGTAAACCGCCTTGTAAAGCAGTATGAACAAATGAAAAAAATGTTCAAGCAAATGGGCGGCAAGGGTAAAAAGAAAATGATGCGCAATATGCCTCAAATGCCCGGAGGTTTTAATAATTTCGGTTTTTAAGATAGAATCTTTTAAAACATATATTAAATTACCAATTACGGAGGTGTAAATCATGGCAGTAAAAATCAGACTTCGTCGTATGGGCGCAAAGAGAGCTCCTTTCTACCGTGTAGTAGTAGCTGACTCCAGATTCCCCCGCGACGGCCGTTTCATTGAAGAAATCGGCACTTACGATCCCACAAAGGACCCTGCAGCAGTAAACATTGATGCAGAAAAGGCTAAGAAGTGGATTTCCAACGGTGCTCAGCCCACCGATACCGTTAAGGCATTGCTCAAAAAGAACGGTGTACTTTAATTTTGTGAGGTTTACCTATGAAAGAACTTCTTGTTTCACTTGCAAAGGGACTTGTTGAAAATCCCGACGAGGTTTCGGTAACCGTTGACACTCCAAATGAGGAGGGCGTTTCGGTTTACCACTTGCACGTAGCAGAAAGCGACAAAGGCCGTGTAATCGGCAAGCAGGGCAGAATAGCAAATGCCATCCGCGTTGTTATGCGCGCCGCCGCTACAAGAAACGAACAGAATATTTCGGTTGAAATCGACTGATTTAAAACCCCGAACGATATCGTTCGGGGTCTGTTTTTTTAGTTTACCTTTTCTATTTTGCAGTCGGTGTAGTAGTGTTTTAATATTTCGGTGTAACGCGCACCCTCTTTTGCCATACAGTTTGCGCCGTTTTGGCTCATACCAAGCCCGTGTCCGTAGCCTAAAACGGTAAAGGTAAAGGTGTCGTCCTTATATGCAACCGTAAAATTCGATGAGCGAAGGTCAAAAAGTTCTCTTATTTCGCTGCCCGTAAAAGCCGTGCCGCAAACCGAAAGCGAGGTAACCGTGCCTATATCGGTCCTTTTTATATCGCAAAAATAATCGTCGGCACTGTCGGTGGGCGTAATTTTTTTCGTAAGGGTATTTTTGATTTCGTCAAGGGTGAAGCTTGCGCTGGTTTGGTAATTTTCGCTTTCGGTATCCCACTCGCTTTCGACCGATACAAGATATGGCAGGTCACTGCTCCAAATATCGCAGCAGTTTTCGGTCTTGCCTGCCGAAATTGCGTGGTATGCCGCCATAATTATTTCGCCGCCGTAGGTTATGGCATATCCCGCCACTTCTTCTACTGCCTTTTCAATTTTTTCGGTGTAGGTGTCGGCCTTACTGCCCCATTTTTCAGCGGCTTCGCTTTTGGTTATAAAGGCTTGGTCTTTTGTGTGGTCATCAGTAATGTCATAATCTTCGCCCGAGTTGACACTTTTTCTGTAAAGGGCGTAGGTATATGCCGCCACAGCCTGCGCTTTAAGAGCCTCCTCTTCATAGAGGGCGGGCATTTCTGCTGCAACCACGCCGAAAATATAGTCCTTTGCAGAAAGGCTTACGACCTCCTTTGTTTCGGATAGGTATATCTTGAATTCTTCGGTATTACCGCTTGCTTCAAGCGAGGTTTCTACGCTGTCCAAAAGAGTGTCCGCCATTTCGGTGGGCGGGTCTTTAGCTACTACACCTAATGGGGTAAGCAACATACAAATGCCAAGGAAAAATGCTAAAACCGTTATTTTTTTCATACCTTCACCGCTTTTTAAATCTTGTTTTAATTGACTTTTATATACTTAAGATATAAAATTAATATATTATATGTAAAATTTTTCTCAAAAATGTTGTGAGGGAGTATACAGCAAATGAAATACAACAGGGTGATGTTCTTTTCGGCATCTGCACTTTTGGTGTCGCTTATTGCAAGATTTGTTCAGCTTAAATTTGTATGTGAGGAAAACACCGGATTTTTCAAACCCGAATTTAAGACGGTGGGCAACATATTGCTTTTTATAATTTTTGCTTTCGCCGCAATTGCTGCGATTTTTGCCGCAATTTCGCATCGCTCGCCCGAACATCCGCCCAAGTCTTCGGCAGGTCTTTTGATAGCGTCTTTCTTTATGTCAGGCGGAATACTTTGCACGCTTTTAGGCACTCATACTGCCGTAAACGGCCTTTCTTTTCAGATAACCCTGCTTAATATTTCGGGATTTGCCGCAGCTGCGTTTTTTGTGCTTTTCGGTCTGCAAAGGGTGGCAAGCTTTGACATACCCAAGTTTTTTTACTGTATCCCCGTTATTTATATGATTTGCCGCATAAGTTACGATTTTAGCATTATTTCATCTCTTGCGGTAATTTCGGATAATATTATAATTCTTGCGGCACACTGCGCGGGTGTATATTACTTTTTGCAGTTCGCAAAGCTTTATTTAAGTGAGGATACCGAGCTCAATTTCAGAAAGCTCTTAGCCTCGGGTATTCTTACCGTAATTTTTTCCTTTACGGCAACCTTGCCTAACCTGATTATGTTTATATCTACGGGAAGTAAGTATCTTCATATAACCGTAACCGAAGCAGTAAGCATTTTCGTTATGGGTGTTTTCGCTTTGGTTTTCACTCTCTGCCATTTTTCTAAAAGAAATATATCGGAATAAAATTAAAACTTTTGCACAAAGAAAGGCATAAAAACGCCATCTGTTTCTTGACATATTTGACATAAAGTGATAAAATTGTTAAGATAGCTGTGGTCTGGTTTTTTTAGTATACAGGCCTTTAATCACTTAAATTTCGGATAATGGCTCTAATTTATCTGCAATATTAGCGAGTTGCAGGTGATTTAAGTTGATTATATCACGGGAGAGGATCGCGGCTCCCGTTTGCCGTTTGGAAAATACGGCTGAAATTTCCGCGTTTAATTATATAGGAGGTGCATTATGCCCTATGTTATCGGTGGCGTTGTTGCACTCGTTTGTGCTGTAATCGGTTTTGTTTCCGGTTCGGCATACCGTCGCAAATCGGCTGAAGCTACTATTGGCTCTGCCGAGGATGAAGCAAGACGAATATTAAACGAGGCTATTAAAAACGCCGAATTAAAGAAAAAAGAAACCTTGCTTGAAGCAAATGAAGAAGTTCACAAGCTGCGCCAGGAAACCGAAAAGGACCTGCGCGAGCGTCGTTCAGAGGTACAGCGTCAAGAACACCGTATTCTCCAAAAGGAAGAGGCTATTGACCGCAAGACCGAGAACCTTGAAAAGAAAGAAGAAAAGTTAACTGCCCGTTCTAAAGAGATAGACGAACGTCTTGAAGAATGTGACCGTATCAAGCAGAGCCAGTTACAGTTGCTTGAAAAAATTTCCGGTTTCACAAAGGAACAGGCAAAAGCCCACCTTCTCGAAATGCTTGACGGTGAGCTTACCCACGAAAA
>CAZHYD010000084.1:0-5035 GCA_964536645.1 uncultured Ruminococcus sp.
AGAAATTGAAGCCGCTATGAAGGGTATGTTGGCACCCAAATACCGCGAAAACCTTATGGGTACGGTTGAAGTGCGTAACGTTTACAAGATTTCCAACGTTGGTACAGTTGCCGGCTCTTACGTAACAAACGGTAAGGTTACCCGCAATTGTCAGATTCGTCTTGTGCGTGACGGTATTGTTATCTGCGAAGATAAGATTGACTCACTCCGTCGCTTTAAGGACGACGTTAAGGAAGTAGCCCAGGGTTACGAATGCGGTATCAGTCTTGAAAAATTTGCCGATATTAAGGAAGGCGATATTTTCGAAGCCTTTATTATGGAGGAGTACAGAGATTAATGGCAGGATATAAAATTAACCGCATTACTCAGGATATAAAGGTGGCTCTTTCCGAACTTCTGCGCGAGGTTAAGGACCCCAGAGTAAGTAAGCTTTTAAGTATTGTAAAGGTTGACGTTTCGGGCGATCTTTCATACGCTACGGTTTATGTAAGTGCCATTGAGGGCTTTGAGGCAACAGTAACCTCAACAAAGGCTCTTAAAGGCGCCGCCGGCTTTTTAAGACGCGAACTCGGCGCCAGACTTAAGCTTCGCAAGGTACCTGAGCTTCGCTTTGTGGCAGACGATTCTATTGAGCGAAGCGCCAACATTTCAAGAATTATTGAAACATTTAAAGAGGATTAACAATATGGATAGTAAAAAAGGTAGAGAATGCCGTGTTCTTACCTTGCCCCAAACAGCACAGTTTTTGTTTGAACGCGACAATTTCATCCTGCTTACACACGCTTCCCCCGACGGTGATACCTTAGGTTCGGCGTATGCACTTTATTACGCCTTGAAAAAAGTGGGCAAAACGGCTTGCGTTTTGTGTCCCGATGTAATTCCCCAAAAGTATGATTATTTTGTTTGCTCAACCGACCACGTTCACCGCGAAAATTCTACCGTTGTTGCAGTTGACGTTGCTGACGAAAGACTGCTTGATAGCTTACAACAGGAATTTTCGGGCAGTATTGATTTGTGTATAGACCATCACATTTCTAATACGTATTATGCAGATAATCTATATCTTGAGGCAAATTCCGCTTCAGCTGCGGAAGCAGTGTATAAGATAATAAACGAAATGGGTATAGAGTTTGACGACGTCATGGCAAAGGCTATTTACACCGGTATTTCAACCGATACAGGCAGTTTTAAATATGCAAACGTTACGGCCGAAACCCATTTAATCGCTGCCGCGCTTTATAAATACAATATTGACGCGGCTGAAATTAACCGACGTATGTTTGACACTAAGTCTAAAAAGCTGTTAGAACTTGAAAAAATGGTGCTGGAAACGGCAGAATACCATTTTGACGATAAGTGCATACTTCTTTCGGTTACGGCTGAAATGCAGGAAAAAACAGGCTGTAGCGGCACCGAACTTGAGGGTATTGCAATTATTTCAAGAAGTGTTGAGGGTGTAAAGGTTGGCATTACTTTAAAGCAAATTGATGATTACAAGTTTAAGGTTTCGCTTCGCACCTATAACCCTGTTAATGCAAGTCTTATCTGTAACAAACTTGGCGGCGGCGGTCACGTAAACGCCGCAGGCGCTACTGTTGAGGGTACGCTTGAAGAGGTAAAGCAAAAGGTACTTTCGCAAGTAAAGGCCGCTTTGGAGGGTTAATATGCAGGGATTTCTTCTGCTTAACAAGCCAAAGGGAATGACCTCCTTTTCGGCGGTTTCGGCAATAAAACGCTTGGCGGGTGAAAAAAGGGTAGGCCATACGGGAACGCTTGACCCTATGGCAACGGGTGTTTTGCCCATTTTTTTGGGACGCGCAACCGCCCTTTCAAGCCTTGTTATTGATGCCGAAAAGAAATATATTGCTGATGTAAAGTTGGGGGTTGTTACCGATACCGATGATATTACGGGAAACGTGATATCAGAAAAACAGGTTGACATAACACCTGAAAAACTTGCCGAAGCCCTTGAACGTTTTACGGGTGAAATAGAGCAGGTTCCTCCGATGTACAGCGCCATAAAAAAGGACGGCGTCCGTCTTTACAAGCTTGCGCGCGAGGGTAAAACAGTCGACCTTAAGCCGCGAAAAATCAAAATTTTTGAAATAAAGCTGTTGCAAGGTCTTGACGGCGATAATATTTTCAAAATAGAGGCCCACGTTTCAAAGGGAACGTATATCCGTTCGCTTGCAAGGGATATCGGTGAATATCTCGGCACGGGGGCTACTCTTGCAGGGCTTGAGCGTAGCTTTGTTTCAGGCTTTTCTATTGAGGAAACTGTAAAGCTTGAAGACCTTACAAGCGAAAATATTACAGAGTTTATAAAATCGGAGGAATATGCGGTAGAGTATTTGCCTGAAATTTGCGTAACGCAAAAGCAGGCGGTACGTTTTACAAACGGCGGGCAGCTCGGCTTCGACCGATTAAGGCTTAAGGATGTTCGTAACGGCCAGCTTTACCGTGTGAAATATAACGGTCTGCTCTTGGGTATAGGTGAGGCAGACTGTGACTTGGCACAAATAAACATAAAATGTATTATTAATTATCCCAAGGGAGAATAGGAATGAAAAATGCGCTGAGTTTAGGAACCTTTGACGGTGTACATATAGGTCACAAGGCGGTACTTAACTTACCGCAAGACTGTAAAAAAGTCGCTATCACCTTTTATAAACCCCCAAAGGCCGTATTAAGCGGTAAAGACGAATTGATAATGCTCCCCGAAGAAAAGGTCAGGGTTATTAAAACTTTAGGCATAGATGAGGTAAAGGTTTTTCATTTTGAAGATGTAAGAAACCTTTCGGCAGAAGACTTTTTGCAGATGCTTAAAGACGAGTTTAATCCGAACCTTATTTCCTTCGGCTTTAATCATCGCTTTGGTAAAGACGGTAGCGGTGACGCCGAAATGCTTAAAAGTTTTTGTGAGAGCAACAACATTGAATTTCAAATGTGTGAAGCGGTTATGTATGAGGACAAGCCCGTTTCGTCCAGCCTGATAAGAAGCCTTTTAAAGCAGGGTAACGTTAAAGTGGCACGCGAACTTTTACATGAGCCTTTTTCATTTGAAAACGAGGTAATTTCGGGTGATAAGCGGGGAAGAACGATATCTTTTCCCACCATTAACCAAAAATATCCCGAAAGCTTAGTAAAACTTAAATTCGGCGTTTACAAAACCCTTGTAATTGTTGACGGTAAGCAGTACGAGGGTATTACAAATATAGGAATAAGACCGACATTTGAGTCGGATTACGTTATAAGCGAAACCTATATAAACAACTTTTCGGATGATATTTACGGAAAAAAGGTAAAAATAATCCCCCTCGATTTTATAAGGGAGGAAATTAAATTTTCATCTGTAGAAGAATTAAAAGAGCAGATCTTAAAAGATATAAATTCAATTTAAGGAGTTTTAAAAATGGCTGCAAAAAAGAAAGGAAGTCAAAAAAAGTCGAGTTCGGCTAAGACGGAAAGAAGTCAAGCCTTATCGGGTAAGCGGCAGTTGCTTTCGGTTATATGGTTTGCCGTTGCAATATTCTTCCTTTGTATTGTATTCATTAAGGGACAGAATATTTGGTTCTGGCTTCATAATGCGGTATTCGGGATTTTCGGCGTAACGGCTTATTTTTACCCGCTTTTAATGGGTTTTATTGCCGTAATGTACGCTATGGATAAAATCACGGGTTCAATTACTGCAAAAATAATTGAATCGGGCGTTTTGGTTATGCTGATCGGTGGAGCGATAGATATTTTCATTTCCCACGATGACACCCTTAATTTCTGGCAGCATTTAGCCTCCGCTTACGTGAGCGGCAGTTCTCTTAAGAGCGGCGGCTTTATGGGCGCGCTTATCGGCCACCCGCTTTACCTCGGCTTTGGCAAAACGGGTGCGGCAATAACAATAATTTTATTGAGCTTCGTGTTTATTATGATAATAACGGGCACTACGCTTATTTCTCTTTTTAAGACAATTTCAAAACCAGTTAAATCTATTTCCGAGCAGGCCGAAACGGCTTTCCAGGAAAAAATGGACCGCAAGGAGCAGACAAAGGCTCCCGAAAAACAGTTGAAAGTTATTAAAGGCTTCGACGTTGATATCCCCGTTGATGAGGACGAAAAGCAGAAAAATCCCGTTCTTACCGAACAACAACGCAAGGTTATTGATGCTTATCACGGCAAGACGGTAGAGCAACCCCATGAAGAACCCGTAGGTGCAGAGGATAAAAAGGAATTGAACTCTGCTTTGAAGGCGGCCGCCGAAGAAAAAATTGACGTTAAGGCCGAAACTGAGAAATTTACTCACGATTTAGAGGAAAAGGCAGAGGGTGAAAACGCCTACAAGTTCCCGCCGCTAAGCTTGCTTAAAGCAACCGTAAGTTCAAACGCGGGTTCGGCAGGCGCGCAACTCACTGCAGAGCACTTGGTAGAAACCTTGCGTTCCTTTGGAGTGGAAACAAGAATTGTAAACATAAGCCGCGGACCTACAGTTACAAGATATGAGCTTCAGCCCTGCGCGGGTGTTAAAATCAGCAAGATAACGAACCTTGCCGACGATATTGCCCTCAACCTTGCTTCTGCAGGTGTAAGAATTGAAGCCCCCATTCCTAACAAAGCGGCTGTAGGTATTGAAGTGCCCAACAAGGTGAGCGACATTGTAGGAGTAAGAGGAATAATCGAATCTCCTACCTTTGCGGCGGCAAAGAGCAAGCTTACCGTTGCTTTAGGCCGCGATATTGCGGGCAACGAAATAGTTGCCGACATTGCAAAAATGCCCCACGGACTTATTGCGGGCGCTACGGGTTCGGGTAAGTCGGTTTGTATAAATACTATAATTATGAGTATTCTTTATAAAGCAACACCTGATGAGGTTAAGCTTTTGATGATTGACCCAAAGGTTGTTGAACTTGGCATTTACAACGGCATTCCGCACCTTTTAGTGCCCGTTGTTACCGACCCGAGAAAAGCGTCGGGCGCACTTGGTTGGGCTGTAAGCGAAATGGAAAAACGCTACAAGATGTTTGCTGACAGGGGCGTTCGTGAC
>CAZHYD010000085.1:0-4783 GCA_964536645.1 uncultured Ruminococcus sp.
TCAGTACGGCCACGATACCGTTGCCATTACCGACCACGGCGTAGTTCAGGCTTATCCCGCGGCGGCAGCTGCCGTTAAAAAGATAAGAAAAGCGGGCGGCGATTTTAAGGTAATATACGGCGTTGAATCTTATTTTATAGATGATATAACAAACGATATTTCCAAACTGAACGGCAAGCAAATAGCAAAAATGCGCAACCACCAGATAATTCTTGTAAAGAATTTAGTGGGTCTTAAAAACCTTTATAAGCTTGTATCCGAAGCGCATCTTGAAGATTTCAACGGCCGACCCATTACCCTTAGAAGCAAGCTTGATAAGCATCGCGAAGGCCTTATTATCGGCAGTGCTTGCGAACAGGGCGAGCTTTACAAGGCTATAATTGACGGGGAAAGTGAAGAAAGGCTTTTGGAAATTGCCTCATATTACGATTATCTTGAAATTCAGCCTCTCGGTAATAACGAATTTATGATTAGGGAGTCTACTTATCCCGACAAGCAGGATAAAAAGACGGGGGCTACCATACCCAATCGCTTCCGCCACGTAGTAAGCTTTGAAATAATTAAAAATTTCAATCGTAAGGTGGTTGAAATTGCGGATAAGCTTAACAAACCCGTAGTAGCTACAGGTGACGTTCATTTCCTTAGAAGGCAGGACGAGATTATCCGTAAAATTCTTATGGCGGGCCAAGGTTTTGACGATTTCGATAATCAAGCACCCCTTTACTTTAAAACCACAAAGGAAATGCTTGACGATTTCAGTTACTTCGGCGAGCGTGCAAGGGAATTTGTAATCGATAATCCAAACAAAATTGCCAATATGGTAAGCGATGACGTTATCCCCGTGCCCGACGGCAACTATCCACCGGTTATTGAAGGGTCGGACGAGCTGCTGCGTAAAATATGTTGGGACAATACCCACAAGATTTATGGCGAAAATCCGCCCGAAATAGTTGTAAAACGTCTTGAAAAGGAACTTAATTCAATTATTTCAAATGGATTTTCCATAATGTATATCTCGGCGCAAAAGCTTGTGGCATACAGCGAGGAAAACGGTTATCTCGTTGGCTCGCGAGGTTCGGTAGGCTCATCCTTTGTAGCAACAATGGCCGGTATATCCGAGGTTAACCCTTTGGCACCTCACTATGTTTGCCCAATGTGCTGTTACAGTGAATTTTATACCGACGGCAGCGTTGGCTCGGGATTTGATTTGCCCGAAAAGAACTGCCCGCACTGTAATACACCCTTAAACCGTGACGGTCACGATATCCCGTTTGAAACCTTCTTGGGCTTCAAGGGTGACAAGGTGCCTGATATTGACCTTAACTTCTCAAATGAATTTCAAACCCAGGTGCAAAAGTATACCGAAAGTCTTTTCGGCACTGAAAACGTATTCAAAGCGGGTACGGTTTCTACCATAGCCGAAAAAACTGCCTTCGGTTTTACAAAGGCTTATGCAGAGAAAAAGGGAATCACCCTAAGCAATGCCGAGCTTAACCGACTTGCAAGTATGGTTGAAAGTGCAAAGATAAAGACAACTACGGGTCAGCACCCCGCGGGTATGATAATTGTGCCTAAGGATAAGACAATATTTGATTTTTGTCCCGTACAGCACCCCGCCGACGATAAGGAGTCGGGGGTTGTAACAACCCACTTCGACTTCCATTCCATACACGATACAATTCTTAAGCTTGACGAACTCGGCCACGTTATTCCTACTACATATAAATATTTAGAGGAATATTCGGGTATCCCCGTAACTCAGGTTTCGATGAGCGACCCCAAGGTATATTCACTATTTACTTCTACTCAAGCGCTGGGAGTTACGCCTGAGGATATCGAATCCGAAACGGGTACGTTCTGCATACCCGAATTTGGCACCTCGTTTGTACGAGGAATGCTTAAGGACTGTAAGCCCAAGAATTTTTCCGACCTTTTGCAAATTTCGGGACTTTCACACGGTACTGACGTTTACCTGGGTAACGCGAAGGATCTTATTGATAACGGCACCTGCACCATTTCGGAGGTTATAGGTACACGTGACAATATAATGGTTTACCTTATTCATCAAGGTATGGAGGAGGGAAGAGCCTTTAAGATTACCGAAACAGTGCGTAAGGGTCTTATAGCCAAAGGCGCTATTTCCAAAGAAGACTGGGAAGATATGGAAAACGATATGCGCAAGGTCGGTGTGCCCGAATGGTATATTAAGAGCTGCTATAAGATTAAGTATATGTTCCCCAAAGCGCATGCCGCGGCATACGTTACGGCGGCGATACGTGTTGCTTGGTATAAGGTTTATAAGCCGCTTGAATTTTACTGCGCATATTTTACCGCCCGTCCCGAAGACGTTGACGTTCCTACACTTATGCAGGGCAGAGAAGCGGTTAAAAAATATCTGCGCGATATAAAGGCAAAGGGAAAGGAAGCCACCAAAAAAGAACTTGACGTATATGAAAATATGCTGATTTTCAACGAAATGATGGCAAGAGGTATCGAAATTTTACCCATTGACCTTAATAAGTCACACGCTATGAAGTATCAGCCCGAAGACGGCAAGATGCGTCTTCCCTTCGGTGCACTGAGCGGCGTTGGTGAAAAGGCTGCTTATTCTATATATGAAGCAGCAAGGCAGGGAAATTTCGTTTCTCGAGAGGATTTCCAACTTGAAGCCGGCGTTTCAAAATCGATTATTCAAAACCTTTGGGAGCTCGGCGCAATGAAAGATCTGCCCGATACCAATCAAATGTCTATGTTTTAGTGCACTAAAATAGGGCAATTTTGAATAAAACCACACAAAAGTTAAAAAATATTACAAAAAAGGTTGCAATTTTGTAACCTTTTTGTTATACTAGCTTTGTAATTATTACAATTTGTAACTTTTTTGGAAAGTGGTGACTGTTATTTTTCATAATTTGAAGCTTGACGAACTTTTTTCAAAACTTCGCTCAAGCAAAACTTTCAAATTTGTAAAAACAAATAAAATAGCAGTAAGAATAGTAACAGTTTGTTTTGTTTTCTTTTTGGCGCTTATTGTAGGTATTACCTCCTCCGGCATAAGAGTTGGCTTTAACGTTCAGTGTGCGGGTAAGGTAGTAGCAACCGTAGAAAACCCCTCGGTTTACAATGCGGCAAGAAGCATCGCAGTTGACAACGTTTGCAGTGACGTTGCTGATGAGGGTATTTTTAACTCAAAACTTGCAATGACCCTTACCGTTGGTAACGGATTTGACGATGCAAATTCTGTTGCGGAAGCAATTATTGAAAACACCGATGAAATTGTAGAAGCAACCGTACTTGTTGTAGACGGAAAAGAAATTCTCGTCTGCGAAAAGAGCTTGCTTGACAGTTTGCTTAACAAAAGACTTAATTCATATAATATAGAGGGCGCTGATAATAGCCCCTGCTTTACAGCAACGGTTAGCACCGAAAGCGGTTATTATTTAAAGGAAGAGCTTGCTGACAGCGCTTCTGCCGAAGAATATATAAACACACTCGAGGTAAAGAATACCGCTATTTGTGTTAAAGAAACCGTCGTAGAACATGAAACTCAGTACGTTAAGAGTTATTCCTATGCCATTGGTTATTATAAGGTAACCACCGAAGGCGAGGACGGTCTTACAAAAGAAACAAAGTATATCGAAAGCATTAACGGTGAGTACGTTGTAAATTCTACCGTTATTACCGAAGTTGTATCAGAACCCGTTACCGAAGTTATTCTTGCGGGTGCGTCTTCTGCATCCTATTCGGCATCTTCTGCAGGACTTATAAATCCGCTTAAAGGCTCTTACTACGTTGTTACCTCTTATTACGGGGACGGCCGCAACCACAAGGGCGTGGATTTAGGCGCCGACAGCGGCACATCTATTCGTGCTGCCGCACAGGGAACGGTTGTTTTTGCGGGTTGGTACGGCGATTACGGCTACTGTGTAACCATTGACCACGGAAACGGTATGCTTACAAGATACGCCCATAACAGCGCAAACTATGTTAAGACGGGCGACGTTGTTAGTCAGGGTGACGTTATTGCAGCCGTAGGTACAACGGGTCAGTCAACGGGTAATCACCTACACTTTGAAGTTATTATCAACAGCGTAAGGGTAAACCCCGCTCCCTACATCGGTCTTTAATAAAAACACATGCCCGACTCATAAGAAGTCGGGCTTTTTTATTTTGAAATATTTATTAATTCTTAACAAATAAATAAAAAATATAGCATATAATGAATGAAAATGAATTTTTCAGAGGTAAGGGTATGAATTTTAAGTATAAATTAATGCAGTTTATGAGCGGCCGTTACGGTATGGATAAGCTTTTTTACGGCATTTTTGCGGTAGCAATGGTGCTTTCGGTTATCAACCTTTTTTTAATGGAATGGTTGCTTCAGCTTGTGATTTACGGCCTCATCATATACGCCTTTTTTAGATTTTTTTCTCGCAATATACCTGCCCGCCGCAAAGAAAACGAGTGGTTTTTAGGTAAGCTTAATTTCTTTAAGCAAAAAAGGGATTTTTACAAGCGCCAAAAGAACGATACTTTGCACATATATAAAAAGTGCCCATATTGCAAGGCAATACTTCGTTTGCCTAGAAGGGTAGGCACTCACACCACCTCTTGCCCGAGATGTAATAACAGTTTTACGGTTAAGGTTAAAAAATAATTTAATATTTTTTGAAAATAACTATTGACAAATTACTGCTTGGCAGATATAATATGAAAGTCGCTTTAATCCGGCTGTATAGCTCAGTTGGCTAGAGCATGCGGTTCATACCCGCAGTGTCATTGG
>CAZHYD010000086.1:0-4705 GCA_964536645.1 uncultured Ruminococcus sp.
CTTGCAACCTCTTCGTTGCAGGCTTTATCGGTTCTCCTCAGATGAACTTCATCGAGTGTAAGCTCCTTAAAGAAGGCGAAGATTTCTTCGTAGAGTTTGGCTCTGAAGACACCAAGACAAGAGCCGGCATTAAGTACAAGCTCAAACTTCCGGCAGAAAAGAACAAGAACGACGTTCTCGTTCCCTACGTTGATAAGGACGTTATCATGGGTATCCGCCCCGAAAACATCCACAACGAAAAGGCTCTTATTGAAGAATTTAAGGACGGTCTTATCGAAGCTGACGTTGAAGTTACCGAACTTATGGGTGCTGAAACCTACCTCTATATGAATTGTGAAGGTCAGGCTCTCAATGCACGTGTGGCTCCCTCTAATACAGCTAAACCCGGTGACAGAATCGAAGTTGCTTTGGAAACTGCAAAGATTCACCTCTTCGATAAAGACACAGAAATCACTATCTGCAACTAATTTGTTACTATTTGGCAGGGCATCAAAAGATGCCCTGCTTTTTATTTTTGTAAATTAAAATTGTCAAAACCTATTGATTTTTCGAGAAATTTAGTTTATAATTATTCAAGATTAATTCTTTTTCTGCAACCCACAGTTGCAAAAAATGTATGTCCTAATTGGTAGAAGATACGGATAAAATTTTGTATCATAAACATATTAGGGAGAAATACTAACTATATATTATCTTGTAAAAACTTTGAAAGGGTGTTTTATCATGACAATTGCTGAGAAAATTTCCCAACTTAGAATATCTGCTAATATTTCTCAAGAACAGTTGGCCGAAAAATTAAACGTATCGCGTCAGTCGGTTTCAAAATGGGAAATGGACCAGGCGCTTCCCCAAATAGATAAAATTTTGCAGCTTTGCGAGGTATTTTCGGTAACCGCCGACGAACTTTTAAATGAAAACATATCCCTTAAAGCCGAGGTTGCTTTAGGTGAAAGAAAGTGCAAATATTTCGGTACTGACGGTTTTCGCGGTGAGGCTAACTTAGGGCTTACCTCAATGCAAGCGTATAAGGTTGGCCGTTTTCTCGGATGGTACTATTCATCCGCCCTTTCGGGTTGTGAAAAGGCAGGCTACCGTCCTAAAATTGTTATTGGTAAGGACACTCGACGTTCAAGCTATATGCTTGAGTATTCAATAGTCGCAGGTATCACCGCTTCTGGTGCGGACGCTTATATGCTTCACGTTACCACCACCCCCAGCGTTTCCTATGTTACCCGTCAGGATGAGTTTGACTGCGGCATTATGATAACCGCGTCGCATAACCCTTTTTACGATAACGGAATTAAGATCATTAACCGCTACGGCGAAAAGCTTGACGATGAAACCACCCTGCTTATTGAAGCTTATCTCGACGGCCACCTTAAATCCTTGGGGGTTTCGGGTAACGACCTTCCCCTTGCCCACCGCGAAAGAATCGGCAGCATTATCGATTACGTTTCGGGCAGAAACCGCTACGTTGGTTATCTTATTTCGGTGGCTTCAAATTCCTACAAAAACCTTAAAATCGGTCTTGACTGCGCTAACGGCGCTTCTTGGATGATAGCAAAGGCGGTTTTCGGTGCGCTTGGCGCACATACCGTTGTTATCGGTGCCGAGCCCGACGGTCTTAACGTGAACAACGGCTGCGGCTCCACCCATATGGAAAATTTGTGCCGCATTGTTAAAGAACAGCACCTTGACGTAGGCTTCGCTTTTGACGGCGACGCCGACCGTTGCATAGCGGTAGACGAAAACGGCAACGTTATAGACGGTGATATGATGATGTATATCCTTGCAAAGCGTCTTAAATCGCGCGGTATGCTTAACGGCAACACCGTTGTTGCGACCGTTATGTCTAACAGCGGTTTTGTAAAAACCCTTAAGGACGAGGGTATTGACTGTGCGCTAACCAAGGTTGGCGACCGCTTTGTGTATGAATATATGCAGGAAAACGACTGCGCCATCGGCGGCGAGCAATCGGGCCATATTATTCTTAAAAAATATGCCACCACAGGTGACGGATTACTTACCGCAATTATGCTTACCGAAGAAATGTGCGACCGCAAGTCTTCACTTTCTAAGCTTTGCGAAGCGGTAATGCTTTATCCCCAGTATCTTAAGAATATCAGGGTTAAAAACAAGGAAGCCGCCCTTTCCGACGGCGAGGTTTTAAAGGCACTTGACGAGGTGACCGCACTTATCGACGGCAAGGGCAGAGCGTTGCTTCGCCAAAGCGGAACCGAGCCGGTTGTGCGCGTTATGGTAGAAGCCGAAACCGAACAAAAATCTAAAGAATATGCAGAAAAAATAGCAGCGGTAATTCTTGAAAGGGGTCACGGCGATGGAGCGTAAGGTTAAAACAAAAGAACTTTTTAACTGCACAAACCACTATCTTAAGGATTTTGTAAATTCCTTTGAATACCCTTGGGAAATGCTGCCAAAAATTAAGGAATTTATATTATTGCTTATTGATAAGGGAATTGAAAACTACACCCTTTTGTCAGAAAACGTGCTTATAGGTCCTAATGTTAAAATAGCGCCCACCGCTCATATTGAAGGACCAACCATTATCGGCGCAAACACCGAAATTCGCCCCGGCGCATATATCAGAGGCAGCGTAATTACCGGTGAAAACTGTGTTATAGGCAATTCTTCGGAGCTTAAAAACTGTATTTTGCTTGATAAAGTCCAAGCACCGCATTATAATTATATAGGTGACTCGGTTCTCGGTAATCATTCACATATGGGCGCAGGTTCAATATGCTCAAACCTTAAGTCAGACGGCAAGGCTGTTGTAATACACGGTGATGAGGAATACGCGACGGGCCTTCGCAAAATCGGCGGGATTTTGGGTGACGGTGCCGATATTGGCTGCGGATGTGTTTTAAATCCCGGCACGGTTATCGGAAAAAACACCTCGGTTTATCCCCTTAACGCTTTAAGAGGTGTATTCCCCGAGGGTTGCATCGTGAAGTCTATAGACAATATTGTTTTAAGAAAATAACTCTGTTGGAGGCAAAATTATGAATTTTATTAGGGTTAAAAGTTACGAAGAATTGAGCCGCAAAGCCGCAAATATCATCGCTTCGGTGGTAATTGGGAAACCTGACTGCGTGTTGGGTCTTGCGACAGGATCTTCGCCGCTTGGCACCTATGCAAAGCTTGTTGAATACTATAAAAACGGCGATATTGATTTTTCAAAGGTTTCCTCGGTAAATCTTGACGAATACGTAGGTCTTGACGGCGGCAACGACCAAAGCTACCGTTATTTTATGAACACAAACCTTTTCTCAAAGGTGAATATTGATATCAATAAAACCAACGTTCCCAACGGCTGTGCCGATGACCTTAAGGCCGAGTGTGAGCGTTACGACGCGCTTATTGACTCTTTCGGCGGTACCGATATTCAGCTTTTAGGCATTGGACTTGACGGTCACATCGGTTTTAACGAGCCCTGCGCTCATTTTATAAAGGACACTAATGTTGTAGAGCTTGACCCTTCTACCATTGAGGCAAACTCCCGTTTCTTTAACTCTAAAGACGAGGTTCCCACAAGGGCAATAACTATGGGTATTAATGCTATTATGCGGGCTAAAAAGGTGCTTCTTATCGCAAACGGTGCCGCTAAAAAGGAAATCGTTGAAAAGGCGTTTTTCGGCCCTATCGACCCGTATGTTCCCGCTTCTATTCTTCAGCTTCACCCCGACCTCACCGTGATTTACAGTGAGAACTAAAAAAGCACTGGAAAATTTTAAAAATTTTTTATCTGCTATTGAAAGTTTTAAAAAAATGTTTTATAATATTTTGTTGTGATATTTTTCACACCAGACTTAATTTTACTCAAGAAAGAGGACGAAAACTATGTCAAACAATGATCGCCGCGTGGGTACCGTTTCAAGAGGTATCCGTTGTCCTATTATCCGTCAGGGTGATGACCTTGCCGCTATCGTAGCGGACAGTGTTCTTGAAGCCGCAAGCTCCGAAGGCTTCGAGCTTCGCGACCGCGACGTTATTTCGATTACCGAATCTATCGTAGCTCGTTCACAGGGCAACTATGCTTCGGTTGACGATATTGCTGCCGACGTTAAGGCTAAATTAGGTGGAGAAACAATCGGCGTTATTTTCCCGATTCTTTCACGTAACCGTTTTTCAATTTGTCTGCGCGGTATTGCAAAGGGCGCTAAAAAGGTCGTTCTTATGCTTTCATACCCTTCTGACGAGGTGGGCAACTGCCTTGTAAGCTTGGATAAGCTTGACGATGCAGGCGTAAACCCCTACTCAGATGTTTTGACTTTAGAAAAATACCGCGAGCTTTTTGGTGTTAATTTGCACGAATTCACAGGTGTTGACTATGTGGAATACTACAGCAGCATTATCCGCGAAGCCGGCGCAGAGGTTGAGGTCATTTTTGCAAATCAGCCCAAGGTTATCCTTGATTACGCCGACTGTGTTCTTACCTGCGATATTCACACCCGCGCACGCACAAAGCGCATCTTAAAGGCTGCTGGCGCCAAAGTAGTTTGCGGACTTGACGATATTCTCAACTCTTCTGACAACGGCGGATATAACGAAAAGTACGGCCTTTTGGGCTCAAATAAATCTACTGAAGACACTGTTAAGCTCTTCCCCCGCGAGTGCAAGGATTTAGTTCTTGATATTCAAGACAAAATTTTGAAGGCTTGCGGCAAGCACGTTGAGGTTATGGTTT
>CAZHYD010000087.1:0-4646 GCA_964536645.1 uncultured Ruminococcus sp.
TTACGTGTCACCCTTTTTATTTTAATTAAATTCCAACGCCGTAGATCAGCCAAATGTAAATATAGGCAGGAACGATGGCCGCCAAGGTAAAGGGGATACCGATTTTAAAGAAGTCGGAATTCTTAACCTCGTAACCTGCGCGGCGCAGTATGCCGATACCTGCAATGTTTGCCGAAGCGCCGATGGGGGTAATGTTACCGCCGAGTGTTGCACCCGACAAAAGACCAAAGTAAAGCGGAATTGCTATAAGCGAAGCTTCGGTGTTCATCTGTTCGGCCAATAAATCGGCAAGGCCCACGTTAGCACCCATACCGCCGATAATCGGAATCATGGTAGCAACGTAAGGAATATTATCAATAAATGCGGAAATCAGTACCGATGCCCAAACAATTACGGTATACAGCAAGAAGAGATTACCGCCGCCTAACTTTGCAAGTAAGTTTGCCAAAGCGTCAATAACGCCGTAGTGCTTGATACCGCCAATCATCATAAATAAGCCTACCAAAAGGCCAAGGGTTTCGAAGTCGATAGCCTTAATGGGACTAAGCAGCGCGTCTGCCTTGCGGTAACGGATAATATTGTAAATAAGGCCGATTACCAATACTGCACAGGCGATAATACCGTTGATTTCGCTAGGAAGATTCCAACTGTCCGGCGCGAAGGATACCGCCGCCAACAAACCAATGGTGCCTACAAGCAAAATTGTGGGCACGTAATCGGTAACGGGGGTAAGTTCGGGGTTTTTGGCAATGAGGCCCTTTTCCTTGCGGAAAATAAACCAAACAATAATGGCAGAAAGCACAGCACCAAGCTCAACAGCAAAGAACATAGAGGGTTTGCCTTGATACCAGAAGAAGTCGAAGAAGCTCATATCCATAGCCGAGCCCATCATAATGGCGGTAGTATCACCTACCAAGGTTGCCGCGCCCTGAAGGTTTGAAGAAACCGCAATAGCGATAATAAATGGAACGGGATTTGTATCAAGCTTTTTGCAAATTGCCATAGCTACGGGGGCTACCATAAGTACTGTTGCAACGTTATCCACAAAGGCGGAAATCACACCTGCAAAAAGGCTTAATGAAACCGCAGCCCAGCATACGTTAGGCACAAGATTTATAACAATATCTGCAAGTCTTGCAGGCATTTTAGAGTCAATAAACATCTGCACAAGACCCATTGTACCCGCAATCATAAGCAGTACGTTAAAGTCAAGCACACCTATTGCTTCAAGGGGAGATAAGCCGCCTATAAGCATACTTACAACAAATATTACGCCTGATGCAAGCGCAATATACGGACGGTACTTGCCGAATGCAATCATCAGCACATAGGTTACGACAAACAAAATAATCGCAAGGGTCATATTTTTTATTCTCCTTTTTGATACAGTATCAAAGTTATTATGCCATAAAAGAAGGTTTCGGTCAAGAAAAATCAAACCTCCGTGGTGGACAAAACAACAAAATAATAGCAGAAAACAGGGTTTGTTGCATAAGTATGCGCCATTCGTAAAAAATATATATCCAATAAATTAAGGAAAAGAACAATGAAATTTAAAAATACAGTAAATATATTATCCGGACTTGGTATCGGTTTTGTTAACGCACTTTTGGGGGCAGGGGGCGGTATGCTTGCCGTACCCGTTTTAAAAAAGAGCGGGCTTTCACAAAAGCAGGCTCATATAAACGCCGTTGCGGTAATTCTGCCTATAAGTGTCTTAAGCGCCGCACTTTATATGAAAAACGGGTACGTCACTTTGGCGGATGCCTATATTTATTTACCGACAGGTCTTTTAGGCGCCCTTTTAGGCACGTTTTTAATGAAGAAAATATCGCCTTTGTGGCTTAAAAGAATTTTTGGTGCGTTTATGGTTTATGCAGGCATTCGCCTGCTTATAAAATGAATATTGCCGCCCTTTTAGCAGGGCTTTTTTCAGGAATTTTAGGCTCAATGGGGCTTGGCGGCGGCGCAGTTTTAATAATATATCTCACACTTTTTACAGGGGCAGAGCAGTTAAATGCGCAGGGGATAAATCTTATATTTTTTATTCCCATAGCCGTAGTTTCGGTAATAGTTTATGCCATAAAGAAGCAAATCGTCTGGAAAAAGGTTTTAATTCTTGGCGCAAGCGGGCTTGCGGGTGCTATTTTAGGACTTTTTACCGCTTCTTTTTTAGGAGGTGAAATAGCGGCAAAGGTTTTCGGTGTGTTGCTTGTAATAATGGGATTAAAAGAAATTTTTTTCGGTGCAAAAAAGGGTCTTGCCAAAAGAAAGGTTAAATGATATACTAAAAACGAATAAATGTTCGGCAGAAAGGGAGTAACGTTATGTCAAGAACACCTCTTACCGAAAAACAGGAAGCGGTATACACTTTTCTTGTAAAGCAAATGTCGCAGGGTTTTCCCCCTTCGGTGCGGGAAATATGCACCGCAACAGGTATTAAATCCACCTCTACCGTGCACGCGATTTTAAGTGCACTTGAGGAAGAGGGTTATATTGCGCGCGACGCCAAAAACTCCCGCTCGATACGAATTGATACAGGGTATGAATCTTCAATGGTTCCCGTTGTGGGCAGAATTACTGCAGGCAAGCCGATTTTGGCGGTTGAAGAAATAGAGGATTACATACCTTATCCTTCAAAGGATGCCGAAGGTCTTTTTGCCCTAAAGGTTGTGGGACTGAGTATGAAGGACGCAGGCATTCTTGACGGGGACATTATTGTTGCCGATAAAAAAATACCCTGCCGCAACGGCGATATTATTGTAGGTATGGACGGCGATGAAGCCACCGTAAAACGCCTTAAGGTGAAGGACGGCAAGATAATATTTATGCCCGAAAATCCCGATTTTTCGCCCATTTATCCCGAAAATCCGTTGGTGCTGGGTAAGGTTGTCGGAAGTTACAGGAAGTATTAAAAAATGAAAAAGTGTGTTGAAATTTTTACTGACGGCGCCTGCTCGGGAAATCCGGGGCCTGGCGGCTGGGGTGTGGTTTTGCGATTCGGCGCTCACGAAAAGGAGCTTTCCGGCGGCGAGAGGGATACAACCAACAACCGTATGGAGTTAACCGCCGTAATAATGGGGCTTTCCGCTTTAAAGGAACCCTGCGCAGTAAGGCTTGTTACCGATTCAAAATACGTGGCGGACGGTATTGTTAAAGGCTGGGCTAAATCCTGGCAGGAAAACGGTTGGCGCAAGGCTGACAAAAAGCCCGCCCTTAACGTTGATTTATGGGAAAGGCTGCTTGAACTGCTTAAAGTTCACGACGTTACTATAGAATGGGTAAAGGGTCACGCAGGTCATCCCGAAAATGAAAGATGCGACCGCTTGGCAGTGGAATATTACACCACGTTAAAGGGAGAATAAAATGTCCAACAAAAAAAGCATTCATTTTATAATAACGGGCGCACTTATTGCCGCCGCTTATGCGGGACTTACATATTTAAGTAATGTTTTTGGCCTTGCATACGGACCGATTCAGCTTCGCCTTTCGGAAGTGCTTACTATTTTGCCGATTTTCACCCCCGCGGCAATCCCGGGGCTTACGGTTGGCTGCTTTATTGCAAACATCGGCTCGTTTAACGCGCTTGATATGATTTTCGGAACCTCGGCTACACTTATTGCCGCTTTGCTTACTTATTGGTTGAGAAATATTAAGTTTAAAAACCTTCCGCTGCTTGCAATGTTCCCGCCCGTAATAGTAAACGCGGTTATAATCGGTCTTGAAATTGCTTGGTTTTTCCTGCCCGAAGGCTACACCTTCTGGGGTTTTGTGATTTCGGGATTAGAGGTAGGTCTCGGCCAACTTATTGTTTGCTACGTTTTCGGCATACCTTTCTACCTTGCAATTAAAAAGTACAAAATATTTGAAAGAGATTTTAAGGATAAAAAGTAAAAACCCTATCAAAAGACCCGATAGAATTTTCTATCGGGTCTTTTAATTTATCTTCCTCTATATTCTTGCTTTAATACCTCAGCCATTTCTTCGGGTGATTCTTTACAACCGCTCGCAAGCCATAATTTAATTATTGCATTTAAACCGTTTCTGAAAAATTCAATATGATATTTAAGGTTGCTGTTGATATGCTCCTTCTCGGCTCGCTTTGTGTCGTATATTGAAACGAGGAACTTATCGTCGTAGCATAATTTGAAGTACGTTTTATAAAAAAGCTGATTTTCTTTAATATGTTTAAACATTTTCAGTGCACCGCTACGCTCATTATAATAATCATAATCGGCAAACAAATTGCTGAATTCATTTTCCAGCTTAGCTCTTATTTTATCGGCAAGATCGAATATGTCAATATAGTTTGCATAGAAGGTGCTGCGGTTTAACCCCGTTATTTTAATAATATCCGAAACGGTTATTTCCCTGATTTCACGGGTTTGCAGTAGTTCTATAAATACCTTTTCGATTTTCTCCTGCGACTGTCTGCGGCGCTTATTGTTTTTTACGTTCATAAAAAATCTCCATTATTCCAACATTTGCGGCCAAACTGATGGCCGCTTTTTCTTTTATTCCAACACTTGTTGTTTAATTGTTGATTGTTTTGCCTTTTTAAAAATATTATACTGTATTTGCAATAAAAACACAAGTGTTGGTTTAATGAAAGGAGATTTTATAATGAAAAAAAGTAATTTTGTTGC
>CAZHYD010000088.1:0-4628 GCA_964536645.1 uncultured Ruminococcus sp.
ATTACTATATTGATTTTCAGACAGGTATCCTGTATAATTTTATTGAAACTAAAGTTAAAAAAACGATTAAGAAACTTCAAGTTATAGTAGAAAGAATTTAAGCGTTGTGGAGGTTTGCAAATGAAAAAACACGTTTTGACACTTTTTGTGATGCTTTTTGTATTATCCCTATGCGGTTGTAAAGGCGGAAACGATTTGCAAGAAGCGTATGTAATGCGTAAGGGTGATGATCCTTCCTACGAAGTGGCGGATTATACGGTGGACAATACCACCCCTTATCAAGAGTTAATTACGAAAAAGGTGGATATCCATTCCTTTGCACAGGCTTATTCCTTTGTGATTTACCCTTGGTCTCCTAAAATGAGCCAAATTGCTGCGGAGGTAGGACTGGAATGCGTTCGTGAGATCTCAAACGGTGCCTTGTACAGTGTTCACGAGGTTGAACAGGGCGGACTGCTGTATATCTTTTACAACAATGAGGAGTGGAGAGAAGAAGGCAAAGACCGACCGGTTTTACGTTGGTTTTACGTGCGTGAAGATTTGTGTTACGCCGATTTTGAGAAAATAGTAGAAGAAGGCGGAACAATGGATGACGTCATTAAGATAGACGAAACCGAACAAATCTTCTACAATATTCATTCGGGCGAATGGATTGGTGAAGAGCCGCCCGAGTTGTTTCCCACCTGGCATTATTTGAGTGACGGAATTCTTGAATTAGGCTACCAAAGAGAAGGGGACACGTTTGTGGTGGTGCCCGAATATTGCCAGTGGTTTCCTGAATTCACCTTGATTGATTGGCAGGCGGCACGTTGTTATCCTATTAACGCTGAAATATTTGAATTTGATTGGCTGGAACAGTAAATCGTTGTAAAGCACGGGCACAAATATTTTTAACAGGCATTTTTAAAATGGAATATAGTGCACTTAGCTTGTTTCCAGCACAAATGTAAATGTTCTATGCTGTGTCAAAACGAGTTTTTATATGAATACCTCTTTTTAAAAAGGGCGGTCAGCGTAAAGCTGACCGCTATTATTGTATCAAGAAAACCACCTGCTTAGCAGGTGGTTCCGTGAAGGCTTTTGCCGATGAACAATCCCGCCGCAGCGGTAGGCTCCACTTGTCAGGGGAAGACTCTCTCACAGTGTGAGGGAGATGTCGCGAAGCGACAAAGGGTGACCGCCTCCGTGAGAGGCTGGCAAAACCGAAGGTTTTGACTGAGGGGTAGTTCGAGATCATTTTTCTTTCTCTCCCTCCGTCTTTTTGCCTTACGGCAAAAATCCACCTCCCTCATCAGATGGAGGCGAATCGCCGAATTTTCGGCAGCAGTGCATATTTGCAAATGCCATATGGTTTCGTGGACTTTCAGTCAAGCCAGTAGCAGCGGCTTACAGCCGCAGATCAAACTACCTGCTTAGCCGGTAGTCATGATTATATACAACAAAACTGACACCGCTTAAAAAGCGATGTCAGTGGATAGGTTTCATTTTAAAGTATTACAGGCTGGAGTTGTTTGCCCTTAAGAGCATTTTCCAAGGTTTCGGGGATAAGGGTAAAATCGCATACCATTGAATTGTTTTTTGAAAATGGGTCATCTTGACGGTAGGGAACAAAGTATATATTTTTAGTGTTATGAAGAAGTCCTATGTTTTTTGCCGATGCGCCCAAAGCGTCGTTTGTGGCGGGTGCCAAAACTACGGGCTTGTTGTTGCGCAAATGCGCCTTAACGGCAAGTGTTACGGCGGTGTCGGTAATGCCGAGAGCAATTTTTGCCATACTGTTGCCTGTGCAGGGAGCTACAAGCAAAATATCCAAAAGATTTTTAGGGCCTATCGGTTCGGCGGTGGTAATATCGTATATTACGGGCTCGTGGCAGAGCTGTTCAACCTCTTTAATAAAATCGGCGGCTTTGCCGAAGCGAGTATCAGCGGTGTAGACTATATTTGACATTATGGGTTTGATTTTTATGTTTTTTTGGCTTAAAATTCTAAGCTGCATAAGCGATTCCTTAATAGTGCAAAAGGAACCGCAAAATGCGTATCCCAAGGTTATATTTTCCATAATTCACCTCTAATTATGTGAGTCAATGATGTGTAAAACTGTATTGCAGAGTATTTCGGCGGCGGTTTTTGGGGCAATAAGCGCAGGAAGTCCGGGTGCTTTTATTGCCTTTATGCCAAGATTTTTTGCTAATTCAAGATTAAAGCCTCCAAGTGAGGATAAATCAAGCAAAAGGTCGCATTTTAAGGTTTTAAGTGCAGAATCTTCTATGACTTTTATATCAACGGTGTTAAAGATTATGTCGTAATTAAGCGGTATGAGATTGAGTTTTCCCGTTTCTTCGGTTTTGAAGCCAAGTGCGCTTAGAATTGCAAAATGCGCGGGCTTTCGCGCCGACACGGTAACGTCACAGCCTAAGGCTTTTAGCCTGTTTGCAAGTATTTTTCCTACTCTTCCGTAGCCAATTACCAGTACTTTTGAGCGCCAAAGCGTGTAGGGTGTTTCTGAAATAGCGATTTTTATCGCGCCCTCTGCAGTGGGAACAGCGTTAAGCAAGGCATAACTGTCAAGCGCGCCGTAATCAATACAGTTTTTATTCTCAAAAAGGTAATTGCAGCAGAGGATAAGCTGATGGTTTTGAGTATTTTCCTCGATATAGGACAAAGGAATTTCACGATTTGTTATCGGGCAAAATACGGTCTTTTTATCCTTTGTGGTGGGTACGGGCAATACGACTATTTGCGAGGTTTCGATATTACCGTTGTCTCCGTCAAAAAGGCCTATCGTATCGACTGTATAACCGGCTTTGCTTAGACTTTCTTTTAAAATTTTCATACGGCTGTCTCCGCCGAGGAGTGTGATTTTTTTCATAACACCAGTCCGTTTAATAAAAAATAGAAGTTGTTCCAAAACTTTTACATTACAGTTTATGGCACAACTTCTATTTTGTTACGTTTGTGATAGGACTTTTATAAGTTCTTTTTTTGTATTAATTTTTGGGTTTTCAATTACAACATTTTGCAAGAATTTTAGCTTTTCGCCTATTTCCTTACCCGAAAAACCAAGGTTTATAAGCAAGTCACCGTTTATGGCAAGGTGCTCAATTAAATAAGGCTCTTGGTTTTCGATGATTTCGGCTAAAAAAGCTTCGCAAAGCGAGGTGTTAAACCCTTGTTTTTCCTTTATTAAAAGGTAATCTTTAAAATATTTTATACCGAAATCGGCAAGAATTTTTTTAATTTGCGGCTTTGCGTCGGGAACGGGCAAGGCAAGTAGTGCCGAAAGCGCGGCAAAGCGGTTTTTAACTTCGTTTGATTCTTTAAGAAGGTCTAAAGTTTTAGCGGCGTCACTTGAAGCTGTGAAAACAAAGGTAAAATAAGCAAGCTTTGGGTAGTCAGACAAAAGGTTCACAAGTGAAAAATCGGGATTTTTATCGATTTTTATATGCTCAAGTCCGCCGGCTTCAATAAGCTTTTCAAAAATCTTGAAATTTTTGCCCGTTACTGACTTTTTAAGCTCGGCAGAAATTCTTTCGCCGCTTATGTTTTTAAGGCTTTTTGCAAGGCTTATTGCAGATTTTTCCGTATTTGCTTCAAGGGAAAATCCCAGAAATGAAGCAAAGCGGAAAAGTCGCAAAATTCGGAGTGCATCCTCACGAAAGCGGGTTTCGGGGTCGCCTACTGCTCTCAAAATCTTGTTATCAAGGTCGCGCTTTCCGTTAAAAAGGTCAACAAGGCCCAGTGTTTTGTTATAAGCCATAGCGTTTATCGTAAAATCTCTGCGGGAAAGGTCATCCGAAAGATTTGTGACAAAGGTCACGCTTTTTGGGCGGCGGTGGTCAATATATCCGCCTTCGGTACGGAAGGTAGTCACCTCTACTAACTCACCCTCGTAAATTACCGTAACCGTGCCGTGCTTAATGCCCGTGGGTACGGTTTTTTCAAAAATGCGCTCGACATCCTGCGGCAATGCGGAGGTGGTAATATCGTAATCATTCGGGTAGTTTCCAAGTAGAAAATCACGAACCGTACCGCCGACAATATAGGCTTCAAAGCCGTTGCTTTCGAGTTTTTCCAAAATATATTCAATTTTTCTTGGCAGTGGGAACATAATTTTCACCCCTTACGTAAAAAAGTGTTTATTTTTGTGACGAAAAGTAGTAGAATATATACTGTAAAGATTCGGAGGGATAATCTCTATGAAGCAGTTGCGCGAAGAAGACAAATTAATTACCGGTGTAAAGCGGGTTCATATGATAGGTATCGGCGGAAGCGGAATGTGTCCCCTTGCGGAAATATTACACAGCAAGGGTTATATTTTGACCGGTTCCGACAATAACGAAAGTGACCCTTTAAACCGCATAAAAGCCCTTGGAATAAAGGTTTTTATGGGGCACAATGCTTCGAATATCGGGGATGCTGAGCTGGTAGTTTACTCTGCCGCTATTGCTAAAGATAATCCTGAAATTGTTGCGGCAAAGCAAAAGGGAATACCCGTAATGGAGCGTTCGCACCTACTTGGAGCGCTTACAAGATATTTTGACAACGTTATCGGAGTTTGCGGAACACACGGTAAAACCACCGTTACCTCTATGATAACACAAATTCTTCTTATAAACAAGATGGAGCCC
>CAZHYD010000089.1:0-4465 GCA_964536645.1 uncultured Ruminococcus sp.
GGACGGCAAGCGTTACGAAGGCTGGCCGGCAATTATCCGCGCGGTGAACACTACCGACGCAATGAGCGCCACTATTGAGGAAATTCCTTACACTCTTCTTCACCACATTACCGACCGCATCACCCACGAGGTTGACGGTATCAATCGCGTACTACTCGACTTAACCCCCAAGCCCATCGGCACAATTGAGTGGGAATAATATCATAAATCATAACAAACACGGCAGAGGTCAACCTCTGCCGTGTTTTAGTTTTATTTCGCGAAATATTAGACCTTATGAGAGACAGCACTAACTTGGTAATTCCCTCAGGACTTTTGTCACTTCCGTATAGCACCATATTTTAATAAAGTGTGTCGCCTATTGGAAAAAATATTACTGTATTGTAACTTGATTGTTACTATGATGTAACTTGCTATAAGCAAAAATTTTCCATATAATTTGATTAGGAGGCGATTTTATGAAAAAATTGTTATTCTTAATTCTTGTTGTTTGTTTTGTTTTTTCTCTATACGGCTGTTCCGCCTTAAAAGACGGAACAAGTTCTCAACTTGAAGCTCCTCAAACTGTTACAAATAATGAAACGGATTCGGCAGTTGGAATTATTTTTCTAGGCTATTATGAAGATTATAATCAATATATAAATGAAATAAAATCTTCACAATATTTATCCGAATATGCTTTTTTAAATGAATTATCAGAAGAGGAATTCATCTCAACAAGCAACGGCACCGAAACCTTTGCCATTATCCCTACGTCTTCTACTGCATCGGTATCTGTATATAAATTAACGTACGATGAGGACCTAGGCAAATCGCAAAACGGTGATTTATTATATAATTCAGACCAAGCAAAACCGATAATTGTAAAATGCAATTCAAGCGACATTTTTCCCGATGCAAATATAATAATTACCAATACAGACGGAACTGTTACTGAGTTTGCTCCACAAATTTCAATGAAAAACGGCGAGCTTGAAATTATCTCCGAATCGAAACATCTAATAAAAGATTTGACTAGATATTAATAACACCGCTCTCTTTAGAAAGTGGTCTATTTAAATGAAAACTATTTTATTAACACAAGAAAACCATCCCACTTGTCTCCTACAATATTGTAATTTAATTATCTTTGGTTTATTTTACAGTATAATTAAACTATAACCTACAAAGGAGTTATTGTTATGAAAAAGATTACTATATTGTTCTTGTTATTGATATTTATACTCTCGGGTTGTAATCAGACCAACAGTGAATCCTCAGCAGAACTCACTGAGTTATTTGTTTCGCTTCTTCAAAATCAACAATCTTTTTATTCTATAAACAGAAAAACTGATTGTTTTCTTTCAGACTACAATAAGAGCATCTGGAAGTATTCAACTGTAGATATGGATTCGGACAAAGACCCCGAACTTGCAATTATGTTTGAAGACGGAAATATACTAATTCTTCGAAAAGACAGCGCGTCAATCTTTGGCTATGATTTCGGTATTCATTCAATGTATCAAATAAATGACGACGGTTCTTTCCTTTGGAACGGTGATACAGGCAATGTTTACGGATGTTCGGTTGTTGAGTTTTCCGGCGACCAATATAAAACTGTGGAATTATGGCGGGTTGAAAATGACGAGTCCGATTCTACGGCTTACTACGTGAACGAAAAGCCTGTTTCTAAGGAAGAATTTGAAACTGTATCTCTCGAAAGTGACGCAAAGAGCATAAATTGGGCCTTATGGACAGAGTTTCAATGGGAAAACACAGAAACTTGTTCTTACATAATAAATTCATCCTTGCCTGAGTATAGTATTAAAATAACGTACGAGTCGGAAGAAAAGCAAATTGCTACGTCTCTTTCGCTTTTTAAAGAAAATGACGGTAATGAAATTCAACACATTGATTTAAGTGATAATTACCGCTTTACTAAAAGTCCTATTTACGTTACCGATATTACTTTTGACGGCTATGCCGATGTGGTTATTCCACGCGAAAGACCGGCATCGGCGCAATATTTTACGGCTTTTGTGTGGGACGTTGACACAAATCAACTCATCTATGCGCCCACGTTTGAATTACTTCCAAACGTTGCTTTAGATACCGACGAAAAAGTTATACTTTCAAATCGTTCCGGCGACAAAACAACAACCTATTTAATCAGTTCTTTTGACAATAATTTAAACGATTTTAAAGTATGCAAATCATTGTGTTATTATTTGGACGGCGAGAAAATTGTTTACGAAGAACAAAAATTAGAGAACGGTACAATGCAAAAAATTTCAGAATTCACTGTTCCTTATAGCGAAAATGATGATTGTTATGCTATGGATCCCGAACTAAAAAATTATTATACCGATAAATCCGATTGGGATTTCGATTCATACAAATGGAACGAATATTTAATTCCATTATCTGAACAGGCCTTTGATTATTAGATAAAATAAACTCTTCCCAATAAACACGGCAGAGGTCAACCTCTGCCGTGTTTTAGTTTTATTTCGCGAAATATTAGACCTTATGAGAGACAGCACTAACTTGGTAATTCCCTCAGGACTTTTGTTAAGACGCAAAACCGTCCCCCTGTCTTATCAAAAACGATAATTATAAGCTATCGTCCGCAAGGAATGATAAATCACAGTGGTTTTTGATATCAAGTTTTGAAAAATACAACTGCTCAAGCGGTATCCACTCTTCAAGAAATCTTTTTACCGTTTGGGGCGAATTCCGTTTTTTAAGCCGCCGTGTTTGCAAGGCGGGCGAAATATCCAAAAAGACCGAAAGATTATAATGTTTTGCAAGGTCGGGGTGCATAGAATATGCGCCCTCGATTACGGTAAGCTTTTTGGGTGATATCTTTTCGGCGGCAGTCAGTGTCATATCCGCGCAGTCGAACTTGCGGTAGTTTACGGTTTTTTTAGTTTTCAAAGGAATAAGCACTTCCTCTAAAAAACGTTCCCTATCGATATTTCCGCCCGCCTCATTATAGCGTTCGGGTGTTCTTTGCTCGGGCCGTAAAAAGAAATCGTCCATATGGAATACGGTGCAACCGTAAACCTCTTTCAAAATTTCACTAAGGGTTGTTTTACCGCTAGCGGCACCGCCTTCAATAGCAACCAGCGCCTCGCCACTGTTAAGCAGCCCGTCAATTTTGGCAAAAAGAGGCAAAAATGCGACGTATTTATTTGCAATAACGCGGTATGACGGGTTGTAAAGCGCCTTAAAAGTATCGGAATGGTGTACCGGCGGGTAGCCGTCTGCCTGCCATTTTTTCGCCGCAGCTTCAAACTCTTTTAAGGAAAAGTCAAATAAATTTTCAACGGCAAGTTCTTTTGCGGTTTCAATAAGGGCTTCTAAATCTTTAATGCCGCCTTTTTCGCATTTTGAAGACAGCAAAAACAGTTTTGCAAGGGTTTTTGGGCTTAAACCGCAATTTAAATAGGCAAGGTCAACGCGGCTGTAGGCGTTATCCAAGCGGTCAATAAGCGGCGCTTGGTTCGGCTTTGAAGTGCTTTGGCTGCTCTCACTTAAAATATAATCAACTGCAGTTTCAAAGGAGGTTGCCATATGCTCGCACCCGAAAACGCTTTGATAAATATATTTAAAAATATCCCTGATTTGAAGTTTTGGATATCTTTTATACTGCGCTAAAAGCAGTTCGCGCAATTTGCCTTTTTGTTCCATAATTTACTCCTGTTAAATAGCTTTACTTAATATAACATATTTTCATAAAAAAGTCCATTTTCTTTAATTTTAAATTGACTTTTTATGTAACTAATTTATAATATAAATAGATTTAAGGTTTTGGCCTAAGGAGAATTAAAATGAAAAAAATTTTAGCTGTTTGTTTAATTTTATGCGTCCTGCTTTGTGGATGCGCAAGTGCGGGCAACCGTACAGACGATACCTCTTCAAACGTAACGGACAATACCTCTTCAAATGCCTCCGTTCCGGATTACAGCGATATTGATTTTGACCTTACTAAGCTTGATGAGGATGCGGCCTATACCCTTCTTTACAATATCCTTTGCGACCCGGACTCTTACGTTGGCGCAATGATAAAAGTAAGCGGCTGGTTTATATCAAGCCAATTTGGTGACACATACTACTATATGTGCGGAATTTCTAATTCTTCGCTTGAAAGCTATCAGGCAATAGAATTTATCCCGCTTGACGACCTTTCTTATCCCGACGATTTCCCTGAAAATAACCAACCTATTACCGTTACGGGCCAATTTGCAACCTATTATGAGGACGGTAGCCTTTACGCTACCCTGAAGTACGCAAAAATCGAATATTAAATCATAACTACCCCTTAGGACATTTTACAAACTGAGCCTATAGACTCGTCGAATGAGCTTTCAATTGCATAACCTTCCCTACTGCCGCGAATGCGGTTATATGCAGTCTTTGGCCCCTTCTGACGAGGGGGCTGGATTTTGCGAAGCAAAAGACTGGGGGAGAGAATATTTTTCTT
>CAZHYD010000090.1:0-4353 GCA_964536645.1 uncultured Ruminococcus sp.
CGTTTTTTGGCGGACGGGGTTTGCGGTAATTAAACCACATTTCCTGCTCGGGATAAAGGAGTATGGCGTGCTTTTTATCCACCAAACGCTCTTTCAAAATTGACAAAAAGTCCTTTGCTAAATAACGCGGGTCGGTCGAAATGGGGATAGTATCCGCGTAATTCATTATATACCCTATAATGCCGGTCATAGCAAAATTCGAAGTTTGGCTTATAATACCAAGCTTTTTTCTGCCAAGCTTATTCGTCAAATGACGAATTACTGTGTTTTCAAGAGGGCTGAAATGGTTGCTTGTAATAAGTACGCCACCCAAATCCTTCGGTATTTTTTCAATACCGATAATTATTGTGTTTTTGTTTATTATTCTTGCGGCGAGCTTCGCCATAAAAACACCGAGTACGCTTTTCATTTTAAAGGTAAGTCTATTTCTGTTTTCCAGATAGTTGTTAGTTATTTTTTTGATCTCTGCAGAGGTCAGCACAGGGTCGTCAAGCTCAACCTTATTGTGAAACTGACCGCTTTCAGCAAAGTTTTTAATGTTTTCAATAACAGCCTTGCGATTATTGCCTATAATCATAATCTGATTTTTACTCCCTTTTCATAGAGCTTTTTAAAGGTTATTTCGTTTTCGGGAATTTCGGTTCCCCTGCGTACAAGAAGTTGTAAGCAGTCACTGTCAGCCTTTTTCTTTTGGACGTCATAGTTAGCCTTAAAATCGTTTATTTCGTCAACAAAGCCGCTGTCAACGGCATATTTCCAAAACTCGTCAGCATACTGTACCCCGTCATAACACCAGGGCTTTGAAAAAAGGTTATAGTGAATTAAACAGGTTTTTTCAAGGGGCGGCCTTGAATCGTTGGGCATAGCGTCCCAAGCTTCATCAAGATAATAAATTTTACCGTTGCACATAGCGTTCAGATAGTCCTGATCGGGCGCAATACTGTCAAAATGGTAAGTGTTTAAAAGGTCAAGAAAATGCCCCTGTAGGTCGCATTCGCGCATTTTTTTAAGGTTCATAAGCAACACGCCCGAGTTAATATACTCTTCTTTCCTGACACCTATGGCGTTTTCGGTGTAAGCCACAAGGGGCGGTACGTCGGCAATTGATAAATCGTTGCAAGCGCCGATAAAATTATCCCCTATATCAATATCGAACAGTTTGCCGATATCGTCGGTAAGGACTACGTCGCTGTCGATATAAATACCCTTGTCATACTGTGGAAACATAGCGGGAATAAAAAGTCGGAAATAAATCGTAAGGGTGAAATAGTCGCAGCGCAGACGGTTGCTCATACGGTCGTCAAGCGCTTCAAAATTGGCTTTCATAGGAGTAAGGTCAATTTTGAAATTATCAGTTTCAAGGGCCTTAATTTTGGATTTGTTGATTTCGTTTAATTCTTCGTGCAGAACGATAGCACGATATTTGCGGTTCGGGTTAACGTTCTTTATTGCCGAATTAAGCGCCACCGCCAAAAAAGGCGCATAGCCGTTGTCAATAGTAAAGAAAATCGGAATTTCTCTATTCATTATTATACCTCCTTTTGTACTCTTCTAAAATATCGTCGAACTCGAAAATCTTAAGCTCATTATGAAGTTTTTCTGTTTGCCACGGCTTAATTGTGACCGCCCTTATATAAGGGAAAAACTTAAAATAGGTTGTAAAATGCTTAAAAACGGTGGCCTTTTTAATTTTGCCCTGCTCGTTATACATTGCAGGCACCTTTAACTTCGCCGCCAGCTTGTTAAGGGCTGACTGGTCGGGCATAAACATCTTTTTGTTGCGGCACATTTTTCGGCAGGCTTCAAACAGACCGTTTTCTCTTATTCTTTGCATATTCATAAGCAACACGCCAGAATTTAAATAATCGTGCTTTAAAATATTGCCGAAAAACCATTTGCCATAGCGGTCGGGCACGCCCGCGATATCAAAGTCAGTCATATCCAAACCGTAAAATTCACTGAAATCGGCACGGCACAAAACGTCGGCATCAAGATATAAAATTTTATCGGGAATTTCAGGAATCAAATCGGAAAAAAGTCGCAACATACAAAGGGGTGTGAAGCGGGTTTTCATATTGGCAAGGGGCAAATAACTGCAAAAGCGTTCACTTATATCAAGCAAAGTCACCTTGTGTTCTTTCCCGTTTTGGCAAACAGCAAGCTGCAAGCAGTCGCCGAAGCTTTGTTCAATAGCGTGGCGCTCACCCACACTTGCCGTGAGGATATAAAAATTCAAATTTTCGTTTGTGTTCTTACAAACGGAAAGCGCCGCCAAAAATATTCCCTCACGCACGCCTTCATCACCGCAAAATAGTATATTCAACCCATCTCACCTCTTTATGAGGCTATTATATCCACTTAATATTTAGGGGTAAACCTATCCGTTTGAGAAAGGGGTCTACATATTAAAAATGCCCTATAGAATAAATCTACGGGGCACTCTACGTTTCGTAGAATATAAAAACGCCCTGTTTTAAGCTAAAGCAGAGCGTTTGTTTTTTAGTTTTTAGATTTTTTAATAAAGGACCAAAGCACTATAACTATCTGTCCTGCAAGGCCCAAGCAATAGATTAGTGCAACGTTTATGCCGAAATACAAAAACGTTATATGTATAGCCGCGAGAATTGCCCAGATAAGTAGTGAAATAATCAAATAATTACGTCTGGGATTAAACCATACCGAATTGAAAACCAACTTTATGATTAGGGCAATCGGTAAAGAATAAACAAAATAGAGCCATTGGAAAGTAGCCTCATTTGTAACAAGCGAGGTAATAATAAAAGCGAGCAATGCCACCATCCAAACAACACTTTCGGAAATATAAGATATCACCCTGTGGTTGTACTTCGTTTCTTTAAGACGGTTTTCTTTGACCTTTTCTTCGATATTTTCCGACCGAACCAAGTAATCAACCGAAACACCGAAAATATCCGCTATTTCAACCAAAACTGAAATATCGGGCGTTGATTCGGCGCGCTCCCATTTTGAAACGGTTTTATCAGAATAATTAAGCTTTTCTCCGAGCTCCATTTGGGTCATATTGTTAAGGATTCTCAGCTCGGCAATATTTTTAGCAACAATGCTTTTAGTATCGTTCATAGGAACCCTCCTAACACAAGTGCGCTACTATTATATACCATTTAAAAGAATTTTGCAAGTACCTGTTGAAATTTCAACTTCTTTGAAGCTTTCTTCACTAAAGCAGGTAAACAAAAAAAGGCAGGCTGCCTGGCCTGCCTTTTTTAAATTGAATTAGAAAATCGAAGAACCGGGGATGTAACCGAGACAGTCATAAGATGCGCAGTTACCATCTGTGCTGGCTGTAATAACGTCAGCAACTGTGAAGTTCTGAACTTCCAAATAAGCCTTTTCAAATTTCATTTTGTTCACCTCACGTAAAAAAATAAAAATGTTAAATAAAACCGAAACATTACACCAATTTTATTGTTTAGTTAATTATAGCACAAGTAATTTCATAATACAACCTTTTTTTGAATATATTTTTTACCATTTTTTTATATTTATTCATTTTTTCTTTTTCAGGTGTTGAACTGTAGCAAAACCGAGGGTGAGTGCGGTAAAAACGCTATATCCTAACCCAAAATCACGCAGGCTCCCTCCACCGCTTACGCGGTCCCCTCCCTCTCGGAATAAGGTCTAACAATTTGCACAAGAATGCCTGATTATCAAACATTTTAGACTATTTTTTTTGCATAAAAAAGAGCAGGCCTTTTTTGGCCTGCTCCTCTTTTTGATTTTTTTAGAAGATAGAAGAACCGGGAATGTAACCGAGGCAGTCATAAGATGCACAGTTACCATCGGTGCTGGCTGTAATAACGTCAGCAACTGCGAAGTTCTGAACTTCTAAATTAGCTTTTTCAAATTTCATTTTCAATACCTCGTTAATTAGGGATTATTAAGCTTCTACTACCTGATAAATTGTCCAGTAAGCACCTTTTGTGAGCTCAGGTTCACTAACCTGTTCTACACCATTGGGCCAATAGCCGTAAGCAAATTCTTCGGAGCCCCAGTATGTGCCTGTCTGGAGGCAATATTTGCCGTCGTTTCTGTAAATTACCCAGCCGAAGCCTTCAACATAGGAAACAATAGCGTCAGCCTTTAAAGCAATAGTATCAGTAACATTTATTTTATTAGGGTACAGGCTGTCATTTTTATGCTATTTCGTAGAAGATCCAATAGCTATATGCAGCGTTATCGTCAGCATAGCCGCTAGCACCTATGGCTACTGTGTAATCGCTTTCACCATAGAGATAAATAGCCTGTAAATAATAGTCTTTAGAACCTACTCTGTAAATCTGCCAAGCAGCATTTTCTTCATCGTATACTACCTGA
>CAZHYD010000091.1:0-4342 GCA_964536645.1 uncultured Ruminococcus sp.
TTAATTTCGGTATAGTTTACGGTATAGGCGCTTTTTCGCTGGCAAAGGATATCGGCGTAACACGGGCCGAGGCCGACCGATATATAAAGAACTACCTTGCGGGTTATTCTTCTGTGGCAAAATATATGGAAAATACCATACAAAACGCCAAGCTTGACGGTTACGTGACCACCTATTTCGGCAGAAGAAGATACCTGCCCGAACTTAATAATTCTAACGGTATGATACGCGCTTTCGGTGAACGCGTGGCGAGAAACGCCCCCATTCAAGGCACAGCCGCCGACATTATAAAGCTTGCAATGATTAAGGTTTTTGAGCGACTTTCTAAAGAGGTGCCTACCGCAAAGCTTATACTTCAGGTTCACGACGAGCTTATAGTTGAGTGTGACAGCGCCGACGCTGAAAAGGTCTGCGGTATTTTGAGCGAGGAAATGCGCGCCGCCGCAGAGCTTAAGGTTGACCTTGAGGCCGATGCCAATATCGGAAAAACTTGGTTAGAGGCAAAAGGATGAAAGTACTGTTTGTTTGTACCGGCAACACCTGCCGAAGCCCTATGGCAGAGGGGTATTTAAAATCACTTAATCTGCCTTTTGTCGAGGTTATAAGCCGCGGCCTTGCGGCCGACGGCAGTCCCGTTTCCCAAAAAGCGCATAAGGTAATGACGGAAAAGGGGATAACCCTTAAAGAAAAATCCGACGTTGTTAGCGTTGAAGATATAAAGGCGGCCGATAAAATAATCGTTATGTCGCCCTCGCATAGAGAAGTTTTACAGCCTTATGCAAAACAAAAGGTGCAAATTTTAGGCGACGGTATTTTTGACCCGTTTGGGTTGGGTCTTGAAGAATATCGCCTTTGCCGCGACGAGATAATCTTAGCGCTTGACGGTATGGTGCAAAAGGGCGAGTTTTGCGAAATTACGGTTACCCCGCCCGAGAGGGAGGATATTGCAAAAATTGCCAAGCTTGAAGAAATTTGTTTTTCTGAGCCTTGGAGTGCCGATGCGATTTTGCAGTCGCTGTCCCACGGGACAAGGTTTTTTGCCGCAAAGAAAAAGGGCGAACTTTTAGGCTACGTCGGAATCAGTGTGGTTCTTGACGAGGGATATATCACAAACGTTGCCGTTTTCCCCGAATATCGCTCAAGCGGTGTGGGAAGGGCGCTTATAAACGCCGTTTTTAAAATGGCAGAAGAAAACGGACTTTCCTTTGTATCGCTTGAGGTAAGGCAGTCAAACGCGGCGGCAATAGCCCTTTACGAAAAGACGGGCTTCGTTACCGAGGGCAAACGCAAGGCTTTTTACCGCCATCCTACAGAGGATGCGCTTATTATGACAAAAAGGTTTGAAAAAAATGAAAATTCTAAGCATTGAAAGTTCTTGCGACGAAACTTCGGTAGCAATACTCGAAGAAAGACGCGTACTTTCAAACGTAGTAGCAACACAAATTGCAGAACATAAAATTTACGGCGGGGTTGTGCCTGAAATCGCTTCCCGCCGTCATACAGAAGCAATTTCCGCCGTTTGCGAGGAGGCCCTCAAAGAAGCGGGCCTTACCTACGGAGAAATCGATGCCGTTGCCGTTACCTTTGCACCCGGACTTATAGGCGCACTGCTTGTAGGGCTTAACTTTGCTAAGGGACTTGCAATGTCGCTGGGGGTGCCGCTTATTCCGGTACACCATCTTCGCAGTCATATTGCGGCGAATTATATTGCCCACCCCGATTTAAAACCGCCCTTTTTATGCCTTTTGGTATCGGGCGGAAACACTGTTATTGCAGAGGTTACTAATTACACAACCTTTAAAATTTTGGGTGGCACTAAGGACGACGCTGCAGGCGAATGCTTTGACAAAACGGCGCGCTGCATGGGACTTGAATATCCGGGCGGCGTAACGCTTGATAAAATCGCTACGGTGTCCGACTTTAAGAAATATCCGCTTCCTTTCCCAAAATCAGGCGCAGGTGAGCTCGATTTTAGTTTTTCGGGACTTAAAACTGCCGTTATAAACACCGTTCACAACGCGGCGCAAAAGGGTGAGGAAATTGACGTTCCCGTTCTTTGCGCTACGGTGCGCGAGCGGGTCTGCGATATGCTTATAAGTAATACCTTTAAAGCAGCCGAGGCTACGGGCTATAAAAAAATAGCTATGGCGGGCGGCGTTTCGGCAAACAGTGAGCTTCGTCGCAGAATGGAAGAAGAATGTAAAAACAGGGGTTACGAGTTATATTATCCGCAGCTTAAATACTGCGGCGACAATGCGGCTATGGTAGGCGCGCAGGCTTTTTACGAGTATCAAAACGGCAATATTGCGGGTGCCGATCTCAATGCTTTCGCAACACTACCGATAGATTATATTTAGGAGTTGTCAGTATGTGTGGCAAAAAAATGTTTTTGGTCGTAAATCCCTATTCAGGCATGGCTAAGGCGAAGACTGAACTTTTAAGGATAGTTCAAACCCTTTCCGACGGAGGATACGACGTAACCGTTTATCCCACAAAGGCCCGTAAGGATGCCACCGAAAAAATATCGTCTCTGAAAAAAGGAGATTATGATATTATCACCGTTTGCGGCGGTGACGGCACCTTGAACGAGGCCATAAGCGGTTATATGAAGGCGGATATCGACTGCCCGATAGGGTATATACCGCTTGGCACCCTTAACGAATGGTCGTCGAGCATAGGTATTGCCAAAACCGCTTCAAAGGCGGCAAAGGATATACTGGAAGGCCGCAAAGCCATAATAGATATAGGCAAGTTTGACGATAAGTATTTTACATATACCGCTTCATTCGGCGCCTTTACGCAGGCCTCCTATTCAACACCGCAGGAAGTAAAAAACGTATTGGGGCAGGTGGCATACCTTTTTGAAGGTATAAAAAGCCTTTCTGCCATAAAACCGATACGTATGAAGGTCACGGCAGATGACAGAGTTTTAGACGGTGACTTTCTTTTCGGTGCGGTTTCAAACTCTATGTCGGTGGGTGGAATAGTAAAATTCGGCGAGGATGACGTAAGCCTTAATGACGGCGAGTTTGAGGTACTGCTTATTCACAATTTTGATAATATTATAAAGCTTCAAAACGTGCTTGACGGCATAGTAAAAAAAGACCTCAACCGCGAGGGTCTTGAGTTCTTTAAAACCAAGAAGCTTATTATTGAAACAGAAAACGCGCTTTCTTGGACCCTGGACGGCGAGTATGCCGAAAGTAAGGACAGGGTTTTAATTGAAAACTTAAAACAGGCGATTCCGCTTATAATACCTAAAAATTCGAAGGCTAAAATCTAAAAGGGGAAAGAGAAAATTATGTTTACAAGAGATATTGGTGTTGACTTAGGCACCGCAAATACTTTGGTTTGTCTTAAAGGCAAAGGAATTATTATGAGAGAGCCTTCGGTTGTGGCTTATGACACAAGAAATAAGGCAGTACGCGCCGTTGGTAAAGAGGCAAAGGAAATGATAGGCCGTACCCCCGGTTCGATAGTTGCGGTAAGACCCCTTAAGGACGGTGTTATTGCCGACTTTGACGTTACTGCCGTAATGCTTAAAAGATTCGTGCACCAAGCACTTAAAGGCTCCTTCTTTTCGAGAGTAAGAATGGTGGTTTGTATCCCTGCAGGTGTTACCGAGGTTGAAAGCCGCGCGGTTTATGACGCCGCAAAATTAGCGGGCGCCGCAGAGGTTGACCTCGTTGAAGAGCCTATGGCAGCGGCCGTTGGTGCGGGACTTCCCGTTTGGGACGCTTGCGGCAATATGGTTGTAGATATCGGCGGCGGCACAAGCGAGGTTGCCGTTATATCTCTCGGAGATATCGTTACCGCACAGTCGGTAAGAATTGCGGGCGACGATTTGGATGAAGCAATTATCAACTACGTTAGAAGAAAGCATAACCTTTTAATCGGCGAACGCACCGCCGAGCAGATAAAAATAGAAATCGGCTCTGCAAAGCCTTACGAAAACGAAACAAGCATTGAAATTAAGGGCAGAAACCAGGTCGACGGTTTGCCCAAGAACGTTGTTATCTCTTCTGAAGAGGTGCGTGCCGCTATGGCAGACCCCATTTCGCAGATAATTGAAGCAATTCGCGTCACACTTGAACACACACCTCCCGAACTTGCGGCAGATATTATGGACAGGGGTATCACCCTTACGGGAGGCGGCGCTTTACTTCGCGGCCTTGCCGAGCTTATTGCCGAAGAAACGGGTATGCCCGTAACGGTTGCGGCAAACCCGCTTGATTGTGTTGTTTTGGGAACGGCAAAACGTCTTGAAGAGGACAGCGGCTTCCAAAACTATGTTTTCCGCAGGGGAAAACGCTTCAGATAATTTTACTTAAATTTTCGGAGG
>CAZHYD010000092.1:0-4329 GCA_964536645.1 uncultured Ruminococcus sp.
TATCCGTCTTGAAAAATCACCTTTTATTGTGTATAATTGTAGTTACTAAAGTTTTTAAGGAAGTATTTATGAAAATTGCTTTTTACACCTTGGGCTGCAAGGTAAATCAGTATGAAACGCAGGTGCTTCGCGAAAAGTTTACTGAAAAAGGCTTTGAGGCCGTCGACGAAAACTGCGATTTCGACATAATAATTATAAATTCCTGCACCGTTACTGCCGAAAGCGACCGCAAAACCCGTCAGGCGCTCAACCGCTTTCGTGCCAAAAACCCGCACGCCGTAATCGTGCTTACGGGCTGTATGGTTCAGGCTTTTTCACAGGAAATACGCTCTCTCCCGGCAGATATTATTGTCGGCAATACCGATATGGCGCGCGTTGTTGAACTGACCGAGCGCTTCTTGGCCGACGGCGAGCCGATTTTTGAGGTATCCCCCCACGAAAAACGCGAAAAATTTAACACGCCTGATATTTCTACCTTTGCAGAGCGCACGCGCGCTTATATGAAAATCGAGGACGGGTGCGACCGCTACTGCACCTACTGTATCATTCCCTTTGCACGCGGGTTTATCCGCTCAAAACCGCTTGAAAGCATCAAAAACGAGGCTTTTGCGCTTTCGCAAAAAGGCTTTTCCGAAGTGGTTTTGGTCGGAATTAACCTTACCTCATACGGCAAAAACGAAGGGCTTACCATTTGCGACGCGGTTGAAGCGGTTTGCAGTGTGGACGGCATTAAACGGGTGCGACTCGGCTCACTTGAGCCCGACCATATAAGCGACCAAACTCTGAACAGATTAAGCCTTGAGGAAAAGTTTTGCCCGCAGTTTCACCTTTCGCTTCAGTCGGGGTGCGATGCGACTCTCAAGCGTATGAACCGCCATTACGACACCGCATTTTATCGTGATTTGGTGACGAGAATTCGCGCAAAATTCCCCGATGCCGCCATTACTACCGATATTATGGTGGGCTTTGCGGGTGAGGACGAGGGCGAATTTTCGGAAAGTCTTGCCTTTTTAAAGGAAATCGGCTTTGCAAAGGCTCACGTTTTTGCCTATTCGCGCCGCGCGGGAACCATTGCCTACAACCTTAAAGGTCAGGTGACAAGGGCCGAAAAAAGCCGCCGCAGCCGTATTATGATGGCCGCCGCAGCCGAGTGCGAGCAGCAGTTTTTAAATTCTCTTGCAGGCAAAGAATTCCCCGTTTTGTTTGAAACCTTTAAAGAAAATAAAGCCTTTGGCTATACGCCGAACTACTCCCGAGTTTGTGTAGAATCTTCAAAAGACCTTTCGGGACTTATCAAAAAAGTTCGCATTGCCTCTGCCGAAAACGGTCTTTGCCAAGGCGTTTTGGCCGAATAATATAAACGAAAACCGCTCTCTTCCGTTTTAGGAAAAGAGCGGTTATTTTATTCTTTTTCGGTATCTTCCGCAATAATATACCTGGGTCTTTGCTTTGTTTCAAGGTATATTTTACCAATATATTCGCCTATTACGCCAAGGCTTAAAAGCTGAATTCCGCCAAGGAAGCATATTATCGACACGGTTGAAGCCCAACCCGAAACAGTAGAGCCCAAAAGCGCGGCAATTATTGACCAAATTATTCCTATAAAGCTGATAAACGCAACCGCTACACCCATAACGGTTATAATTCTTATTGGCCTTACCGAAAGACTTGTAATTCCGTTAAGAGCAAGCGAAATCATACGTCTTAATGGGTATTTTCCCTTGCCCGCAAGCCTTTCGTGGCGCTTGTAGTAAACGCTGGTTGATTTAAAGCCCACCATTGGCACCATTCCGCGCAGAAAAACGTTCACTTCTTTATACTTTGCAAGCTCGTTCAGTGCCTTTGCGCTTACAAGGCGGTAATCGGCGTGGTTATAAACGATTTCCGCACCAAAAAATTTCATAAATTTATAAAAGCCCTGCGCCGTTGTGCGCTTAAAAAAGGTGTCGGTGTGGCGGTCGTTGCGAACACCGTAAACTATCTCGCAACCGTCAAGATAAGCGTCTACCATCTCGTCCATGGCGTTTATATCGTCCTGACCGTCGCAGTCGATGGAAATCGTGACGTCGCACCTGTCCTTTGCGGTCATAAGCCCCGCAAGCAAAGCGTTCTGATGCCCGCGGTTACGGCTTAAGGAAATACCCTCGAAGCAGTCAAAATCGCGCGAGAGGTCTTTTATTATCTGCCAGGTGTTATCGCGGCTGCCGTCATTCACAAATAAAATGCGGCTCTTTTCGGATATTTTGCCCATAGCCTTCAAATATTCCAGTTTTTCGCGGAATTTGGGAGCGGTTATCGGCAAAACCTCCTCCTCGTTGTAACAGGGTATCACAATGTATAAAACAGGCTTCATTTTTATCCCTCTTTTGTAACAAAGCATTTTTCAATGCCGTAATACTTAAAGCATTCTACTGCTTTTGGTGTTATTTCTTCACCGCAGACCACTATCGCCACCGCAGGCGGACATCCGACCGAGGCATCGCAGAGCACTCTGCCCACGCTTTTTTCCACCGCTACCTCTTCCCTTGGTGAAAACATCGCTTCGCGAATGCTCATTTTCCTCTCACCCTTAGGGACTGCGGGCGGCAGTTCTTCTATTTTCGCTCTTTTATGAATTTTCGCAAAGGCTTTTTCTGTTTTTTCAAAGTCTTTGTCAAAAAGAGCGGGGCTAAACATCATTACAACAAAATCTTTGTCATAAAATTCCGCCACTATGCCATCTTTTTTCAAGATTTCTGCAAATTCCTGTCCGGTATAGCCGAAAGCCTTGGTCGCAAGGGTGATTTTTAGGGGCTCATCCCCGCAAAGCGTGTGGCCAAGCTTTTTTAGGAGGTCTTTTAATCCTTTTACCTTCTTAACACAAGTTGCAAGATTTTGTTTATAACTGTCTGCAAGATATTTATTCGCGTTGTCCAGCGACTGCAAAATAAGGTAGGACGGGCTGGTGCTTGCAAAAAGGCTGAGCGCCTGCTCGGCAGTGTCACCGAAAAGCTTTGGCGCAAAAGGAGAAATATGCAAATACGCACCACCTGTCAGAACCGGCAGGGTCTTATGTGCCGAGTCGCAACACATATCTGCACCGAGGGTTATCGGGTGGGCATCCTCGTCTAAAAATTTCAGATATGCCCCGTGGGCGTTGTCTACAAGCAGCACCGCACCGTATTTCTTGCAAACGGCGGAAATTCCCGCCACGTCAAGTCGATTTCCGAGATAATCGGGTGTTGTTATGTAAACCGCCGCAGGAGTTTCTTTTTGCTTCTTTATGAACTCCTCTAAAATTGTCGGTGTGACTTTGCAGGATAACAGCGAATCGTCTTGCTGACCGCTTATCCACATAGGCTCAATGCCGTTTAGCGCACAGGCCGACACAAAGGCTTTGTGTGAATTTCGTGCCGCCAAGACCTTCGGCTTTTTACCGCGGTTTTTACAGTAAATCGCAGTAATATAGAGCATTGCGCGAATACAAAGTGACGAGCCCTCAGTTGAATAAAAGGTTTTTTCACTTCCAAAAAGGGCGGCGGCATTTTGCTCACTTTCAAAAATTATGCCCTTTGCGTTATATAAAACGTCAGCACCGTCAATTTCGGTAATGTCAAAATTTTCAGGGCCGAAATTGGCCTTTCCTTTATGTCCCGGCATATGCAAACGGGTTGAATTTTGGTTTACATAATTTTTTACAAAATCAACTATAGGTGTTTTCATTTTTTGCCCACCGTTTTGGCCGCTTCAAGCATAATTGCACATTCCATTCTCTTGCGGAAAAGGTCACAGCCATAGCTGTAAATTCCGTTAACCGAACCGGTTGCATGATAGGCGTTTGCGGCACACCCGCCCGAGCAATAAAGCTTTGCCCAGCAGTCGCGGCATTCGTCACGAGTATAAACGTTGCAGGCGGCAAACTCGTGCTGCACGGCGGTGTTTTCCACACCTGTATAAACGCTTCCAAGCCTAAACTTTTCCTCTCCCACGAACTGATGGCAGGGGTAAAGGTCGCCCCAAGGGGTCACAGCCATATACTCCGTTCCGGAGCCGCAACCCGAAATTCGCTTGTAAATGCAGGGGCCGCTCTTAAGGTCAAGCATATAGTGATAAAAGGTGAAAGGCCTGCCCTCGTTATGTCTTTTAAGCATTAATTCTGCCAGCTTTTCGTACTGTTCAAGCACAATCTGCTTATCCTCCTCGGTCAGTGCCGAGGGGTCATCGGCCGCGCAAACAACGGGTTCCATACTCAGCTCGGTAAAGCCGAGCTCTAGCATTTTCTCAACGTCATTCAAAAAGTCGGGGTTGGCATGGGTAAAGGTACCGCGCATATAGTAGTCCTTGCCGCCC
>CAZHYD010000093.1:0-345 GCA_964536645.1 uncultured Ruminococcus sp.
TTGTGTCGAAATAGCGTGATTTCACGCTATTTCGACTTACTATAACCATTATAACACAAATCGGCAGAGAAAACAATCTCTGCCGAAATTTTGTACCTGCAAATTCTCCGTCAAGGGCATCAGAGAAAAAGGTTCGTGCTTTTAATTTGGAGCGGGTGATGGGAATTTGTCTCGGCACTGCCGTGCCTATCGCCACGCTACGCTCGTTGCCGCGTCGCAAAAACAATCCACCGGACTGTTTTTTACTGCTCCTTGTTCGATTCCCATCATTATAAATAATAAAAGCACCAACCCTAAAGGTTAGTGCTTTTAATTTGGAGCGGGTGATGGGAATCGAACCCACAC
>CAZHYD010000093.1:355-4140 GCA_964536645.1 uncultured Ruminococcus sp.
CTACACCCGCAAGTGAACAAATAGTATATTAACACATAAAATCTTAATAGTCAAGAGTTTTCAGAAAAGCGGCAGATAAAAATCTGCCGCTTTTCATCTTCCACGAGCCGACTGTTGCCGACCGTAAGGATAACCAAAAATTACTGAAGTTCAACAGTTGCGCCAACTTCGGTAAGCTTAGCCTTGATAGCTTCTGCATCTTCCTTAGAAGCTGCTTCTTTAACGGTCTTGGGAGCGCCGTCAACCAAAGCCTTAGCTTCAGCAAGGCCAAGGCCTGTGATTTCACGAACAACCTTGATAACCTTAATCTTTTCTGCGCCTGCTTCCTTAAGAACAACGTCAAATTCGGTCTTTTCTTCAGCAGCTGCTGCGCCGCCTGCTGCGGGAGCTGCTACTGCTACTGCTGCTGCAGCGGATACGCCGAACTCCTCTTCTACTGCTTTAACGAGCTCAGAAAGCTCAAGTACTGTAAGAGTCTTCAACTCTTCGATCATAGCTGTAATTTTCTCAGATGCCATTTTAATTTTCCTCCATAATATTTTATAAGTTTAGAAATTTTTTATCCGGTTTATTATGCTGCGGTTTCGTTCTTATCAACGATAGCCTGTACAGCGCGGGCAAAGGCTGCGATGGGTGCCTGGAAAACGTTGCATACAGTTGCAAGGAGAACTTCCTTTGTGGGCAACTTAGCAAGAGCTTCGATAGTGGCAACATCTACTACTTCACCATCAAGGAAACCTGACTTAACCTTGAAGTTATCGTGAGATTCTGCATACTTGCAGAGGATTCTGGCTGCTGCGGTATAATCATCCTTAGAGATGGCGATAGCGGTTGTTCCTTCAAGAACAGCTTTAATACCTTCAAGAGCAGTACCGTCAACTGCGCGGCCGAGGATAGTGTTCTTTACAACAAAATACTCAACACCTGCTTCACGGAGTTCCTTACGGAGCTTAGTATCATCCGCAACGGAGATACCCTTGTAGTCAACTACAACACCTGTGATAGCGGCAGAAATCTTTTCGGACAACTCAGCAACCTGCTGTTGTTTCTTTTCCAATACTAATGCATTCGGCAATGTGATTCACCTCCACAGAAACAATAAATGCCTATCCTCAGACAGAAGATAGGCATAAATATAACACAAAAAAGAGTTTTATTTAAGCGCTTACCTCGGCAGGCGTAAAACTTACGGCATATATGCCACCTGCTGTCTTTGGAATGCAACACACGAATTATATACTAACTTTGCCCGTTTGTCAAGCACTTTTTAAAATATTTTTGCTTTATTTTACACATAAAATAAGTATTGACATACTATTAAAAAAGTTGTAAACTTTTCTTTACTCACATTTTTAAAAAATCAAGGTGAATTTAATGGGATTTTTAGAACTGTTTTTAATTGCCGTCGGTCTTTCGATGGACGCCTTTGCAGTTTCGGTTTGTAAAGGTCTTGCAACACAAAAACTTGAAAAAAAGCATTTTTTAATAATCGGTCTTTGGTTTGGCGGTTTTCAGGCGCTTATGCCCTTTATAGGCTACCTGCTTGGAAGCACCTTTGAGCAATACATTACCCCATTTGACCATTGGGTAGCTTTTGTCTTGCTTGGAGCGATAGGACTTAATATGCTTAAAGAGGGACTTTCTAAAGATGAAGATGAAGAATGTACCTCCTGCTTTGCCTTTAAAACAATGCTGGTAATGGCAGTTGCCACCAGTATTGACGCCTTAGCGGTAGGTATTTCCTTTGCCATTTTGCCCGACGTAAACATTTTTGCCGCCATCACGTTTATAGGTGTTGTGACATTTATCCTTTCGGGTGTGGGACTGAAAATCGGCAACGTTTTCGGTGCAAAGTACAAAAGCCGCGCAGAAATTGCAGGCGGTGTAATACTAATTTTAATGGGTATTAAAATTTTACTTGAACATTTAGGTGTTTTGAATTTTTAATTTATTAAGTGTCGGCTTGGCCGACACTTTTTTTCTTGAATATTTAACTTTATAGTGCTAAAATATTTGTAAGTAATATTTTGGCGGGATTTATTATGAAAAAGGCAAAAGAATTAAATGTTTTATCTCGGGTTTTATGCGTGGCGCTTGTTATTGCTATAGCTTTTTGTCAGGCGGCCTGCGGCAGTTTGCAGGATGACCTTTCTTCCGATATTCAAAGTGCAAAAGAAGTTTCTTTTATATTCACCGTCACCGACCCCGACGGTAAGGAAACCTCCTTTAATATTACCACCACAAAGACCACCGTTGGCAAAGCCCTTTTAGAAGAAGGTCTTATCACAGGCGAGGAAGGTGCATTCGGACTTTACGTTAAAACCGTTAACGGCATTACCTGCGATTACGATACCGACGGCTGCTACTGGGCTTTTTATATAGACGGCACCTATGCTGTAAAGGGTGTTGACAAAACATATATTGAATCCGGTAAAACATATTCTTTTAAGGCGGAAAAATAATGAAGTTAAACATTAAGGAGCTTGCCTTGTTTTCAATGCTTGGGACATTTATGTTTGTTTCAAGACTTGTGATGCAGCTTCTTCCTAATATCCACTTATTAGGCGCGCTTATTGTAGCAATAACCTTAGTCTATCGCGCAAAAGCCCTATTCCCTATTTATATTTACGTTTTTTTAGAGGGGATTTTTTCAGGCTGGGCGCTTTGGTGGATACCCTACCTTTATATATGGACAGTTCTTTGGGGCTTTACTATGCTTTTGCCCAAAATGTTACCCAACAAGCTTAAGCCCATAGTTTATATCGGTGTTTGCGCTCTACACGGATTTCTTTTCGGAACACTTTACGCTCCCGCACAGGCGTTGCTTTTCGGGCTGGATTTTAAGGGTATGATAAGCTGGATAATTACGGGGTTGCCTGCCGATGCTATACACGGTGTCAGCAACCTATTTTGCGGAATACTTATTCTGCCCATTGCAAAAATACTGCATTCGGCAGATAAATATGTAAAAAACTGATTTTAAAGGGTGATTATATGAAGGTTTTACTTATTAACGGCAGTCCTAAAAAGAACGGCAACACCGCCACTGCCCTTGCCGAAATGGCAAAAATATTTTCAGAAAACGGTGTTGAAAGCGAAATTGTAACCGTAGGCAACCTCAACGTTTCGGGCTGTAAAGGCTGTGGATATTGTTATAAAAACAAAAAATGCGTGAGTGACGATATTGTAAATACCATAGCGGAGAAATTTGCCGAGTGTGACGGTCTTGTCGTGGGTAGTCCTGTTTACTACGCTTCGGCAAACGGAACGCTTGTGTCGGTATTGGACCGCCTTTTTTACAGTTCCTGCTGCGATAAGCGTATGAAGGTAGGCGCTTCGGTAGCGATAGCCCGCCGTGGTGGTTGCTCTGCCACGTTTGACGAGCTTAACAAATATTTTACCATATCGGGTATGCCCGTAGCTTCAAGCCAGTATTGGAACAGTGTTCACGGCAGAAACCCCGGTGACGCCGAAAAGGACCTTGAGGGACTTCAAACAATGCGCACCCTTGCCCGAAATATGATTTTCCTTATGAAGAGTATTGCGCTCGGCCGCGAAAAGTACGGTCTGCCCGAGGGCGAACCCCACGTATCAACCGACTACATTCGTAACGATTAATATAATAAATACTCATAACTACCGGCCAAACCGGTAGTTTGCTCTGCGACTGCAAGCCGCCGTTACTGGCGGGACTGAAAGTCCACCGAGTAATCCGCCTTTTGCAAAAATTCCCTACTGCCGTATATACGGCAGTCAGCCTCCATCTGATGAGGGAGGTGGATTTT
>CAZHYD010000094.1:0-4126 GCA_964536645.1 uncultured Ruminococcus sp.
AAAGTAATTTTGTTGCACTTATTATGGGAACGGTAAGCGGCGTGCTTTTTGCACTCGGTATGTGTATGGCGCTTCTACCCGAATGGAACGCTTTTACAGAGGGAGTTGTTTTCGGCGGTGTCGGTATTGTATTGGGTATAATTACCGCGCTTATTTGGTGTAAGTTGGAGAACAAAAAGCCGCCTAAAATGAGCGGAAAAAACGTATTTTGCACTATTTATGCCGTTGTTGCCGCTTTGGTGTTTGGCGTAGGTATGTGTATGTGCCTTGTATGGCAACAAATTGTTTGGGGCACACTCGTAGGTTTGCTCGGCATCGTTATGCTGGTTACACTCATTCCGATTATTAAAGGAATAAAATGAAAGCATCAAAAATTGCAAAAAGTCCTTACCTAAACTTAGCGCTTAATTTTATTTATGCGGCGGGCAACTGCGCTTTAGGACTTGTTGCACCTTCGTGGTGGTTCATTACAGTTGGTGCGTATTACGTTGTATTGACCGTAACCAGATACTCCGTTTTGCAGGTTGGGCGTAAAGCAAACGGAAATTACGACACCGAATTTTTCGCACGGCGCATTACGGGGATTCTATTGGTTGTGCTGTCGTTTTGCATAGTGGGCGTGAACGTTATGTCCGCCGTTAAAGACAGGGGCACTGCCTTTCACGAAATCGTAATGATTACTATTGCCACATATACGTTCACTAAAATTGCCGTTGCCATTGTCGGTATGGTAAAAGCAAAGCATTCCGCTTCGCCCGTACTAAAAGCACTTCGCAATATATCTTTGGCAGATGCGTGTGTTTCAATATATTCAATGCAACGGTCAATGCTTCAGTCCTTTCCGGGAATGGAAGCGGCACAAATTTTATTGCTAAACATATTAACGGGAACTGCAGTGTGGATTGTTGTACTGCTTCTCGGAATTAATTTAATTGGAGGAAAATATACGAATATGGCAAAATCTAAAATTGTAAAGGCAAATGAAAAAATTGCCGAAGCAGTAACCGGCGGTTACAAGAAAATTGAAAAAGGCGTGGTAGAAGGCTATAAAAAAATAGAGCAAGGCGTTGTTGGCGGCTATGCTAAAATCGAAGATAAGTTTGTGGATATGTATCTCACAAAAGACGGCGAAAGCGTAGAAGAAGCCAAGGCGAGAATGAAAAAAGAAAAAAGTGAAAAATAGGGCAGGGGCGCTCTATATAAAAACGAACCCCCGACAGATTTTCAGTTTCTGTCGGGGTTTCGTTTTATATATGCAAACAACATACATAAGTGTAGGGCGGGGGCTTGCTCCCGCCTTTTTCTTTGATTCTAAAAATTCATAAAGATTTGCGGTCAGCCTAGGGTGCGGGGAATATGCGCGTTTAATAATTAAACTTATTATAAACCTTTTTAAGAAGTGAAGGTATTTCAAGTGACTGCGGGCATTCCTTTGCGCAGGCGCCGCAGTTTATGCACTCACTCGGGTTCATACCCTCGTTTTCCATATAGCGAAGGGCTTCGTCGCAGGTCATTTCGTTTAAAACGGTTTTATTAAAATTGGCAAAAATCTTGGAAATTTTAATGCCCTTCGGGCAACCTGCTGCGCAGTAGTCGCAACCCGTGCAGGAAATCTGATTAACCGATTTTATTGCTTCGCGTGCCTTTTCGCAGGCCTCAAGCTCGGCAGGAGTAAGCGGTTTAAAGTCTTTAAAGGTATTTATATTGTCGTTCATCATATCCATATTACCCATTCCCGAAAGTACCATCTTTACTTCGGGGAAGGATGCCGCGTAGCGAAGCGCATAGGAAGCATAACTTCCGCCGCCTAAAGCGTCAAAAATTTCGGCGGCCGGCTTTGGCAGATTAACAAGAGTTCCGCCCTTTACAGGCTCCATAACGATAACCTTTTTGCCGTGCTTTACGGCAACGTCATAGCAGGCTTTGCTTTGTATAAAGGGGTCGTCATAGTCGAGATAATTTATCTGCAACTGAACAAAATCTATAAAGGGATTTTCAGTCAGTATTTTATCAAGGTAATCTGCGGTAGAGTGAAAAGAAAGGGCAAGATATTTGATTTTGCCTTCTTGCTTTAATTGCTGTAAAAGCTTAAAGGTGTTGCACTTTTGGTGGTGAGGATAAGTGGTTTTTGTCATACAGTGGAAAAAGTAAACGTCAAAATAATCCACGCCGCAAAGCTTTAACTGGCTTTCAAAAAAGGGGATAACGTCCTCTTCGCTGTTGAAATACATATGGGTAAGCTTGTTTGCCAAAACAAAATCTTCGCGGTCATATTTTTCTGCAAGGCAAATTCTCAGCGCATCTTCGCTTTTCCCGTCAAGATAACAGTGTGCGGTGTCAAAATAATTAAAGCCCGCCGCCATAAAAGCGTCAACCATCTTTCCGAAGGTTTCAAGGTCTACCATATCGTCCTTCATTGCAAGACGCATACATCCAAAACCGAAATTTCTTTTAACCTTATCAAAAAGCATTTTTCTGCCCCTCTTTCTTTTCGAAAAATTATAGCATAAAAGGGTTATTAAGTAAAGAAAATTTGCAAATTCCGCTTTTTTTGTGTTGCATTTTGAAATAAGGAGTGATAAAATTTTAAAAGACGGTGCAAAAAATGAAACGTATATTTTAGTGCACGGAAGGAGAGCAATTATGGATTACAGACTGATGAAATACAATATCACGCCTCGCGTATTAAAGGCTGACTGTTTGCAAACGGTTACCATCACCGCGCTTGACGATTCCTGCAAAATGAAGGACGGTGAGGAGTATATCCTTAAAATCACCCCTATGGATGACTGGGATTTTCAAAACAGCGAAGAGGATGTTGACCACCTTCTTAACTCTAAAACAAAAAAATTCACTCTTGTGGCAAAGAACGGCTCGGTTTCGTTTGAATATTTTTTCAAGGGCGAGCAGGAGTGGGACGTAAAATTAGCCCACGTAATTCCGCCTAAAAAAACCAGTCCCTTGCGCTTTCACCTTTATTCGCTTTACGAAGACTTATATAACAAAAAGCCTTTTAAGGGCGACCTTCATATTCATACCTGCCATTCTGACGGCAGCGAAAGCCCCGCCCTTGTGGCTTCGCAGTACAGAAAATTCGGTTTTGATTTTATGGGTATTACCGACCATCACAAAATCAGCGGTTCGCTTGAATCAATAAAGGTTTTTGAAAACATTCCCACGACTTTAAAGCTTTTCCCGGGGGAAGAGGTACACAATAAGGATTTCGGCTATTATCACATAGTAAACTTTAACCCCAAAACCAGTGTTAACGATATTATTCTCGGTCAGCCTGAGGCGGTTGAAGCCGAGGTTGCCGAAATCGAAAAGGTTATGGATGCGCCCGAGGGCATTTCAAAGCGCGAGCTTGCTTGGCGAAAATGGATAAACGACGCTATACATAAGGCGGGCGGAATTACAATTTTCCCCCACCCTTACTGGATAGTAAACGACTGTATTTATCACACACAGACAAAGGTTTCCAAAGAAATATTCAAGAGGGGATATTTTGACATTTTCGAGCTCCGCGGCGGACTTGACCGCGAGGGTAACAATAAGCAGGTAGACCTCTACTTTGAAATGAAGGCCGAAGGTTACGATTACCCGATAGTTGGCTCAACCGATACGCATACCGTGCTTACTCCTAACGACCATAGTTTTAATCGTACGTGGTCGGTTGTTTTTGCTGAGTCACAGGACGATATAGTGGAAAATATTCTTGCAAAAAACGTGGCGGTTGTAGAAAATGAAGTTAACTCCCAAAAGAGTGTTTTTGGCGACATTCGTTTAACGCTTTACACCTGGTTTTTGATTAAAAATTATTATCCCACCCACGACGAGCTTTGCAGTCCTATAGGCGATGCCGTTATTCGCAAGGTTTTTGGGAAAACGGGTCAGGATGAGATTATAATTGCGCTTGAAAAAGAGCTTGCAGATTTTAATAAATCTTTCTTCGGAAGATAAAAAAATACGTTTAAAGAGCGGAATTCCTTTTTGGAATTCCGCTTAATTGTATAACGAAAACCACGCGATAGTCGCGTGGTTCAAAAGAGGTTAACCGATGAACAGTAAAACGTTTGTTTGTGTCTTGCCTCCCTCTGACGAGGGAGGTGGGTTTTGCGAAGCAAAA
>CAZHYD010000095.1:0-4107 GCA_964536645.1 uncultured Ruminococcus sp.
TTAATTGCAACTTTAACCATTGGAATTACCTCCTAATATTTTACTTTAAATATTTTACCCTATTTTTTCTGCTTTTTCAAGAGGTTTGTTTAATTTTTAACAAGATTTTTAAAATTTAGATATTTTGGCATAATAATAGCATTCAAGAGGTGACAATTTGATATTTTTGCCGAATAAATTTGAAAAATTTTGCGCCGCGCTTCGAAATCATACGCAAAATTGCATTCTAAAAAACGGAATTCAAAAAAAACACCTTCAGCGGCTTCGAAAAATACACTATGCCGAAGCTATTTTTTCAAGAAGTGAAAAACCCGTTATAATTGCCGAACTTTCGCGTTTTTTAGTTTGCGCTTGCCATATAAAACGACTTGAAAATGATGAATTTTTGCATTTTTTGATTTTAGGGGATAGCCGATTTATTATAAACGAAAAGGCTTATACATCCCTTTTGCTTTGCCTTTGCCAAGAAGCAAGCTTTATAAAAATCGTCTTAAAAAAATGTGGAATTTCCATTTTTTGTAACAGTCTTCCCGACTGTACTTTAAAGCTTATAAAAGCGCTTAACGGAATTTGCCTTTATGAAAAAAAGAAAAAAACGGCAGGAATTTTCATTCCTGCCGTTTTAACCGATAAAAAGGTTTGTGACAACTTGTATTATCACAGTTTAAGAGACGAATTATCTATTGTTAACATTTATTTAAGCTGATTATTTTCTCGGCAACACAGATTCCGTCAACCGCGGCCGAAACTATACCTCCTGCATAGCCCGCACCCTCCCCGCAGGGATAAATTCCCGCAAAGCTTACACTTTGGCAGTCCTCATTTCTGACAATTCTTACAGGTGACGAGCTTCTTGTTTCGGGGGCTGTGAGTATCGCATCATCGCAGTCAAAGCCCTCTATTTTCTGAGCGAATTTTTTAATGCCTGCTTTCAAGCTTTCAAGCACAAAATCCGGCAAAATTCCCTTAAAATCAGAATAACTGTAAGAAGGTAAAACAGAGGGTTTTACCCTTCCGATTTCAAAGTCCTTGCCGTATAAAAAGTTGCCTACCGTATTTATTGGCACTGCTCCGTTTGCGGTATTATATGCCGCTTTTTCAATTTTTTCCTGCAAAGCGCAACCCGAAAGAACGTCCTCACCCTCAAAATCGGAGGGCTCAAGCCCTACAAGCAAAGCGCTGTTTGAGTTTTGGGCGTTGCGCGCACTATTGCTCATTCCGTTAACAACAATGCCGCTCGACTCGCTTGAAGCGTTTATAACCTCACCGCCCGGGCACATACAAAAGGTGTATACTCCCCTGCCGTTTTCAAGGTGAACCGCAAGCTTATAATCGGCGGCGCCAAGGTACTCACTGTTTGCAAAATCACCGTAGAGCGCCTTGTTAATTTCGCTTTGCAAATGCTCAATTCTAAGGCCCACTGCAAAAGGCTTTTTGACCATTTCCACCCCGTTTTCAAGCAGCATTTTAAAAGTATCCCTTGCCGAATGTCCCGTTGCTATAACTAGGGTATCTGTAGATATCTTCTCACCGTTTGCGGTAATTGAGGCAAGCCTTCCTTCACTTATTTCAATGCCGTCAAGCTTTGTGTTAAACCGCACTTCGCCGCCCAGAGATATTATCTCATTCCTAATGCTTTTTACAACGTTTATAAGTATATCGGTGCCAATGTGCGGCTTTGCATCGGTTAAAATTTTAGCGGGCGCGCCGTGGCTCTCAAAAACCTCAAGCACGGTACGTTGGCGAAAATTTTTAATGCCCGTATTAAGCTTACCGTCAGAAAAGGTGCCGGCTCCCCCTTCTCCAAACTGAACGTTGCTCTCAGTATCAAGCTTTCCTCCCGCAAAAAAGATTTTAACCTTGGCGGCTCTTGTATCGGCATCATCACCCCGTTCTAATACGATAGGGCGAAGTCCTGCCCGCGCTAAAGTGAGCGCAGCAAACGTTCCTGCAGGTCCAAATCCCGCAATAACGGGGCGAAATTGCGGTTTTTTATCCGCTCTTTGCCATACGTACTCGTTTGGCTTATATTCGGAAGTATTTTTGTTAAGTTTAATAATTTTTGCTTCTTCATTTAAAAGTTCCACCTTAAACGAACAGCAAAATTTTATATCCTTCTTTTTCCTTGCATCAACGGATTTTCTGTAAAGTGCAAAGTCTTTTATGTTTGAAGGCTTTGTTTTAAGTTCGGCAGCTATTATGTTTTTCAAATTGCCGAAATCTGTATCAAGCGGCAGTAAAACGTTATTTAAAAGAATCATTTTTTGCCTCTTTCAGTATCGCATCTGCCGCGCAGAAAGCGCTTGACCAAGCCCACTGCAGATTAAAGCCGCCGCAGTCACCGTCAATATCAAGAATTTCACCAACGGCATAAAGTCCCGAATTTGATTTGCTCATCATTGTTTTATCGCAAAAGCCGGTCGTTTTAAGTCCGCCCGCCGTTACCTGCGAATTCAAAAAGCCGTTGCTTGACATAACCTTAAAGCTAAAATTTTTAACGTTTTCGGCAATTTTGCGAAGAGCCTTTTGGTCTAAACTTTCGGCGCTTTCAGAAAGCTTTAATCCGGAAGCTTTAAGTATTACCTGACCGAGCCTTTTGTTCAAAAATCCCGTTAAAAATTCATCAAGATTTAAGTAATAAAGTCTTTTTTGTCTTTCCCTTAACTGCAAAAGCAATTCGTCAAAGGTTAAATTGGGCATAATATCGAGCGAGATTTCACACTCTCCCCCGTTTCGCGATACTTCACGCGATACCTGCAAAACAGGAGGACCCGAAAGCCCGTAATCGCAAAAAAGCACCTCTCCAAACTCCTGCCGCACCTTTTTACCATCTTTTTTAAGGGTTACAAGGGCATCCACCTTTATTCCTTTAAGTTGCTTTACAATATCTGTAACAGTCTTAAGCTGAACTATAGCAGGGGTGGTTTCAACAGTTTTAAAACCTGCTTTTTTAAGAATTTCAAGCATCCCGCCGTCACAACCAAGCCTGTCCCCGCCCGAAAGTAAGCCTGTGGCTATAATAACGCGCTTCGCCAAGAAGTTCACGCCAGAGCAGCTAAGTTTATAATTCCCGCCTGACACGGTTATTTTTGTAACCTTTGCTTCGGTATGGGTTATAACGCCAAGATTGTCACACGCAAAGCGCAAGCAGTCTACCACCGAAGAAGCCTGCAAGGACGCGGGATAGCCCTTATCCCCTTCGAAAATGAAGGGAACACCGATTTTTTCAAAAAATTCCTCGCAAAACAGGCGGTCGTACTTTTTAAGAGCATATTCGCAAAAAGAAACCTCCTCGCCGTGATAGCGCGAAATTTCAATATTTTTATTGGTTATGTTGCAGCGGCCGTTACCCGTAAGGGCAAGTTTTTTGCCCACACGGGTTGTTGATTCCAAAATTCTGACCGAAAGATTAGGGTTATTTTGTTTTAAATAAACCGCCGCGCAAAGTCCTGCCGCGCCGCCGCCTACTACAACTACGTCTGTTACCATAAATATCCTACGCTTTTACAAAATCTATTTTAATTTCGCCCTTTTCGGCGATAAGATTTATCGTTTTTATTGTGCCTTCGGCATTAGAAACGATAATATCAACAATGTTGTTTTCAATTTCTCGACGAATGATATTGCGAAGTTCTCTGGCTCCTCGTTTTTTGCCCTCGGCCTTTTGGGCAATAACCTTACAAACCTCTTTATCGAACTTAAGTTCAATAAGCTTTTCGCTTAGCGCATCAACGAGTTCCGTTAGCATTATTTCGGAAATTTTTTCCACACTTTCCTGAGACAAGGGTGAAAATACCACAATTTCGTCAACCCTTGCTATGAATTCGGGACGAAGGAAGTCCTCAAGCGCTTTGATGGCTTTTTCTTTCGAAGCGTTCTCCTGTGTTTTGCCAAAGCCCAAAAGATTTTCCTGACGCTCGCTGCCCGCATTTGAGGTCATAACAATTATCGTGTTTTCAAAATTAACGGTTCTTCCCTGCGCATCGGTTATGCGGCCCTCGTCAAGAATTTGCAGCATAATATTAAGCACGTCGGGATGGGCTTTTTCAATCTCGTCAAAAAGCACTACCGAATAGGGCTTTCTTCTCACCTTTTCGGTAAGCTGAC
>CAZHYD010000096.1:0-4080 GCA_964536645.1 uncultured Ruminococcus sp.
GCCGAGCCGCATCATAACATCTGCGCCAACAAGCGGAGCTGCTTCGTCAGTCATGGTTTCGGCACATCTACGATAAGTATACTTTTTCATCGTCACTTTCATCTTCATAATCTTCATTTTCGTAATCGTCTTCATTGATGTCATAGTTAAAATCAGAATACTCTTCATCACTATATTCATCTTCTAAATCATTGTCATCCAAAACAGAGTAGTCATCATCGTTACTACCCATAATTCTTTGGAAATCGTCTTCTTCATTCATATATTCAATAAAATCGACCCTACCATCGCCATCTAAATCGCCAAGACCGCCTGTTAAAAAACTATAATCTTCATCATCGTTAAACATAATGAATCCTCCTAACACCCACTATTTTCAACTTTGGCAAATCCAAATAATAAATAAAATGATTGCAGGCACAATTAAAAACGGTATTTGTAGGCAAAATAAAATTATGATAATCCAATGAGCGACTGTCATATTTCTGAGCCAACCCTTGAAGCCACTTTGCTTTTGTGGAGTATAGCCGCCTGAACCATGACCTTTTTTATAAATATGTTCAAAATCATAGCAGTCACTATCATACTCTACAAAATCCACTTTTCCATCACGATTGGTGTCTGCATAATCGCCTGTGATGCCTTTATAATCTTCCATTTGTCAGAACCCCTTTCTTTGTTCTGACTTAATTATAAAATATTCACTGTACTATAAAACGGACTTTGATAATAAAATTATGCCATATATTTTTGCCAAAACACAAATCATTTTTTCTTTATTTGCTGCAAACCAATTTTTAAGGGCGGCTCTTATGAGCCGCCCTCGTTTTGTTTTTTTGTATTTAGGTTTTACATTTCGTTAGTGCTGTTTTCAGTTAGGATATTATACAAATTTAAACACGGGTATTCTCTTGACCGCGATATACCACAAGCTTGCAATAAAGGAATTCCAACACGAAATTTGCAAGTAATGTTACGATTAAAATAACAAAATCGTTTACGCCGTTGCCCTCAGCCAAATTGCCCAAATATGTAGATAACGGTGTGAAAACTAAATAAAATCCAAATACCTTTGCCATTGCTACGGGTACGTTTGCTGCTGATTTAAAGGTATAACGTCGATTAAACGTAAAGTTCCATAATATTGAGAGAACCAAAGAGATTAAATATGGAATCCAATAATCTTTAATAAAAATTTCAAGCAGGGCGAAGGTGCCGATTTGAATTATCCCTGCGGAAATAGAAAACAGTGTAAATTTAACCGTCTGCCATAATTGTTTCTTCGCATTCGTCATTGTTTTTTTCTCCTATGTTTTTTATCACAAACTATTATATCATATTTATCGCAATTTTCAAAGAAAAACAAAATTACTCTAAATTTGCCTTGACGTCGCCATTAAAGTCAAATAAATTTCCAAACAATCTTATAATCATTCTCCTTTTTCAATTTGCTCCGTTACTTCGCCTGTTAAAATGTGGCTTTTAAGGGTTATTATTTTGCCGTCCCGTTTAAAAATCCAAACGTTTACCGCCGACTCGCCATACCATAAATCTCCCGACCTTTCGCCGTAGTGGGTTTTGTAATACTCGTATAAAGCGGTATTAAACCTTTCTCTTGCCAAAATTCCCATTGTAGCCACCTCGTTTTGTTTTACTGTCTGTATTTTAGCATAATTAAAGTCCTATAAAACGGACTTTAGTTCTGCGAAACAACCAAAAATACCCGTTTTGTTAATAACTATATGGCTTGTGATATTTTTGAAAGTATGGTATAATATTTTGCACGAGGTGATATCATGTTCAACTTTTTTGTAAACTCCTCTCAAAAGCAGGGGGAAGGGTATCTTATAACGGGTGCTGACTATAATCACATAAAAAACGTTTTAAGAATGAACGAGGGTGATATTTGTCTTATAAGCTGTGACGGTGAAAGTGATTTGTGCCGTATTGAAAGCTTTGGTGAAGAGAAGGTCTGCCTTAGCATAGTTGAGAAAAATTATAACAATACCGAACTGCCCGTTAAAATATATCTTTTTCAGGGCGTGCCCAAAGGCGACAAGATGGAGCTTATAATTCAAAAATGTGTTGAACTGGGCGTTTTTGCCGTGGTGCCCGTAGAAATGAACAGATGTGTAGTAAAGCTTGACGATAAAAAAGCCAAATCAAAGCAAGCACGTTGGCAGGCTATTGCCGAAAGCGCCGCAAAGCAGAGCAAACGCAACATAGTGCCAAAGGTTTTTGAGGTTATGAAATATAACAAGGCACTGGAACTGGCGGCAGAGCTTGATATGGTGCTTGTGCCGTACGAAACCTGTGATGGAATGGCGCCCACTAAAGAGGCTTTGCAAAAACTGCCGAGCGTAAAATCGGTAGGTATATTCATAGGTCCCGAGGGCGGATTCGAACCGCAGGAGATAGAAACCGCCAAAAACAAAGGCGGCGTACCCATTTCTTTAGGAAAGCGCATTCTTCGGACCGAGACTGCCGCGATAACCGCCGTAGGAATGTGTATGTTAAATCTTGAAATAATGTAAAGGTATAAAAATGAAACAGTTACCGCAAGAATATGTAACGCGAATGAAAAAAATACTAGGTGACGGCTTTTCACAGTACGAAGCCGCTATCTCACAGCCGCCTATAAAGGCTTTTCGTGTTAATACCGATAAAATAAGCCTTGCCGATTTTGAAAAAATCAACCCCTTTTCGAATGAAAAAATACCTTACGTTGAAAACGGCTATTATTTGTCAGAAGAAAGGATAGGCAACCATCCTTACCACCACGCAGGGCTTATCTATATTCAAGAGCCTGCGGCTATGGCGCCCGCAGAATGTGTAGAGATAAAAAAGGACTGGAAAATTCTAGATATGTGCGCCGCTCCCGGTGGAAAAAGCAGTCAGCTTAAAAATAAATTAGGCGAAAGAGGACTGCTTGTTTCAAACGAAAAAATTTCTTCCCGTTGTAAAATTTTAATGGGAAATATTGAACGCTTGGGGCTTGAAAATACCGTTGTTACTTGTATGGATACAGCGAAACTCGCAAAAACTTTTCCGCCGATTTTTGATATGATAATGGTTGACGCGCCCTGCTCAGGCGAGGGAATGTTCAGAAAAGAAGATGCCGCTATAGATGAGTGGAGCCGAGAAAACGTTCAGATGTGCGCCAAACGGCAGTCGGAAATTTTGGAAAACGCCGTAAAGCTTTTGAAAGACGGTGGATACATAGTCTACGCCACCTGCACCTTTTCGCTTGAAGAAAACGAAATGGTTGTAGACGCTTTTTTGCAAAACCATCCCGATTTTGAACTTATTCCCGTAAGCGAAAGGGTACAAAACGTTACGGCGGACGGTATTAATTTTGATGGCTGTATTTGTGAAAATATACATTTTGCAAGACGGTTTTATCCCCATAAATCACGGGGCGAGGGTCAGTTTATGGCCCTGCTTCACAACAAGGGGGAGAGCGGTTTTGATAGACCTTTGCCTGCTACCGCAAAGAAGGTTGATAAGATAGTATACGACTTTTTGGACGATGCGCTTATAGATTATGACGAAAGCAAGGTCACCTTATATAACGGCAACCCCGTTTATTTCGGGGGCGGTATCGACGTGAAGGACGGCGTCGCCCTTTCCTGCGGGGTGACAATTGGCGAAATCCGCAAGAACTATATTCAGCCCCATCATCAGTTTTTTATGGCATTGGGTAAAAACTTTAAAAGAAAAATTGAACTTTCGCCCGCAAGTGCGGAGCTTGCAAAGTATCTTCACGGCGAGGAAATTTCGGCTCAGTGTGAAAACGGCTGGGCAGTTGTAACGGTAAACGGCTGTGCTGTGGGCGGGGTAAAGGTTGTATCGGGAGTAGCTAAAAACCACTACCCAAAGGGACTCAGAACCTTATATTAAATTGAAAAGCCAAGAATAAGGGTGCTTAAAACACTCAAATTCTTGGCTTTTAGCTGTATAACGAAAACCACACGCTAAGCGTGTGGTTCCAAAGAGGCTTTTGCCGATGAGTAATTTTACCGCTGTGGTAGGCTCCACTTGTCAGGGGAGCTGTCAACGAAGTTGACTGAGGGGTAGTTT
>CAZHYD010000097.1:0-4063 GCA_964536645.1 uncultured Ruminococcus sp.
TTTTAAGGTCGTGGTAGTTAAGGGTCATAATGGGCGCCACAACCAAAGAGTCACCTGTATGAACACCAACGGGGTCGATATTTTCCATACCGCAGATGGTGATAGCGTGGTCGTTAGAGTCGCGCATAACCTCAAATTCAATTTCCTTATAGCCCTTTACGCTCTTTTCAATAAGCACCTGATGAACGGGTGAAAGCTTAAATGCATTAAGGCCTACTTCTACAAGCTCTTCTTCTGTGTAAGCAAAGCCGCCACCCGTTCCGCCAAGGGTAAACGCGGGGCGCAAAACAACGGGATAGCCGATTCTTGCCGCGGCTTCCTTTGCTTCTTCAATGCTGTAGGTTATTTCGGAGGGTATGGTTGGCTCACCGATAGACTGGCAAAGCTCTTTAAAGAGTTCGCGGTCCTCGGCGCGTTCAATACTTTCACTGCTGGTACCAAGCAGCTCAACGCCGCACTCCTTAAGAATACCTTTTTTCTCAAGTTGCATGGCAAGGTTAAGTCCTGTCTGACCGCCGATGCCGGGAACGATAGCGTCGGGGCGCTCATAGCGGAGGATTTTAGCAATATACTCAAGGGTTAAAGGTTCCATATAAACCTTGTCGGCAATCGTGGTGTCGGTCATAATGGTGGCGGGGTTGGAGTTGCAGAGAATTACCTCGTACCCCTCCTCCTTAAGTGCCAAACAAGCCTGTGTGCCTGCATAGTCAAATTCGGCGGCCTGACCTATAACAATAGGTCCCGAGCCGATTATAAGTATCTTTTTAATATCTGTTCTCTTTGCCATAATATCCTCCTAAATATATCAAAAATCAGAATAAACTATTTTTCCGTCCCGGGCGGTCATTTTGCATACGCCGAAAAGGTTTTCGTTCTCGAACGGGGTTGCCCTTCCCAGCGACAAAAACTTTTCAGGGTCTACGGTATACTCTTTTTCAAGGTCAAATACGCAAAAGTCGTTGCCCAGCGGTATAGAAAAACGCTTTCTTGGGTTAATTGACATTACTTCTATTAACTTTTCAAGGGTTAGTATTCCCGTTTTAACGAGTTTTGTGTAAAGAACCGAAAACGCCGTTTCAAGTCCTACCACGCCCATAAGGCTTTTTTCAAGACCGCGGCTCTTTTCTTCTGCCGAGTGGGGCGCGTGGTCGGTGGCGATCATATCAACGGTGCCGTCAAGCAAGCCCTCTATAAGTGCAAGGCGGTCCTCTTTAGCCCTGAGCGGAGGGTTCATTTTAAATCTGCCGTGTTCTTGCAAGTTGCTGTCGTCAAGCACAAGGTAATGCGGCGCGGTTTCGCAGGTAACGTCAACCCCTTCGGCTTTGGCTTTGCGTATAAGCTCAACACTTTCCTTGCAGGAAATGTGGCAAACGTGGTATTTTGCTCCCGTTTCTTTTGCAAGGCGAAGGTCGCGTTCAATGGGACGCCACTCACTTTCAGAACAAATGCCCTTATGATTATGGGCTTTCGCATACTCGCCGTCGTGAATGTAGCCCCCGCGAAGCAGACTGTTGTCTTCACAGTGGGCAACGATTATTTTATCAAGGCTTTTGGCTTTAAGAAAAGCTTGTCGCATAAGTTCTTCGGATTGAATACCTTTTCCATCGTCCGAAAAGGCAATACAGTCTTCTGCGAGGGCGTCAAAATCGCTTAAGGTTTCGCCCATTTGGCCGACGGTTATCGAAGCCAAGGGAAAAACCGAAATTACAGCGTCCCGCGCGATAATATCTTTTTGTACGGCAATATTTTCTGCCGAATCGGGCACAGGGTTAAGGTTTGGCATGGTGCAAACCGCGGTGTAACCGCCGCGCGCCGCCGCCGCCGAGCCCGAAGCGATGGTTTCTTTATATGAAAAACCCGGCTCTCTCAGATGAACGTGTACATCACAAAAAGCCGGGAAAACAAAGCAATTATTGAATTTAGAAACAATATTACCGCCATTTTGCGAAGAGTCAGCCGAAAAAGAGGAAAGTTCAACCGCCATATCACCCAAATAAAAAGCACCGTCTTTATAAATATTCACGTTTTTAAGTGTATAATTCATAAAAAAACCGCCTTTCACCGCACTATAGCATATATAAATAATATTATTTTAGATATTCTACCATACAGACGCTTTTAAGTCAAGAAAAAACGAAGCGTTTTTTGCAAAAAACACTTCGTTTGGTATGTTAAAAAATATAAAAAATCAGTCGTCAAAAAAATCTTTAACCTTATCAACAAAACTCTTACGCTTTTTGTAGTTTTTCGCGTTTGAAGAGTTTTCAAACTCCCGCAAAAGTTCCTTTTGGTGTTTTGAAAGATCGCGCGGTATTTCAACCGTAATTTTAACGTATTGGTCGCCGCGGCCCGAGTAGTGAAGCCTCTGCACACCCTTACCGCGAAGCTTAAATTCATCGCCGGGTTGGGTGCCCTCGTGAACGGTAAATTTAACGTTACCGTCAAGGGTGGGCACAACGATTTCCGCTCCCAAAGCTGCTTGAGTAAAGGTGATGGGAATTTCGCAGTAAATGTCGTACCCGTTGCGCTCGAAAATTTCGTGGGGACGCACATTAACGTTTATCTTAAGGTCACCTGAAGGGCCGCCGTTAGCGCCGGCGTCACCCCCGCCGCGAACGTTTATAATTTGGTTGTCGTCAATACCTGCGGGAATTTCAACTTCGCGCTCAACCGTGTGGCGAATTCTGCCCTTGCCGTTACAGGTCTTACAGGGATTATCAATTACCTTGCCCGAGCCTGAACAGTGGCTGCAAACGGTTTGGGTCTGCATTACGCCGAAGGGCGTTCTTTGGGTAGAAGCAACCTGACCTGTGCCGTGACAAATCGGGCAGGTCTTAGCTGAAGAGCCTGCCGCCGCACCCGTGCCACCGCAGTCCTTACAATTGTCGATTTTTGTAACTTTTACGGTTTTTTTGCAACCCTTTGCGGCTTCTTCAAAGGAAAGATTAACAGTAGCCGCGGTATCGTTGCCGCGTCTCGGCGCGTTGGGGTTTCGTCTTGCGCCGCCGCCGAAGCCTCCGAAGCCTCCGCCAAAAAAGGAGTTAAAAATATCTCCAAAATCGCCGAAATCGCCCGTAAATCCGCCTGAATACTGACCGCCGCCCGCGCCAAAATTGGGGTCAACACCCGCGTGGCCGAATTGGTCGTAACGGGCGCGTTTTTGACTGTCCGACAAGACTTCGTAAGCCTCGTTAACCTCTTTAAAACACTTTTCGGCCTTTTCGTCGCCGGGGTTTAGGTCGGGATGGTATTTTTTTGCCGCTTTTCTATATGCTTTTTTTAACTCGTCCTCGGAAGCCGATTTGTCCACTCCTAAGACTTCGTAATAATCTCTTTTTTCCTCAGCCAAAACAATTCTCCTAAATTTCGGGAATATGTATATGCGCCCAAATGGGCGCATATATCGTTAAAGATTACTTGTTGTCGTCAACGTCGGTGAAGTCTGCTTCATAAACGTTGGGATCGCCGCCTTCGGCGGTGTTTGCACCGGCAGCGTCACCCTGCGGGTTAGCTGCCTTGTAAAGCTTTTCGCTTACGGCAAAAATTTCTTTCTGCAGTTCTTCCTGCTTAGCTTTTATAGCTTCAACATCTTCGCCCTTGAGCGCTTCTTTAAGGGCCTCCTTTGCGGCTTCAACCTTGCTCTTTTCTTCGTCCGAAAGCTTATCGCCAACCTCGGTTAAGGTCTTCTCGGTCTGATAAATCATCTGGTCTGCGTTGTTGCGCAGGTCAACAGCCTCGCGGCGCTTTTTGTCCTCAGCGGCATATGCTTCGGCTTCTTTTACAGCCTTGTCAATATCTTCTTTGGACATATTTGTGTTAGAGGTAATGGTAATGTTGTTTTCCTTACCTGTGCCAAGGTCTTTTGCCGAAACGTGAACGATACCGTTAGCGTCGATATCAAAGGTCACTTCGATTTGGGGAATTCCGCGGGGAGCGGGAGCAATACCGTCGAGGTGGAACACGCCGAGGGTCTTGTTATCTCTTGCAAACTCTCTTTCGCCCTGAAGCACGTGTACTTCAACCGAGGTCTGACCGTCAGCCGCGGTGGAGAAGATCTGGCTCT
>CAZHYD010000098.1:0-3906 GCA_964536645.1 uncultured Ruminococcus sp.
AAAAAAGCTATCGGTAACGACCCCGTAATCACGCGCCGTCCTGCCGACCTTATTGAGCCCGAGCTTGAAAAATACGCCGCCGAAATGAAGGAAAAAGGCATTGGTAAATCCGCTGAGGACGTTTTGAGCTATGCACTATTCCCTCAGGTTGCTGAAAAATTCTTTGCAGTAAGAGATGCCTTAGAAACTCCCGAAGACGATAACGCAGTTAGAACGCTCATTGTAGAAGACCTATCATAATTTAAAAAGGCTGATTAGAAACTAATCAGCCTTTAATTTTACATTATAACGGACAAGGTCAGCATTTCGCGTACCTTGCTGTAAATTTTAATGCTTTCGCTAATTGGGAGAGGGTTTTTGCCACGACCTAATTCTACCGTAAACCCGGGTCGCGAAAACTTTGAAATAAACCAGTCCTTAAAACCGCCGCCCTCTGCAATTCCGTAAGGAATATCTAAGGCATATCCCGAAGAGGTTGCCATAATTTCGGCCATTTTTCTGCTGCGTGAGGGCTGTGTTTTACCGTAACTCCAATATATAACCTCGCCCTGTGAATGAAGCGCTACAGCGTGACGGATTTCTGTTGTTCTGCAAAGTTCGCAAAGAGCAAGTGTTTCGGGCTCGCTTTCGGGTCTTGTTCCGCCGAATCTTGTCGGTGCGGGACCTAAAATACCAGTTTTCTTTTCCCTCTCGCGAAGGGCATGCCACCCTGCATCAAAATTGTGATTAATGTCTACGCCGCGAACGTTCGCGTTCCAATGGGCAAAATCCTTGTTGCAAAGTTTTGATATCTTATCACCCCATCTGCCGCAAGCTTTTTCTCCAAGCAGTGATATGTCGCATCCGTCGGGATTTACGCAGGGTATAAATATTACTCCTCTGCCCCGCATAGCACTTGGCATTTTAAGCCCCTCTATGTAAGCCTCGTCTTTTATTGCACGGCATAAGTCTTCAATAAACATCAGCAGCACGTTGGAGGTTATTCTTTCACTCCCGTGAAACGCGGCGGCAATAAGGCAATACGCCGAAGCCGAGCCTATTTTTAGGGCCGTTATGTCCTTGCCTAAAACCGATTTTCCGATTATACTTTTCTTAACAAACGGGTACTCATGGCAAAGTTTTGATATTACGTTTTGCCTTTCTAAATAATCGTATTCACGTGATTTGATAATTCTTTCCATCCTGCTCTCTCCCAATACATATATAATGAATTCGCTGTTTCGACTAACTACAACCATTATCACTATAAATATATTAAAAAAGGGTGAAAAAAATGAATTTAGAGGAAAAACAAATAAAAGAGGAATATACCTACAAGGGCAAAATTATAAATTTACGTACTGATACTGCCCTTTTACCCAACGGCAACACCGCATTGCGCGAGGTTGTTGAGCACCCCGGCGGAGTTTGTGTTGCCGCCCTTACCGAAGAAAACGAGGTGCTTATGGTGCGGCAGTACCGCTATCCTTATAAGGAAATACTTCTCGAAATACCTGCGGGCAAACGCGATAAAAACGGCGAAACACCCCTTGAATGCGGCAAACGTGAATTGAAGGAAGAAACCGGCGCTGCTGCCGAGCACTTTTTCTCACTTGGAACCCTTTACCCCACTCCCGGCTACTGTGATGAGGTAATTTGGCTTTACGCAGCAATGGGGCTTACCTTCGGCGAACAAGAGCCCGATGAGGACGAATTTTTAACAGTTGAAAAAATACCGCTTGAAACCGCAGTACAAATGATTCTTTCAGGCGAAATTAAGGACGCCAAAACCCAAACCGCAATTTTAAAACTTAAAATTATGCTTGACGAAAAACTTATATAATTTAAAAGCGCTCTTTAAGAGCACTTCTCATAAAAAAGGTTAAAACCTCGGTGATAATTCACCGAGGTTTCTTTTATTTCTTAACTCTTGTCTTATATTTTTAAAAGTCACACTTTTTTACATTAGCCAAAACAATAAAGTAAGCAGCAAATAAATAAAAATCAAAGCGCCGATTACTACCAACATAGGAAGAAGCATCATCTTCACAGCGCCGATATAGGTTTTAAAAACCTCTTTGAATCTGGCTTTTCCGCTGCCGAATTCAAGATTTTTGGTCTTAAACCCGCCCGAGATGTCCGACATATCGGCGATGGTTCTGCCGTCGTCAACGTATATAATCTTTTCCTTTTTCTTTTTGGCCATAGTTTACTTTTCCTCGCTCAGCAGATGGCAAGCCGCAAAGTGTCCCTCACCGTATTCACGGTATTCCGGAATGACGTGCTTGCAAATATCCTTCGCATAGGGGCAGCGTGTATGGAAACGGCATCCCTTAGGCGGATTAGCGGGCGACGGAATGTCACCTTCAAGCTTGACGCGCTCGGTCTTGGCCGTAGGGTCGGGATTAGGCACTGCAGAAAACAACGCCTTTGTATACGGATGTAAAGTATTTTTAAAAATATCTTCCTTACTGCCGTACTCCACAACAGAGCCTAAGTACATAACCGCAATTTTATCCGAAATAAATTTTACAACGCTTAAGTCATGGGAAATGAAGATATAAGCCAAATTCATTTCGCGCTGAAGTTTTTTCAGCAGATTTATAATCTGCGCCTGAATAGAAACGTCCAAAGCCGAAACGGGTTCGTCACACACCACAAGCTTTGGATTTACTGACAAAGCTCTGGCAATACAAATACGCTGACGCTGACCGCCCGAAAATTCGTGGGGATAGCGCTCGTAATAGTAATCTCTAAGGCCACACTTTTCCATAAGCTCCAAAACGTATTCCTTAACCTTATCTTTTGGAACAATATTATGCACCTCAACCGGTTCGGAAAGGATTCCGCCAACTGTACTTCTTGGCGGTAAGGAGGAATATGGGTCTTGGAAAACTATCTGCATTTGGCGACGAAGATGACGCATCTGCTTGGAATCGTAATTCGTAATATCCTCGCCGTCGAAAATAATTTGTCCCCCACTGGGTTCGTGAAGCTTTAAAATCGCTCTGCCGCTGGTGGTTTTTCCGCAACCCGATTCACCAACGATACCCAAGGTTTCACCTGCCTTAAGCTTAAAGGAAACGTCATCAACCGCTACCAATTCTTTGGTAACCTTACCTGTAAAAGTTTTCTTTAAAGGGAAGGTCTTGCGCAAATGGCGTACTTCAAGAAGGCAGTCGGGGTCAAAAGGCTTTTTAAAATCTTCTTCATTTCTAAGACTTATCTTTTCTTGATATTCCGCAGCTAACGCTTCGTAATCGCAAGCGGAGGCGGTATCCCCGATTTCTATTTCGTTATTCATTTCCTGCCTCCTCATCATATAAATGACATGCTACAAAATGGGTGGGGCTGACTTGAACCATATTCGGATAGTCGCCCGAGCATTTTTTTATGCACTTAGCGCATCTCTCTTTAAAGTAACAGTAGTTAGGCATATTCACAGGATTCGGTACGTTACCGGGAATATTATAAAGCTCTGTACTGTCATCAATAGTCATAGTAGGTTTAGATTTCTGCAAACCAATGGTATAGGGGTGTTTAGGATCCTTAAAAATCTCGTAAACGGTGCCCTTTTCTATTACCTTACCCGCATACATAACAACCACGTAATCGGCCATTTCTGCAATTACGCCTAAATCGTGAGTAATAAGCAGAATTGAACCGTCAATCTTGTTTTTAATATCTTGCAAAAGGTCAAGAATTTGCGCCTGAATAGTAACGTCAAGTGCCGTAGTCGGCTCGTCAGCAATAATAAGTCTGGGTTCCGCAGCCAAGGCCATAGCAATCATAACGCGCTGACGCATACCGCCCGACAGTTCGTGAGGGAAAGCATTATATACGTTTTCGGGGATAATTCCAACAAGACGCAGCATTTCTTCCGATTTAGCCTTTGCCATCTCTTTAGTTGCGCCGGGGGTATGGATA
>CAZHYD010000099.1:0-3898 GCA_964536645.1 uncultured Ruminococcus sp.
ACGATTAAAAACTCAGGTTATGAAGCAATCATCATAAACAACAACCCCGAAACCGTTTCTACCGACTATACCTGTTCGGACAAGCTTGATTTTGAACCCCTCACCACAGAGGACGTTATGAACATTATTGAGTTTGAAAAGCCCGAGGGTGTTATTGCTTCGCTCGGTGGCCAGACTGCAATTAACCTTGCCGAGCCGCTTATGAAGCACGGCGTTAAGATTATCGGTACAGACTGCGCGGCTATAGAAAAGGCCGAAAACCGCGACAGTTTTGAGAAGGTATTAAAATCCCTTAACATTCCTCAACCGCAGGGCAAGGCCGTAACCTCTATTGAAGCAGGCGTTGCGGCGGCGAAAGAAATCGGATATCCCGTTTTGGTCAGACCCTCCTTCGTATTGGGCGGCAGAGCCATGCAGATAGTTGCCGACGAAAAGCAACTTCGCCACTACCTTAAAACCGCCGTTGAAATTGACGAGGACAAGCCCGTTCTTGTTGACAAATATATCTCAGGTAAAGAGGTTGAGGTTGACGCCATTTGCGACGGTATAGACGTTTTCGTCCCCGGAATTATGGAGCTTGTAGAAAGAACGGGTATCCATTCGGGTGACAGTATAAGCGTTTACCCCACCTTCAGTATTTCGGAAAAGGTAAAGGGCATTATTCTTCAGTACGCTAAAAAGTTAGGCCTTGGTATAGGCATTGTGGGTCTTTACAACATTCAGTTTATCGTTGATAAGGACGACAACGTGTTCATCATCGAGGTTAATCCCCGCTCTTCAAGAACCGTTCCCTTCCTTTCAAAAGCTACCGGCTACAGCCTTGCAGATATTGCTACCGAGGTTATTCTCGGCAAAACTCTTAAAGAGCAGGGCATTTTCAGTATTTATCCCGAAGAGAAGAGCCGTTACTACGTAAAGGTTCCGGTGTTCTCCTTCAACAAAATCAGAGGGCTTGACGCTTACCTCTCCCCTGAAATGAAGTCTACAGGCGAAGCTATCGGTTATGACGACAAGCTTAACCGCGCACTTTACAAAGCTTTGCAGGCTTCGGGTATGAAGCTTCAGAATTACGGTACTGTTTTCGTAACTATTGCCGACTGCGACAAGGACGAGGCTTTGCCCCTTATCCGCCGCTTTTACAACCTCGGCTTCAATATTGAAGCCACAAGCGGCACCGCAGAATTCCTTAAGAAAAACGAAATTCGCACACACGTGCTTCAAAAGATAGGCGACGGCAGTGAGGAAATCCCCAATGCCATCCGTCAGGGTCATATTGCATACATTATCAACACCCGCGATATTAACTCTTCGGGCACCGCGACCGACGGTTTTGAAATCCGCCGCCTTGCCACCGAAAATAACGTAACCCTTTTCACCGCACTTGACACGGTTAAGGTTTTGCTTGACGTTCTTGATGAAAGCACTATCACAGTTTCTACTATAGATGCATAAGAGGAATAAGATGACACAAGGAATTTACAAAGTGATATCTAACAAGCTGCTTGCTCCTTCGGTTTTTAAGATGGAGCTTGCGGGCGATACCTCGGCTTTGACTGCGCCGGGGCAGTTTATAAACTTCAAAATTGAAGGGCTGTATTTACGCAGGCCTATTTCGGTATGTGATTATTCCGACAGCACCATAACCGTAATCTACAAGGTTGTGGGCGAGGGCACCGAAATTATGTCCCGCGCGAAATCAGGCGACGAGTTTGACATTTTGGTAGGCCTCGGCAACGGATTTGACACTTCTAAAGCAGGTGATAAAAATCTGCTTATAGGCGGCGGTGTCGGCGTGCCGCCCCTTTACAGACTTTGCAAAAATCTTATAAGCGAAGGCAAAAAGGTATCGGTAGTGTTAGGTTTTAACACAAAAAGCGAACTCTTTTACGCAAAAGAGTTTGAAACTTTGGGTGCCGAAGTTACGGTTACCACCGTTGACGGAAGCTTTGGCGTAAAGGGCTTTGTTACCGACGCGATGAAGGATATCTGCTACGATTATTTTTACACCTGCGGGCCCGAGCCTATGTTCAGAGCTGTTGAAAAGACGGTAAATTGCAGCGGACAGTACAGTTTCGAAGAGCGTATGGGTTGCGGCTTTGGCGCGTGTATGGGTTGCAGTTGCAAAACAAAGTACGGCAACAAAAGAATTTGTAAGGACGGTCCCGTTCTTGTAAGGGAGGAAATAATATGGTAGACACCCGTGTTACTTTAAGCGGAATAGAGCTTTCAAACCCTATTATTCCCGCAAGCGGCACTTTTGGCTTTGGCTATGAGTTTGCCGACCTTTACGATATAAATATGCTGGGCACCTTTTCCTTTAAGGGAACTACAAGGGACGCCCGCTTCGGCAACGAAACACCCCGAATTGCCGAAACCGCTTCAGGCATGCTCAATTCGGTAGGTCTTCAGAACCCAGGCGTTGAAAAGGTGATTTCAGAAGAACTGCCCAGGCTTAAAAAATGCTTTAACAAACCCGTTATGGCAAACGTCAGCGGTTTTTCGGTTGAGGATTATGCTTATACGTGCGAAATGCTCGACGAAGAGGACCAAATCGGCTGGTTTGAGGTTAATATTTCCTGCCCCAACGTTCACGGCGGAGGTCTTGCTTTCGGTACAAGCGTGAAAAACGCCGTTGCCGTGACCGAGGCTGTAAAAAAAGTCACCGCCAAGCCTGTATATATAAAGCTTTCGCCCAACGTTACCGATATTACCGAAATTGCCAAGGCTTGCGAAGCCGCCGGCGCGGACGGTTTAAGCCTTATAAACACCCTGCTTGGAATGAGAATAGATTTAAAAACAAAAAAACCAATTCTCGCCAACAAAATGGGCGGCTTTTCGGGTCCCGCAATAAAACCCGTTGCGCTTAGAATGGTGTATCAGGTTTATGACGCCGTTAAAATCCCCATTATCGGTATGGGCGGCGTTTCCACTGCGGAGGACGTTATTGAAATGATGCTTGCGGGCGCCACCGCAGTAGAAGTAGGTGCGGCAAACCTTGTCGAGCCCTACGCTTGTAAAAACATTATCGAAAACCTGCCCGCAGTAATGGAAAAATACAAAATAAACAGTTTATCTGAAATTATAGGAGGAGCACACAATGGGTAAAGACGTAATTATAGCCTGCGATTTTTCAAGTAAAGAAGAAACCCTTAATTTTCTTGATAAATTTACCGGCAAAAAACCTTTCGTGAAAATCGGTATGGAGCTTTTTTATGCCGAAGGTCCGCAAATCGTTCGCGACCTTAAGGCAAGGGGTCACAAGATATTCCTAGACCTTAAGCTTCACGACATTCCCAACACGGTTAAAAAGGCTATGGCAGTATTGTCACGCTTGGACGTAGATATGACCAACCTGCACGCCGCAGGCACCGTTTCTATGATGGAGGCCGCACTCCAAGGCCTTACCAGACCCGACGGCAGCCGCCCCTTGCTTATAGCAGTAACACAGCTCACCTCCACCGACCAGGAGCGTATGGAAAACGACCTTCTTATAAAAGAGCCTATTGACAAGGTTGTTATGCACTATGCCGCAAATGCCGCAAAAGCAGGACTTGACGGTGTTGTTTGTTCACCTCTTGAAGCCGAAAAGGTACATAATACCTGCGGCGAAAAATTCCTCACCGTTACCCCCGGCGTTCGCTTTGCCGATGGGGACATAGGCGACCAAAAGAGAGTTATGACACCTGCCGAAGCAAAGAAAATCGGCAGTGATTACATTGTTGTAGGCCGTCCTATTACGGCGGCAGCCGACCCCGTTGCCGCTTACGAGCGTTGCGTTGCCGAATTTGTAGACTAAAATATAAGGGAGATTTAAAATGGAAGGTTATAAGAGAGAGTTTATACAGTTTTTGGAATCCGCAGGCGTGCTGAAATTCGGTGATTTTACCGCAAAAAGCGG
>CAZHYD010000100.1:0-3859 GCA_964536645.1 uncultured Ruminococcus sp.
AAAGCTCGGAAATATGAACCATACCGTCAACACCGCCGATGTCAACAAATGCGCCGTAGCTTGTGAGTGACTTAACGGCACCTGTGAAACGGTCACCAACTGCGATATTAGCCCAAATCTTTTCTTCGGCAGCCTTTCTTTCCTCGCGAAGTACGCTGCGGATAGAACCAACTGCTCTGCGGCCGCGGCCGATTTCAATAATGCGGAAGGAAACTTCCTTACCCTTAAGCTCTTCAAGAGAATCGTTCTTAGAAGCGGTTGCCTGAGAAGCAGGGATGAAAACGCGAAGGTTGTTTGTGTAAGCAACAACTCCGCCCTTGATAATATCCTTTACATATCCTGTCAAAACTTCGCCGGACTCTTTTGCGGCAACAATTTTGTCCCAACCTGCAATAGCATCATAGCGACGCTTTGAAAGCATTGCTGTGCCTTCCTGGTCATTTATTTTCATAATGATAAGATTGATTTTATCGTCAACCTTTACTTCATCGACCATATTTACATTGGGATCAGATGAATATTCCGAAGCAGTAATGTAACCTGTTACGCCTCTACCGATGTCAACTGTGATTTCCGAAGCGTTAACAGCTACAACTGTACCGCAAACCTTCTGGTCGCCTGTTAAACTGCTGAGCGATGCTTCAAACGCCTCTTCGTCAGTCATTTCTTCGAAGCTTTTTTGTACTGCTTCCTGTTCTTCTACTTGTTGCAAATTTTCCGACATGGTTTTGATAACCTCCTTAATTATACCGGCAGGTGTAGATGCACCCGCCACAACGCCAATAGAACGGCAATTACCAAAATTAATATACGGCAGCTCTGCCGCCGTTTCAATAAGATGTGTCGAAGGGCAATTAGCACTGCAAACATCAAACAACTTTGCCGTATTTGAACTGTGCCTTCCGCCTATAACAATAATCACATCGTTTTCTTTTGAAAGTTTGTCTGCCTCTATCTGTCTGTTTGACGTAGCGTTACATATTGTATCAAATATTTTTGCTTTTGTACATACTTTTTTTAAATTTTTTTGCATTTTACTCCAAATTTCTGCATTAAAAGTCGTTTGAGAGACAAAAATTAAATCTTTTTCAGAAAAATTTTCGTTTTTTTGCAGCAATTCTTCGAGTTCTGCTTCATTTGATACAACAAAACACTCGCTACCGCAATGCCCCATTATTCCCTTAACCTCTTGGTGAGCAGAGTCACCCGCAATAATTGTAACTGCATTTTCGGCGTTGTGATTTGCCACTATTTTGTGTATTTTTGAAACAAAGGGGCAGGTGGCGTCTGCCACACAAAGTCCTAAGGCTTCAGCCTCTTCTACCGTCTTTCTTTCCACCCCGTGAGAACGGATTACCAAGGTAGCACCTTCGGGTGTTTCGGACGGGGAGGACACTATCCTTACACCCTTCTCTGCAAGCTCATCAACAAGCTGGGGGTTGTGAATAATAGGCCCTAAGGTGCAGACCTGCCTTCCCTCTTTTAAAAGGTCATAAACAATGTTTACAGCCCTATCTACACCGAAACAAAATCCTGCGGTTTTTGCAAGGTTTATTTTCATTTGCCGTCAAGTCCTTCTTTAACTATTTTGAGTAAAAGTTCAAGCGAGCCTTCAAGGTCACATTCAGTGGTATCAGCCAAGACAGCATCGTCTGCCTGCTTTAAAGGAGCTATAGCGCGGTTCATATCGTTGTAGTCGCGTTTTACCATATCCTCGTAAACCGACTGATAATCGACATCCATTCCCTTTTCGGTAAGTTCCTTATAGCGTCTTTGTGCTCTGGCTTCGGCAGAAGCGGTAAGATAAATCTTAACGGTAGCGTCAGGAAGCACCACTGTGCCTATATCTCTGCCGTCCATAACAACGTTGTTTTTGCGAGCCAATTCTCTTTGCATTTCGAGTAAAAACGCCCTTACCTGCGGCTTTGCCGAAACGGCAGAAGCCATCATCGAAGCCTCGGGTGTCCTGATTTTATCCGAAACGTCTTCAGAGTCCAAAAATACCCTTTGTTCACCGTTTACAAAGCGAATATCAGCCGAGGTTTCAGCCAAAATGCCCTCTATATCACAGTCAAGCGAGGTGTCGGCACCAAGCAATGAAAATTTAAGTCCCACAACTCTGTAAAGGGCGCCCGTATCAACGTAAATAAATCCTAATTTTTCGGCAATTTTGCGGGAAAGTGTACTTTTTCCTGCCCCTGCAGGACCGTCAATAGCTATAGAAATCATAAATTTTCTCCTTTATAAATTGTTGCCTGCCGCAAAGCCCGTAGAAAAGGCTATCTGCAAGTTAAAGCCGCCTGTATAGGCGTCAACGTCTATTATTTCACCCGCAAAGAAAAGTCCGCTTACTATTTTGGACTCCATAGTTTGAGGGTTGATTTCTTTTACCGAAACTCCGCCCGAGGTGATTATCGCCTCTTCAATAGGTCTAAAGCCCGTAATTTTAAGATTAAATCCTTTAAGCAGTTCGCAAAGGCTTCGTCTTTCCTCGCGGCTTATCTGATTAACCTTGCGGTCAGCGGGTATGCCCGACAGTTTTACAACAACGGGAATCATACTTTTAGGCAAAAGCCTATCGAGTGAGTTTGCAAAATCCTTATTAGGCACTTGTGCAAAATCCCTTAATATCCTACTGTCAAGCTGTTCTAAAGAAAGGGCGGGTTTTAAATCAATTTGTGCGGTGTAATTTTTCTTGCCCATATTTCGCATATGGGAAGAAGCGCTAAGGACCAGCGGTCCCGATATACCGAAGTGGGTAAAAAGCATTTCGCCCATCTCGGAAAAAAGAGCTTTTTTTCGCCCCTCTTCAAAGACCGAAAGGGTAACGTTTTTAAGTGAAAGGCCCGAAAGTTTCGAGCAAAAGCCTTCGTGACAGACAAGCGGCACTAAAGAGGGCTTTAGTTCGGTAATAGTATGCCCTAAATCTTTTGCCATTTTATAGCCGTCACCCGTAGAGCCCGTAAGCGAATAGGAAGCACCGCCCGTTGCAATAAGCAAACTGTCGGCAGGAATTTCCTCACCCGAATCTAGCAATACACCCTTAACCGCACCGTTTTCAATTAAAATCCTTTCGGCAGTGCCCGTTACAAGCCTTGCCTTGCCCGCTTTTGCATACTTTTTAGCAATACGCGAAAATACGTCAACAATGTCCGCAGCTTTGTCCGAAACGGGAAAAACGCGATTTCCCCGCTCGGTTTTAAGGGGAACACCCTCTTTTTCGAAAAAGTTCATTACGTCCTGTGGCAAAAAAGCGGAAAAGGAGGAATACAAAAACCTTGGGTTTACGGGAGTTGAGGAAATAAGAGTATCAATATCGCAGTTATTGGTTACGTTGCATCTGCCCTTGCCCGTTATCATAAGCTTTCTGCCGTAGCGTTCGTTCTTTTCGATAAGGGTTATAAGAGAATTTTTTTCGGCGTTTTTTTCTGCCGCACGGCAAAAAGCCATAAGTCCTGCCGCACCGCCGCCGATAATTACAATATTTTTCATACTTCCCCTCCCTTCACTTTAACATTTCTATTTTACTACAAACCCATAAAAAAGTAAACTAAAATAAAAAAAGAGCAGGCAAAAACCTGCTCTTTAATTAATATTAGTCGTGCTTTTTAAAGCCGCGACGGTCTTTTTGGTGAGGACGGTTGTTTTTTCTTTGGGGAACTTCATCAGCACCCTCTTCAACAACTGCACCGTTAACCTCTACCAAAGCGTCACGTCTTGAAAGGTTAATTCTGCCCTGATCGTCGATTTCGGTTACCTTTACAAGCACCTGATCGCCAACTGTTACAACGTCTTCAACCTTTTCAACACGCTTAACGTCAAGCTTGGAAATATGCACAAGGCCTTCCTTACCGGGAGC
>CAZHYD010000101.1:0-3829 GCA_964536645.1 uncultured Ruminococcus sp.
GTCCCACTCACGCCAAGGAGCAATTATAGGCATATCGGGAGCAAAAGCCTTTATAGCAAGCTCGAAACGTACCTGGTCGTTGCCCTTACCCGTACAGCCGTGGCAGATAGCGTCAGCACCTTCTGCCAAAGCGATTTCAGCAATACGCTTTGCAATAGGCGGACGGGCAAAAGCGGTACCCAGCATATATTCTTCATAAAGGGCGCCTGCCTGCACGCAAGGGAAAACGTAATCGGTCAAAAATTCTTCGGTTAAATCTTCAATATAGCATTTTGAAGCGCCGGTCTTTATAGCCTTTTCTTCAAGACCTTCAAGCTCGCTTGCCTGACCTACGTTTCCCGAAACGGCAATAATTTCGGGATTATTGTAGTTTTCCTTAAGCCAAGGGATGATAATCGAAGTATCAAGACCGCCCGAATATGCAAGCACTATCTTTTTGTATTCCTTTTTATTCATAAATATTCCTCCGTGTATGCATAATATGCAAATTTGATTAGTTATAATGCATATATAATATCATATTCCGAATAAATATGCAATAGTTTTTTATACTTTTATGAATTTTTTTCAATATTTTCCTTTTTGCACACAAACGGCAGTTTGTCTTATTCTCTTTTGTGCAAAATGCGGAAAAATAAGTTTAACCTCCACATAAAGCGGAGGTTAAATATTATCGTGCAGATAAATTGTTCGGGAATTTCGGTGCATATAAGCATTCAGCACCAGACCTATACCCAGGTAAATTGCCAAAAGCGAAGTACCGCCCGAGCTGAAAAAGGGCAAAGTAACGCCAATAACGGGCAAAACCGAAACGCACATACCGACGTTTATAACAGTTTGTGCAAAAATCATTGCAAAAACGCCGACGCATATAAACTTTCCCGCGTCTTTTCTGCATATTTTTGCAATTCTCAAACAGCGCAAACATATAGCGCCAAGCAATAGCAATACAAGCATACAACCGATAAAGCCTAATTCTTCGCCTATTGTAACAAATATAAAGTCGTTATAGCTTTCGGGAATAACACCTGCTTGTGTAAGATCACCTTTTAAATAGCCCTGACCCGTAAGTCCGCCGTTTGCAAGGGCTACCCTGCCGCGCCACTGTTGATAACCGGTGCCCTGAATATCGGCATTAAAATCAAACATAGTCTTAAGTCTTTCGCGGTGTTCTTCGTTAAAAACAAAGAAATATATAAGCGGCGAAGTGGCAATAAGGGCCGAAAAACCGATTATAAAATATTTTACCGAAAGGCCTGCCTGCAAAATCATAAAGATAAAGATAGCGGCAAATACTAAAGCGCTTCCGTAGTCACCCTGCAAAACAATAAGTATAACGGGAAAAATACCGTGGCAAACCACGGGAATTAAATATTTAATTTTATTTATGTTTTCCTTAACCCTTTGCAGATGGGCAGAAAAGGTTACAATAAAACTGATTTTAAAAAATTCCGAAGGCTGAAGGGTTGTGATTCCAAGGTCAAGCCAAGCCTTATCGTCGGTACCCTCGGGCGCAATTCCTATAAAAAAGGTAAGAATCACCAAAAACAGACCGAAAAATCCGATTATATGCCACATTTTAAGAATTTTGTCAAAATCAAAAATTGAAATTATAAAAGCGGCGGCAATACCCAAAACCATACCGATTATCTGGACTAATAAAGGTCGTAAGCTTTCCTTATAGTATGTAGCCGAAAATACCGCCATACAACCGAAAACAGTAGTAAAAATGCAAAGTGCCGATAAAATTTTATCGGATTCGCGGTAAAAGTCTGCTATACGGGAAAAGATAAACTTCATATTGCCACCTCCTTAGAATTCAAACTACCTAACTATTTTATTATATTTTAAATAAATATTCAAGAGGGGCTTTTAAATTTCAAGAAAATATGTTATTATATTTCTAAGAAATGTATTGGAAGGTTTTATATGGAAGTTTTTTTGTCCGATTCCCCTGCAAAAACCCGCCAAATTGCCGAAAATTTTGCAAAAACACTTAACGGTGGCCAAGTAATTGCCTTTCGCGGCGATTTAGGCGCGGGTAAAACCTGCTTTACTTCGGGTTTGGCAAAGGGTCTTGGATATGCAGGCGACGTCACCTCACCCACCTTTGCGCTTATAAATGAATACCTGGGCGGAAAATTTGACATTTATCATTTTGATATGTACCGAATTTCTTCTTGGGAAGAGCTTTATTCCTGCGGATTTTTTGAGTATATCGAAGCGAACGGTATTGTCGTTGCAGAATGGAGCGAAAATATTGAAGGCGCTCTACCCGAAAATACAATTTACGTAGAAATTGAAACCCTTAGCGAAAACGAGCGCAAGATTACCGTTTTTCACAAAAAGGAAGTGAAATAATTGAAAATTTTATCGCTTGACTGCTCGGCGGTGCCCTGCTCTGCTGCAATTTTTGAAGACGAAAAAATAATAGCTTCAAGTTTTATAAACGTAAAGTTAACCCATTCGCAAACACTTATGCCTATGGTTGAAAACTTATTCAAATCTTCGGCTATTACCTTTTCTGATATTGAGGGTATTGCCGTAACGGTAGGCCCGGGCTCATTTACGGGCGTTAGAATCGGTGTCAGTGCTGCAAAAGGCTTGGCAGCACCGCAAAATTTGCCCTGCGTGGCGGTTTCTACACTGTTTGCTATGGCTCACAATTTTTTCGACCGCGACTGTATTGTATGCGCCGTTATGGACGCGCGTTGTAATCAGGTTTACAACGCCCTTTTCAAAATCGAAAACGGTACTATTTCCCGACTTTGCGACGACCGCGCCCCTATGCGCGATGAATTAAAGTCAGAAATCGAAGAAATTTCAAAAAATAATGATAAAGATATAATAATAGTCGGCGACGGTACCGATTTGTTTTTTCCCTTTGTTGCCGATATTAAAAAGGTTAAAAAAGCGGCCGTAAATAAGAAATATCAAAACGCCACAGGTGTAGGCGCCGCGGCTCTGCCAGATTTTAAGGCGGGTAATACTGTAAGTGCCGCATCACTTTTACCTAAGTATTTACGGCTTCCCCAAGCCGAGAGAGAATTAAAACTTAAAAGGAGTAAAAACATATGAAAATTGCAATAGGTTGTGACCACGGCGGTCTTGAACACAAAAACGCTATCGCGGAGCATCTTAAGAAGCGTGGCTTCGAAGTTGACGATTACGGCATTTACGAGCAGGTGTCGGTAGATTATCCAGAAATTGCAAAAAAGGTTTGCGCCAGCATTACAAGCGGCAAAAACGAGCTTGGAATTTTGGTTTGCGGCACAGGCATCGGTATGTCTATTGCGGCAAACAAGGTAAAAGGCATTCGCGCAGCCGCCTGCAGTGAGCATTTTTCAGCAAAGTTTACACGCCTTCATAATAACTCTAACGTTATTTGCCTTGGCGGACGTGTAATAGGCGTAGGCACCGCTATTGAACTTGCCGATCTTTTTGTTGATACCGAGTTCGAGGGCGGCCGTCATCAGCGCAGGGTTGATATGATAACCGATATTGAAAATTCTTAAATTTCATTTTTTTACAAAACCCACATAATTTACCTATAATAAATCGTTTTTAGCGTTGCAAAATAATACTGCAAACGCAAAAACGATTTATTTTTATAGGAGAGAAACTAAAATGGCTAAGAATGTAGTACCCGAGGCTAAAGAAGCACTCAACCGTTTTAAGATGGAAGCCGCTAACGAAGTAGGCGTTAATCTTAAGCAGGGCTACAACGGCGACCTTACCTCTAAGCAGGCAGGTTCTGTTGGCGGTCAGATGGTTAATAACATCTGTCCTGTACGACATATGAATTTCACTCGTAAAAATCGCACTGTAA
>CAZHYD010000102.1:0-3764 GCA_964536645.1 uncultured Ruminococcus sp.
GGTGATAAATCGTATTTATTAACCAGTTCTAAAACAGGCTCAAAATTAGGTCCGTAAACCGTATCCTCGAAGGTCAGATGACGCTTTTCTCCGCCTGTCGTATACTCAATTTTAGAGAAATGCGAATGAAAATGCTTAAATCTGTCGGTTCCAAGCTCGTTTTTGATGGTTAAAAATACCTTTTCGAAATCTTCAAAGGCTTTAAAATAACCCAAATCTCTGGCGTTAAGGTGACCAAAATCAATGCATGGAATTAACGATTCGTCAATTTTGCAAAGCTCCATAACCTCTTGCAAGGTGCCCAACTGGTTAACCTTGCCCATAGTTTCGGGGCAAATGTGTATATCGTCAAGCCCCTCATTTTTAAGGGCTTCAAGTGATAATTTCATAGTATCAATGGCTAACTCAAGCGCTTTTTCGCGGCTGATTTTACCGCAAGAGCCTGTGTGAACTACAATTCTGTTACCGCCCATAGCCTTTACTGCGCGTGCCGAAGCCAATATATAATTAACAGAGTTAAGGCGTTTTTCTTCTTCAACAGAGGACATTGAAATATAGTAAGGCGCATGCAGCGAAAGCGAAATGTTATTGCTTTTTGCGATTTCACCTAATTTTTGTGCCTTTTCCAGACCGATATTTACACCTCTGCCGCACTGATATTCAAAACAGTCAAGTCCCATTTTGACAAGATATTCAGGCACTTCTAAACTGCTTTTATATCCCATTTTTGAAAAACTGTCAGAATTGCCGGCAGGACCGAATTTTGCACTCATATTAAACCTCCGTGTTTTTTATCTTATAAATCTTGAAAACGAACCTTTCAAGGCGTCTTCTTATCTTAAACGAAATACCGTCTTCAAGCAGAATCGGGGTTAAAAGAATTGTTTTAATTCCAACAAGATTTCCGCCCAAAATATCGGTGAAGATTTGGTCACCCACAATGGCAACATGTTGCTTTTTGAAATTGCGTTTCTTAATTACACGCGAAAAACCGAAAGGCAACGGCTTTAAGCCTAAACTTTCAAAATCAAGACCGATTTTATTTGCAAAGGGCTCTACCCTTTTCTTTTTCGAGTTTGATAAAATTGTAAGTGATATTCCGCCGTCCTTCATATAGTTCAGCCATTCGCTAAGACCTTCAGTCAAATTTTGACCGTGATGTGTTGAAAGAGTGTTATCAACGTCGAGTATTAATGCGGTTATATCATACTTTTTTAAAGTTTCAAGCTTGATATCGGTAACGCGTTCAAGCTTAATTAAAGGTTTGAGTAACATTTTAAACTCCCAAATATGTTCTACACTAAAATAAAAAGGCGGTAAAAAATACCGCCTTTTGCATTTTATTAGCGGAACTTTCTTTTACGAGCAGCTTCCGACTTCTTTTTACGCTTTACAGAGGGCTTCTCATAGTGCTCTCTCTTACGAACTTCCTGAATTACACCGTCTTTTGCGGTTTGTCTTTTAAAACGACGCAAAGCGTTATCAAGAGATTCATTTTCTTTAATTCTTACTTGACTCATTTTTATTCCCTCCCTCCACTATTTTAGCAGGGGTTAAATTTTAATAGAATGCTGTTAGTTTAAAGCAATAATATTTGCAACAAGAGCCAAAACGAAGAACAAAATAGCGATATACTTTGTCCAACGGGCTAAGAAAGCATCAAACGTTCTTGCTTTATTCTTAGAAAGAAATGTATCGGCACCGCCGGAAATAACACCGTTAATACCTGCACGGCGGCCGGGCTGCAAAAGAATTGCAAAAATAATAACCAGCGATACAATTATCATTAATATACCTAAAATAATTTCAAGTGCACTCACAATTTACACCTCCAATATATCCAATAGCAAAGGAAATTATATCATAATATTTTCGATTATGCAATAGTTTTTTATTATTTCACTACCAAATTAACTAATTTTTTAGGAACATAAAGTTCTTTTATGAGGTTTTTGCCCGAAATTTCGTTTAAAACCGTTTCATTACTCTTAGCCATAGCAATTGCATCCTCAGCAGAAATATCGGCAGGAATGTTAAGTCTTGCTTTAATTTTGCCGTTTACCTGAACAACTATTTCAACCGTAGCATCAACACATTTGGATTCGTCAAAAGCGGGCCATTTAGCTTCGTTCAGCATTCCTTCGAAGCCGGCCATTGTCCAAAGTTCTTCGGTAATATGGGGCGCAAAGGGGTTAAGCAAGATAATTAAGGTCTTAAATTCGTCCTTCGTAATTTTGCCTGTGGCCTGAATTGCATTTAGAAGTGACATAAGTGCCGCAATAGCAGTGTTCATCTTAAGCGATTCGATATCTTCGGTAACCTTTTTGATGGTTCTATGGAACTCCGCTTCAAGCTCTGCTCTGTATCCGCAGTCGTCGGTAATAATATCGTAAAGCGACCAAACCTTATCAAGAAAACGCTTGCTTCCCTTAATTGAAGACTGACTCCAAGGAGCAGCCTTTTCAAAGTCGCCGATAAACATCTCGTAAACGCGCATAGTATCGGCACCGAAGTTTTCGATAATTTCATCGGGGTTTACAACGTTGCCGCGCGATTTGGACATTTTTTCACCGTTTTCTCCGAGAATCATACCGTGGCTGGTACGCTTTACATAAGGCTCATCGGTGGGCACAACACCTATGTCATAAAGGAACTTATGCCAGAAGCGGCTGTAAAGCAGATGGAGGGTTGTGTGCTCCATACCGCCGTTATACCAGTCGATAGGTGTCCAATACTCAAGTGCTTCTTTAGAAGCGATTTCCTTGTCGTTGTGGGGGTCGCAGTAGCGCAAGAAATACCAGGATGAACCTGCCCATTGAGGCATTGTATCGGTCTCGCGCTTTGCGGGTGCGCCGCAGTGCGGACAAGTGGTATTTACCCAGTCGGTCATTTTTGCAAGAGGCGATTCGCCGTTATCGGTAGGCTCGTATGAGTCAACGTTGGGCAAAAGCAATGGCAGTTCGCTTTCGTCAAGCGGAACGTAACCGCACTTTTCGCAATAAACCATAGGAATGGGCTCGCCCCAATATCTCTGACGTGAGAACACCCAGTCACGAAGCTTGTAGTTGGTTTTTACGCTACCTATTCCCTTCTCTGTAAGCCATTCCTGCATTTTAACCTTAGCTTCCTCAACTGATAAACCGTTAAGGAAATCGGAATTTACAAGAATGCCTGTAGCGCAGTCAGTAAATGGGGCTTTTTGAACGTCCTCTCCGCCGGCTACAACTTCGATTATGGGAAGTGAGAATTTCTTTGCGAAATCCCAGTCGCGATTATCGTGTGCAGGAACAGCCATAATGGCACCCGTACCGTAAGAAATAAGAACGTAATCCGAAATGAAAATCGGAATTTCGGTGTTATTTACGGGGTTAATAGCGGTTACGCCGCAAAGCTTAACACCCGTCTTTTCCTTTGCAAGTTCTGTTCTTTCAAAGTCGGACTTTTTGGCAGCTTCCTGCTTATAGGCTACAACTTCATCATAGTTTGTAATAACGTCTGCCCACTTTTCAATAAGAGGATGCTCGGGTGACATTACCATATATGTAGCACCGAAAAGCGTATCCGCGCGGGTTGTAAAAACGTCGAAATTATCACCGATATTGGTGCTGAAGGTAAGCTGTGTACCGTAGGAACGGCCTATCCAGTTTCTCTGCTGAGTCTTAACGCGGTCAATAAAATTAACGGTGTCCAGACCGTCAAGCAACTGCTCGGCATACTCGGTAATCTTAAGCATCCACTGGCTCTTCTCACGGCGGACAACTTCG
>CAZHYD010000103.1:0-3753 GCA_964536645.1 uncultured Ruminococcus sp.
GAGTGGAAAATTTAGTGAAAATAACCACTCAAAAATCGACAAAATATACAGAATTGCTAAAAATATGTAGTATTAGCTAACTCAGCCCACGGCGGGTTTGACGGCGGCGCTTCGGCCTTAGACGGTACGCTTGAAAAGGATATCAACCTTGAAATAGCCCTTAAAGTAAAAGAATTTTTATCCCTTGCCGGTTACGAAGTTATACTAACGCGGGATGAAGATACTTCTACAGAGGATACGGAATCTTCTTCCATTTCTGACCGCAAAAAAAGCGACCTTAGAAACCGTTTGGAGTTAATGAAGGAGTATCCTGACGCTATATTCGTAAGTATTCATATGAACAAATTTACAACCTCTGCTGCCAGCGGCTCGCAGGTGTTTTACAGACCGGATGATAAAACTTCCGTACTTCTTGGCGAGAGTATCCAAACCTCGATAATAGAAAATCTGCAACACGATAACACAAGGGTAAACAAGCAGGCAACCTCAAGTACCTACCTGCTTTACAACGCTACAATTCCTGCCGTTCTTGTAGAGTGCGGATTTTTAAGCAACCAAAAAGACCTGAGTAATTTAAAAGATACCGAATATCAAAAAAAGATGGCATTTTGCATCTTTTGCGGAATAGATAAATACTTTGGCTAAAGGAGAATATAAATGTCAGCGAAGGCAAAAACCGTTTACATCTGTTCACAGTGCGGATACGAAGCATCAAAATGGCTTGGAAAATGTCCCTCTTGCGCGGCTTGGAACACCTTTGAAGAAAGCCTTGCGGTTCCCTCTTCTAAAGGTGATTTTTCACCCGTAAGCAAGGCTGTTGCAAGACCGATTTCCGAAATAAAATTTTCTGATGAAGAACGTTTTAAAACAGGCATAAATGAGCTTGACAGAGTGCTTGGCGGCGGCATCGTGAAAGGCTCGGTAGTACTCTTAAGCGGCGACCCAGGCATAGGCAAATCAACCATACTTTTGCAGGTTTGTAATTCACTTCAAAGCGACACCGAAATACTTTACGTTTCGGGTGAAGAATCGGCAATGCAGATAAAAATGCGCGCTGAAAGACTTGGTGTTAAAAGCGACACTCTTTCTATTATGACCGAAACCGAAGCGCCGAGCATTTGCGAATATATAAAGACCCACAAACCAGGTCTTGTTATGATAGATTCAATACAAACAATGCAAATCCCCGAGCTTTCCTCATCAGCAGGAAGCATCGTTCAAGTACGCGAATCTACAAATATGCTGCTTCGCGTCGCAAAAAGCCTTTCCGTTCCGACCTTCATCGTAGGCCACATCAACAAGGGCGGCGAAATCGCAGGCCCCAAGGTTATGGAGCATATTGTTGATACCGTTCTTTATTTTGAGGGGGAAAGAAATCAGTCATACCGTATTTTAAGGGGTATCAAAAACCGATTCGGCTCCACAAACGAGATTGGAGTTTTCGAAATGACCGAAGCGGGTCTTAAAGAGGTTGAAAATCCCTCTGCCATGCTTTTATCGGGCAGAATGAGTAACGTTTCAGGCAGTTGTATTACCTGCGCTATCGAGGGTACAAGGCCCATTTTGTCTGAGGTTCAAAGCCTTGTTACCTCAAGCGGCTTCGGCAACCCGCGAAGGACCGCCACCGGCTTTGATTACAACCGCCTTAACCTTATAATTGCAGTGCTTGAAAAAAGGCTCGGCCTTATGTTTTCTAACCTTGACTCTTATGTAAATATTGTCGGCGGTATGCGTCTGGATGAGCCCGCCGCAGATCTTGCGCTTGCAATTTCACTCGTATCTGCGCTTCGGGACTTACCTGTAGACGAAAAACTTATTGCATTCGGCGAAATAGGTCTTTCGGGCGAAGTGCGCGCTGTTAACCGCGCTCAAACCAGAGTAAACGAGGCCGCCCGTCTCGGCTTTACAAAATGCATATTACCAAAGGCCTGTTTAAAGCAAATATCCGACTGCCCTCTATCCCTCGAGCTTATCGGGGTCAGCAGTCTTGCCGAGGCCGTTTCCCGCATTAAATAAGCAGGGCTCAAAGTAAAGACAGTCGTTATCCAAATCCCCTATTTTGCCGCATTTCTCAAGGGTACAATATCCGTCTTTTTGAAATTTGCACTCCCTGGCGCACTGAATTATTCCCATTTTATCACCCCTAATATTCTTATGTTTTTTATCACACTTATACAAAAAAACAGCACTGTTTTATTCAGTGCTGTTTTCTTCGTTTCGGTCGAATAAAATTATATCCTTGAGTGCTATGTTTTCTTCGGCTTTTATAAGCACAGTCATGATAATTTCTTCATCAGTTTCGCTGTAATTTCTTTTTTCAACCGTGTAGTTTTCAATTTCAAGGTCAATTAAAGCTTCTTCTAATTGGTTTTCAAGATCATCCACCGCTTCTTGATTTGACAGACTTTTTTGCATAACCTCATAAAAGAAAAACTCGCGTGTATAAAGAGTTATCGGCAGTTCGCTTTCTAAAAACGTGACCCTTTCTTTTGTAAGAATTGAGTCATACTCACCCGTTTGCCGACCTAAATATAGAGGAATTTTAAGAGTAAAAAATTCTAACACCGTTCGCTTTGCGGTTTCGCCCGTTATAAACTTTTCTTCCACCAAAAAATTCGTTTTAAAGGTCATTTCACGTACCGTTTCTGCAGTAATACTGCCTGCTGCCGCAACAAAGTTTGTCACCCCCGCCTTTTCGGTTACACCCGAAACCAAAATATCTCCTTCTTTAACAGTCTGCCCCACTTTTACAAGACATTCACCCGCGGAAATATCAATTTTTTTAATCACGCCGTCGGTAGCTGCCCTCAAATTACAAGGCGGTGAAATTTCGGCCTCTTTGGTTTCGCTAACGTCTACCGTAAGCCGCGAGCCCTCGAGCACAAGGGACGCCCAAGAAAGCGAATCAATGCACAACAACAGCCTTTGCCTTGCTATTTTCGGCTCAATACTGTTACTGAAAATTCCCTCTTTTATGCCTATTTCTTCGCAAGCCGAAATTATATCCTCGTCAGGCACGGTTTCATTCCCCTCAACCTCAATTACCCAAACAAAGCAGGAAAGCAGTTTTAGTGCCGCAAAAAAGAGTACAAGACCTACGGTAACACCCCATCTTTTGCGGTTTTTCGCCATAAAAAACGGCAAGCCTTTTTTATAAAGAATTTTAGCTCTTATATGGCTTTTGCGAAGTATAACACGAAGTTTTTTAAAATCGCTTACCGAAAGGTAGCATTCTATTCCTCCCTGCGAGCGACAAAGCCCCCAAACCGCTATGCCGTTTTTTGCGCTTAAATTAAAGAATTTTTCTATATTTCCGCCGTAAAAACGGACCCTTAAATATCCCTTTATAAACCTTAGTAAAAAAAGCATTAAGAACCCTCAAACACAAAATTCTACCGAAGAGATTTTACCCTTAACGGTTATAAGACTGTTTTCAAAATAGGTTATATCAAAATCACTGCCACAAAGAACGAGAGCCCCCTTTGAAAGCTTTATTTTAAGGTAAGTATCGGTGTATTCATACACCCCCATACAGCCGTCGATATTTATAAGGGTATTGCTAAACATTTCAATATGACTGACACTCTTTATAGGCATTGTTAAATAGTCTTCATCGGTTTTTAAAAGCCGCCACTTTTGCCGTCCCTTTTTGTTTTCGATTTTAAGTTTTTTAGCCAAAACCCTTCCTCCCAACAATTTATTTTATGATTGTAGAATTATAATAATTCTTTTTTGCATAATCTTTTACGGGTG
>CAZHYD010000104.1:0-3750 GCA_964536645.1 uncultured Ruminococcus sp.
ATAAATGAACATCTCCTTTCGATTTGGGATATCTATGTAAACACAAATGTGTAATCGTATCGCTACAAATTCAAGATTGATAGTTTATTTTATACTATCATAATTTACCCATATATACAAGAACAGTCGCAGCAGAATAAACCGCTGTGACTGTTTACTGTCTTGTGAGCATTGCCTATTTTGCGGAGGGTATTAATTATTTATTGTTCAGTTTGTCGTCAATGGATTTTGCGGCAGCTTCAAGGTAATCACACTCGAATTTTTCAAAAACACCGTTATCGACCATTTGCGAGAGCGCCAGGTCTATAGGCATTTTGCCAAGCAGCTTAACGCCAAGTTCTTCGGCAACCGTTTCGCTGCCCGAGCCGAAAATCTTAAACTCCTTTTTGCAGTCGGGGCAGATAACGTAGCTCATATTTTCAACAATGCCCAAAACCTCAATATTCATCATCTTTGCCATATTGTAGGCCTTTTTAACTATCATTGAAACCAAATCCTGCGGGGAGGTAACTATCACCGCGCCGTCAAGCGGCAAACTTTGGAAAACCGTTAGAGGAACGTCACCCGTGCCGGGAGGGCAGTCTACAAAAAGGTAGTCAAGGTCACCCCAAACAACGTCCTGCCAGAACTGCTTTACAGCCCCCGCAATAACCGGACCGCGCCACAAAACAGGGGCTTCCTTTTCTTCAAGCAAAAGGTTTACAGACATAATTTTAATTCCGCTTTCGGTGGTCGCGGGAATAATGCCGATTTCGTTTTGATAAGCGCGGGAATTTATGCCAAAGGTTTTAGGAATAGAAGGGCCTGTAATGTCGGCGTCAAGAATTCCTACCTTGTAGCCCATACGGCTCATAAGAACTGCCAGCATTGAGGTGACCATCGACTTGCCGACGCCGCCCTTTCCGCTCACAACACCTATAACGTGCTTAATATTGTTATATTCGCCCGAAGGCACAAGCAGGCTTTCTGCCTTTCTGTCGCCGCAGTTTGACGAGCAGGACGAGCAGTTGCCCGAACAACCTTTGTTTTCGCTCATTTTGAACAACTCTTTTCTTGAAATTTAATAATATTATTATATCCCCTAAAACAAAAATTTCAAGATAGCACCTAAAATTTAAGAGCAAAAACGGGTAAAAATGCGCTTTTTACAGTCCGCGGGGGAGTATTCCCACTCGGAAATGTTATCGCCGCCAAAAAAATATTTAATTTCGGGTGAATAGCAGTTGCTGAAACTGTCAATAATAATAAGTTTTATCTTCATTTTTTCTTTGATTATGCTTTTTATATAAACGCTTGCCTGCTGGCCTACGGCAACGTTTGCCTTGGGCTCGGCAAGGCCTGCAAGATTAGGCGCAATTTCAACAAAAATACCGTAATCCTCAATGCTTCTGATTACGCCCGTAACGGTAAGTCCCGGCGAAAAAAGTTCGGCGTTTTCCTCCCAAGTGCCCAAAAGCTCTTTGTGAGAAAGGGTGATTTTGCCGTCGGGCGAAATATCCTTTATAACGGCGCGGATGTTTTCGCCTATATAAAAACGGTCCTTTGGGTGAGAAATGCGTGAAACCGAAATAGAATCTATCGGCAAAAGGGCAATAATTCCGCAACCTATATCGCAAAACGCCCCAAAGGATTCAAAATGGGTTATTTTTGCGGGGATAACGTCGCCCGCCGTCTTATAGTTCTCAATATGCTCGCGGCAAAGTTCTTGGGCGCGTCTACGTGAAAGTAATGCGTAAGGGCGCCCCTTGTCGTCGGTAAGGATATTTTCAACCGTAAAGCAAACCTGCTTTCCCACGCGGGAAATAAGGGCAATATCGCGGGTTGTGCCCTCGGCAATACCGATAGCCCCTTCGTTTCGCGGAATAATGCCCTTCATACACCCCAAATCAACCACAAGGTCATGCGCCGCGTTGCAAAGGGTGACAACAGCTTCAAGCACCTTTATGTTTTGCTTTGCATCAGTAAGCTCCGATATGCTAAAACCTCCGGTTTTGTGTGCCTCTCTTTGCCATCCTTCAGGATAAAAACCGTTCATATTTTATCACCTTTCATTTTAATTTTCTTTTTACTAAGAAATTATATGATAAAAAAAGTGAAAAAATGAGAGAATCCTGTCTTATGAAAAAATTTAGTAAAAAATAACCCTCCGCAAAAGCGGAGGGTTAAAAGTTTTAATCAAATGTGGGTTTTCGCTTTGGTTTCGCAGTAGATACAGCGGTAAACGCGGTTTTGTCTGTCCGACAGCTTGAAAATTTGGTCAAGTTCCTGCTCGGTGGTTGAAATGCAACGCGGATTTTTACAAGTAAGAACGTTTGTAAGGGTTTCGGGCAGGGTTATAGACTTTTTCTCAATAATTTCGCCGTTTTTTATAACGTTAACCGTAATATCGGGGTCAACAAAGCCCAAAATTTCGGTGTTAACGGGAATTTCCGAAGCAATTTTTATAATATCCTTTTTGCCCAGTTTAACGCTCGGTGCGTTTTTAATAAGCGCTACCGAACATTCAAGTGCGTCAAGACCCAAAAGGGTGTAAATTTTCATCCCCAGCCCCGCGGTTATGTGGTCTATAACAATGCCGTTTGAAATTGAATCAACCTTCATTACTGCACCTCCAAAAGTTTGAGAATAAGAGCCATTCTCATATACTTTCCGTAAAGCACCTGTTTGAAGTAGCAGGCGCGGGGATCTTTGTCTATTGCAACGCTTATTTCGTTTACACGGGGAAGCGGGTGCAAAATAGACATATCGGCCTTGGCGTTTGCAAGCTTTTCAGGGGTGAGTATATAACTGTCCTTAAGGCGCAGATATTCCTCCTCGTTGAAAAAGCGCTCACGCTGAACGCGGGTCATATAAAGTATGTCAAGCTCGGGCATAGCGGCTTCAAGGTCGGTGGTTTCAAGGTAGTCAATACCGTCACTTTTAAGACTTTCCTTAAGATATTCGGGCACGCGAAGCTCGTAAGGCGAAATAAATACAAATTTCACGTTTTCGTATCTGCGAAGCGCCGCAATAAGCGAATGTACCGTGCGTCCGAACTTAAGGTCGCCGCAAAGACCTACCGTAAGGTCCTGAAATCTGCCCTTTTCCCTGTGGATAGTAAGCAGGTCTGCAAGGGTCTGGGTGGGATGGTTGTGACCGCCGTCACCCGCATTGATAACCGGAACGCTTGAGTTCATAGAAGCCACGAGCGGTGCACCTTCTTTGGGGTGGCGCATAGCAATAATATCGGCATAACAGCTGACGGTTTTTGCGGTGTCGGCAACGCTTTCGCCCTTAGCCGCAGAGGAATTTTGCGCGGCCGAAAAGCCTAAAACGTTACCGCCAAGTTCGTACATAGCGGCCTCAAAACTGAGTCTTGTTCTGGTAGAAGGCTCAAAAAAGAGGGTTGCAAGTTTTTTGCCCTCGCACTTTTTCGCATATTTTTGCGGGTTTGCAATAATATCGTCGGCGGTGGCTATAAGCTCGTCAAGCTCGTCTGTTGAAAGCTCTAAAATGTCGATCAAACTTCTCATTTTGCGAAGTCCTTTCTGAAAATTGGTTTATTTTGCGCCGTTCACTTCAAGATATTTCTTGATACGGTCAACGTTTTCGCGGTTTTTCTCATCTTCTTCAAGGTATTCTATAATGTCGTAAACGTCTACAACTGAATATACGGGGAAACCAAACTCGTCGCCAACCTCTGCCATAGCAGATTTTTCGGTTTTGCCCTTTTCCTTGCGGTCAACCATAACAAAGGTGGCGGCAACCTTT
>CAZHYD010000105.1:0-3658 GCA_964536645.1 uncultured Ruminococcus sp.
GCCGAAAAGCTCGTTGTATTCGGGAGTTCTTAAGTGACGCGCCGAGCGAAGCTTCATAACAAAATCGTCAAGTATTTCCTGAGCTCCCGTTTCGTTAAGGGTGCCCTCCTTAATATCCCTTTCAATGTAAATATCAAAGAAGGTCGAAACTCTGCCGAGTGACATTGCGGCGCCGTTTTGCTCCTTGATAGCGGCAAGGTATGCAAAATAGGTCCACTGAACCGCCTCTTTTGTGTTGGCGGCAGGCTCGCTGATATCATAGCCGTACATCGCGGCCATTTCTTTCATAAGGCCGAGGTACTGTATCTGCCTGTAAAGTTCTTCGGTAAGACGGATTTTTTCAGAATCAAAAAGCTCCTTTTCCAGCGCTTTTTTATCCTTCTTTTTCTCTTCAATAAGCTTGTCAATACCGTAAAGCGCAACGCGTCGGTAGTCGCCTATAATTCTGCCGCGGCCGTAAGCGTCGGGCAAGCCTGTAATAACGTGGCTCTTGCGGGCCAGACGCATTTCGTCGGTATAGGCTCTGAAAACACCGTCGTTATGGGTAGTTCTGTAGCAAAATTCGGTTTCTATTTTTTGATGTATTTTATAACCGTACGCTTCGCAGGCCTGCCTTGCCATACGCATTCCGCCAAAAGGATTTACACCTCTTTTTAAAGGACGGTTTGTCTGAAGGCCTACTATAATTTCGTTATCCTTATCCACATATCCCGGCGCATAGCTTGTAAGGGAGGATACGGTCTGTGTATCAATATCAAGCACACCGCCAAGGTCACGCTCAAGCGCAAAAAGGGAATTCAACTTTTTCATTAAATTTTGAGTGCGCTCGGTCGGGGCGGCGAGAAAAGCCTCGTCTCCTTCATAAGCCGTATAGTTTTTTTGAATAAAATCGCGTACGTTTATCTCGGTTTGCCAATCTCCACCGTTAAAATTTCGCCAATTTTTGTGTTGCATAAATAATCTCCTTCTAAACTTGAACCAGCCTTAAAGGGCTGATTTTAGGCGCTTTCGGCTCATTGTCACCCAAAGGCGTTTAAGGTGCTGGTCGGTCTAAAAAAGACAACCCAGCTAAACTTTAAAGCTGAATTGCCCAGACGGTCGGCATAATAACTTTATGCTCCCCTGCAGTAGCCTGCAAATCCGCCAGTCACATAAAGTAAGATTATTCTACACCAAACGACACGTTTTGTCAACTATATATTGTGTCACTTTTTTAAAAAATCCCAAAATATTGGGTTTTTACACAATTTTAACAATATAAACGCCAATATTTTTTTATGATTGATATTTTTTGTTCGATATGATAAAATTTATCATAGTCTGACGCGAGTCGAACCCGTCGGCCCAGCATTTTTAAAAGAGGTTATGTTATGAAAACTGTAGTTTCTGTAATAGGAAAAGACTCTGTAGGAATTATCAACAAGGTGAGCGCCATCTGCACCGAATGTAATGCGAATATAATTGACATTACCCAGTCGGTTTTAGAGGATATGTTCGTAATGGTAATGCTTACCGAAATTAAGGAGCTTAACTGCTCTTTTGCGGATTATTCCGAAAAGATGAAAAAATTAGGCAAAGAAAACTGCCTTGATATTCGCGTTATGCATGAGGATATTTTCAACTCAATGCACCGCATTTAAACTAACGAGAGCCAAACTCATAAGGAGAAGTTGCAATGCTCAACATTAACGATATACTTGAAACCGTAAATATGATTTCCGAGGAAAATCTTGACATAAGAACGGTTACAATGGGTATTTCCCTATTGGACTGCGCCGATTCAAACGCCAATGCAGCCTGCGAAAAGATTTATAACAAAATCACCCGCCTTGCAGGAAATCTTGTTAAAACGGTAGAAGAAATTGAATCACAGTTCGGTATTCCGATTATAAATAAACGAATTTCGGTAACACCCATTTCTATGCTTGTTGCGGCTTCGGGCGGCGACCCGATTCTTTATGCAAAGACACTGCAAAAAGCGGCCGACGCTACGGGTGTTGACTTTATAGGCGGTTATTCCGCACTTGTTCACAAGGGCTTTTCTGCAGGTGACGAAGCGCTTATCCGCTCTATCCCTGAAGCCTTGTCGGTTACAAAAAATATATGCTCTTCGGTAAATATCGGCTCAACCAAGTCGGGCATTAATATGGATGCCGTAAAGCTTATGGGCCAAATTGTCCGCGAAACTGCCGAAATCACCGCTGACAGAGAATGTATCGGTTGCGCAAAGCTGGTTGTTTTTTGCAACGCGGTTGAGGATAATCCCTTTATGGCAGGCGCATTTCACGGCGTGGGCGAGCCTGACTGTGTAATCCACGTGGGCGTATCAGGCCCCGGTGTTGTTCACGCGGCGCTTAAAAAGTGTCCTGACGGGGACCTCGGCGAGCTTGCCGAAATCATCAAGCGCACCGCCTTTAAAATCACCCGTATGGGTCAGCTTGTCGGCAGTGAGGCTTCAAAGCGACTGGGCGTTCCTTTCGGTATAGTTGACTTATCTTTGGCGCCTACCCCTGCGGTTGGCGACTCGGTTGCACATATTCTTGAAGAAATGGGTCTTGAAACCTGCGGCACCCACGGCACCACCGCCGCCCTTGCAATGCTTAACGACGCAGTTAAAAAAGGCGGCGTTATGGCGTCGTCCTCAGTGGGCGGACTTTCGGGGGCATTTATTCCCGTTTCGGAAGACGCAGGTATGATTGATGCCGCACAATCAGGCGACCTTACCCTTTCAAAGCTTGAAGCTATGACCGCAGTTTGCTCGGTAGGTCTTGATATGATAGCCATTCCCGGCGAAACTCCTGCAGAGGTTATTTCAGCAATTATTGCCGACGAAGCGGCAATAGGTATGGTAAATTCAAAAACCACCGCGGTAAGAGTAATTCCCGCTATCGGCAAAAAGGCAGGCGAATCGCTCGAATTCGGGGGACTTTTGGGCTCGGGTCCGATTATGCCCGTAAACCTTACGAAATCACCCAAAAAGTTTATTGACCGCGCAGGCCGAATTCCCGCTCCCATGCAGAGCCTTAAGAACTGATATGAAGAACGTTTTGCTTATAGGAATGCCCGCGGCGGGCAAAAGTACGGTAGGTGTGCTGGTTGCAAAGGCTCTCGGGATGAACTTTTGCGATACCGACCTTGAAATCCAGCAAACAGTGGGCGAAACTTTGCAGGAAAACATTGATATAAACGGTATTGCGGCCTTCCTTAAAACCGAAGGCGAGGTCTGCTGCAGCCTTAATCTTAAAAACTGTGTTATTGCCACGGGAGGAAGCGTCGTTTTGTCGAAAGAGGCTATGGCACATTTAAAAAGGGATGCCGTAACGGTTTTTCTCGACGTTTCGTTGCCATATATAAAGAAAAGGCTTAAAAACATTACAAGTCGCGGTATTGCAATGCAAAAGGGCGATACGCTTGACTCGGTTTTTGAAATAAGACAACCCCTTTATGAGCTTTACAGTGATATAACCGTAAAGACCGATACGCTTGCCCTTGAAGAAACGGTTGAGGAAATTGTAAACCTTATAAAAAAGGGGTAAAAAGGGCTAAAATTTTTATTGACAAATAAATAAAATATGTTATAATTATTTTTGCTCGCTTGGGGCGTTAGCTCAGTTGGTTAGAGCAACCGGCTCATAACCGGTTGGTCCGGGGTTCGAGT
>CAZHYD010000106.1:0-3327 GCA_964536645.1 uncultured Ruminococcus sp.
GGGCGTAGGTCGGCTAAACCCCGGCGCGAGAGTTCGAGTCTCTCCTACTCCGCCAAAATCGACAAGGTTTCGACAGAAGCCTTGTCGATTTTTATTTCTCCTCCAATATTCATTTTGTATAGAAGGTGAAAAAGTAGAAATACTACCTAAAAAGGAGGATGGATTATGATAGAATCGGATACTATAAAACTTTTGCGTGAGTGTGATGCAGGCATAAAAATGGGCGTTAAGTCCATTGATGACGTATTGGACCGCGTAAAAAGCCACGATTTGAAGCAGTTGTTGAATGCTTGCAAGGATGAACACGATAAGCTTGACAAAGAACTTCAAGAGCTGCTTGAGCGATATGAGGATGAGGGAAAAGACCCGAACTTTATTGCGGAAAAAATGGCAAAAATCAAAACTGAAATGAAGCTGCAAATGGATGAAACCGATAACACCATTGCCGACCTTATGACCGACGGCTGTAATATGGGTGTTAAATCACTTAATAAATACCTTAATCAATATGCTGCAGCAGACGAAAAATCAAAGGACATAACAAAAAGGCTTATAAATTTGGAAGGCCAATTAGCCATAGATATAAGAAAGTTTTTATAATCAAAATTCGACTTTAATAATGATAAAAAGACAGATTCGCGACGAATCTGTCTTTTTACTTAAATAGGTTATTTAATTTCCTCTAAAAATTCGCCTATGCGTTTAATTGACTCGCTTATGTGTTCGGGCGAATAGCAGTAAGAAGCGCGGATAAAGCCTTCACCGCAGTCACCGAAAGCGTTGCCCGGAACTACCGCCACCTTCTTTGAAGCGAGCAACTTTTCGCAAAATTCCTCACTTGTCATACCCGTTGACTTAATGGAAGGAAAAGCGTAAAAAGCGCCCTTAGGCTCGCGACAGGTAAGGCCGATTTTGTTGAAGCCCGCCACCATAAGTCTTCTGCGACGGTTGTACTCTTCAAGCATATATTTTACGTCCTCGTCGCAATTTTTAAGCGCTTCAACAGCAGCATACTGCGAAGTAGTGGGGGCACACATAATTGCGAATTGATGTATCTTTAAAATCTGCTTGACGATTTCTTTCGGTCCGCAGGCAAAGCCAAGGCGCCAGCCGGTCATTGAAAAAGCCTTTGAAAAACCGTTTACGGTTACCGTTCTTTCCCACATACCCTCTACCGAAGCGGGCGCGCAGTGGGGTTTGCCGCCAAAAGTAAGCTCTGCATAAATTTCATCGGACAAAACGAGAATATTAGTATCTTTAATAACCTCGTAAATCTTCTCAATATCTTCCCTTTCCATAATGGCGCCTGTCGGGTTTGAGGGATAAGGCAAAATTAAAACCTTCGTCTTGTCGGAAATAACGGCCTTTAATTCTTCTGGTGTAACCTTAAAATCGTTTTCGGCCTTTGTATTAATTATCTTAGGCACACCGCCTGCAAGACGGGTTATCGGCTCATAGCAAACGTAACTCGGCTGAGGGATAATTACCTCATCGCCTTGGGAAACAACAGCTCTTATACATGCGTCAATAGCTTCACTGCCGCCGACTGTCACAAGAATTTCGCTCTTTGGGTCATAGTTTAAAGAAAATTTGCGCTTCATATAAAACGAAATTTCCTCAAGAAGCTTATCGTAACCTTTGTTTGAGGTGTACTTCGTATGTCCCTTTTCAAGAGAATTAATACCTGCTTTTCTTATCTGCCAAGGGGTTTGAAAATCAGGCTCGCCCACACCTAAGGATATAACGTCGTCCATAGTAGCGGCGATGTCAAAAAACTTGCGTATTCCCGAAGGCTTGATTTCAGTAACAGTAGGGGTTAAAACCTTCGAATAATCTATCATAGTAAGAATTTCCCCCTGACGTCTTTCTCGGAAGAAATAAGTTCAATGTTCATATCCTTATATCTTCTCAAAACAAAGTGGGTTGCGGTTGAAGTAACGGAATCAATAGAAGCGAGCTCTTTTGATACGAATAATGCTATATCGCGAAGAGTTTTACCCTTAACAACAACGTTAAGGTCATACACACCCGACATTAGATATACAGACTCAACCTGTTCGTATTTCATAATCTTTTCGGCAACCTCTTCAAAGCCGAGACCTGCCTTTGGCACAACGTTAAGCTCAATTATTGCCGAAACGTAAGCATCGTCAAGCTTTTCCCAGTCAACAACAGCCTTGTATCCTTTAATAAAGCCGTCGTTTTCGAGTTCTTTTATATAGTTTTTTACCTCTGCTTCGGTAATTCCGAGCATGGCGGCGATATCGTCATCGGTATATCTTGCGTTTCTGGTTAACAGTTTGAGTATTTCGTATTTCATAAAAAATCCTCCTAAAAAAATAACGCCCTAAAATTAAAATTTCAGGACGAAAGAATTTCCGTGGTACCACCTAAATTCAGAAAAGTAAATTTCTGCACTCAAAAGGCTGTAACGGAGCCCACCGGCAAACCCTTTCGGGAGCAGTTCAAGGATAGCTTCGCACCTTCTTTTGTTATGGGCTTGCACCGTACGCCCACTCTCTAAAAACTTAAGAAATGCTACTTATTCCTATCATCACTTTTAATTTATATCTTGATTTTACTATTATAAAGCCATTATGTCAAGAAAAAAATGCTTGCAATAAATTATAATAAGTGTTATTATTGTTTGGTAAAATGCTATGACGAAGAAGAGTAAGTAAAATTTCCGCTTTTTAGAGAGTGTCGGTCGCGGCTGAAAACCGACGTATTGCGGCCTTTGCCGAAGTTCCCTTCCGAGCAGTGATGCCGAACAGATAGTAAGCGTCAACGGTTAACTCCGTTAAAGGTTGCAAGAGTGTTGGCTCTATGAGCTTGAATACGGGTGGTACCGCGGAGATTTTTGCTTCGTCCTGTAGATGTTATGCATCGTAGGATGAGGTTTTATTTTTTATTTGGAGGATTTAAAATGAAAGAACAGCTTAAAGCTATAAGTGAAGCCGCAAAGCTTGCGGTTGAAGCTTGTGACGACAAAAGCCAAATTGAAGAAATAAGGGTTAAATATCTCGGCAAAAAGGGCGAACTTACTGCTATTTTAAAGCAGATGGGCTCACTTTCGCCCGAAGAAAGACCAATTATGGGTCAGCTTGTAAACGAAGCCAAGCAGGAGCTTGAGGAACTTATCACCAAAAAGCGTGCTCTTATTGACGAAGCTGATACCGAAGCAAAGTTAAAGGCCGAAACCCTTGACATTACAATGCCTCACAAGGAACTAAAGGTTGGCAAGCTTCACCCCCTTAACACAGTTCTTAACGATATGATAAATATTTTTCAGTCTATGGGCTTTGACGTTGTTGACGGTCCCGAGGT
>CAZHYD010000107.1:0-3152 GCA_964536645.1 uncultured Ruminococcus sp.
GTGTTTTACAATAGAAAGGCCAAGTCCCGTACCGCCGGTTTCTCTTGAATGGCTTTTATCCACCCGGTAAAAGCGTTCAAAAATACGCGAATGATGCTCAGGCGGAATTCCTATACCGGTATCGCTAACTGCAAGGACTATGTTCCCCGCCTCATTTTTAACGGTTACCGTCACATCGCCGCCGTCCTTGTTGTAACGAATAGCGTTATCGCAAAGATTATAGATAATCTCATAAAGGTATCTTCGAATTCCGTTCATAATACAGGTTTCACCTTCAAGATGAAGCTTTACCTGTTTTTTATCGGCCGAAGCGCTCAGCACATCAACAACCTCGTTTGATACACCGTAAAGGTCAACAGATTCACTCGTAGGCTCGCTTTCCTCATCCAGCTGAGAAAGACGTATAATATCGTTAATAAGTGATACAAGCCTTATAGCTTCGTTTTTAATATTGCCTATAAATCTGCCCTCATCCTCTGGCTTTACAAGGCCGTTTTCCAAAAGTTCCGCGCTGCCTATAATCGACTGAAGCGGAGTTTTCAGTTCGTGAGAAACATTAGCGGTAAATTCCTGCCTGTTACGTTCGGCAAAAGCCCTTTCTGTAATATCAAAGCAAAGAATAACTACACCTACTGTTTTGCCGTCCGACTCAGTGCGGTTAATAATAAACTGATACTCGTTGCCGCTTCGTTCCTCTCGGAATTCACTTTGTTTACCCTCAAAAGCCTTTTCAATGGCATGGCTCATATTAAGACTGCGATCTACCGTAAGAAAATCGCTGCCTACCGCATCAACGTCAACATTAAAAAGCTTTTTAGCGGCAGCATTTATGCTTATAATCATCCCTTTTTTATCAAGCAAAACAAGACCCTCATTCATATGTGCGGTAATCTGCTCAAATTCATCGGATTTTTGGCTAAGCTCCTTCATCTGCCGAGCAATCTGCTTATGTTGCTTATTTATTTTAGTAAGAATCGGGGTCAATTCCTCGTAAGTTTCGTTTGATTCGGGATTTTCAAGGTCAATTTTATCAAGCGGTTTTACAATACTTTTAGCCATCTTATCTGATAGGATAAGTGATACCACGATAGAAATCAAAACAATAGCACAAATTGCCGGCAGCATACCGAGAATAAGTACACCCACAGTAACTTGATTAGTCGATATACGAAGCACGTTACCGTTTTCAAGGAGAACAGCTTCGTAAATTGTACGCTCGGTCAGAGTGGAGGAATATCTTGCACTGCTGCCGCTACCGTTTTTGAGTGCTTCGGCAATTTCTTCGCGCTCAAGGTGATTTTCCATATCTTCGGCTTTTACCTGTGAGTCATAAAGCACCGTACCGTCTGCCGAAACTAAGGTAAAACGGAAAACAGAGGAATTATAATTATTGAAATATTCCGTTCCTAATTTATCCGCATTGACTGCCGCGAGGGAAAGTTCATCTTTTAGCTGTGTTATCTGTGTTTTATTGAAATAATCATATAAAAAACTGCTTGCAATAATAAGGCTTGATATAAGCACAATCATTGCAACCGCTATAATAGAACGAAAAATTTTCTTGGTCATTATTTATCACCTAACTTGTACCCTACGCCGATTATGGTTTCTATCTGTGAAGCTGCTTTTCCAAGCTTTTTGCGAAGGGTTTTTATGTACATATCAACAGTCCTCGTTTCGCCGAGAAAATCTATTCCCCAAACCTGCGATAAAAGTTTTTCACGGGAAAATACCATACCGGGATTTAACATAAAAAGCTTTAAAATTTCAAATTCTTTAAGGGTAAGTACAACCTTTTCGCCACTCACAGTAACAATATGTTCTGCGTCGTTTAAGGTTATTTCGTCTACGGTAATTCCTTCGTTTTTTGCATCCTTTTCACAGCGCCTCAGTACCGCTTTTATGCGGGAAACCATTTCCATCATACCGAAAGGCTTTACAAGATAATCGTCCGCACCTGTATCAAGGCCCCCGATTTTATCCATTTCGGTACCCTTGGCGGTAGCCATAATCACGGGAATTTTTCGTGTTTCGGGATTACGTCTGATTTCCTTAAGTACTTCTATACCGTCCTTTTCAGGCATCATAACGTCAAGGACAATCAGCTCGGGCTTTTCGGTTTTAAGTGCTTCCAGCATAGAAACACCGTCAGCAAAACCGCGAGCTTTAAATCCAGTTTGCTCTAATGTATAAACTTCAATTTCTCGTATGGTACTGTCGTCGTCAACACACCAAATCATATACTTCCTCCGTTTTATTTATCTTCTTTGTGAACACCTGTTACGGAAAATTCAACCCACTCTGCAATATTCACAGCGTGGTCACCGATACGCTCAAAATATTTTGCTATCATAAGAAGATCCAGTGCATACTCACCGTCGGCGGTATTCTCGGAAATCATATTAATCAGCGTCTGCTTTACGCGCAGGAAGGCATCGTCTACCACGTCATCGTGGTCAGACACAGTCTTTGCAAGGGTTAGATCCTGCTTTACATAGGCATCAATACTTTCGGTAACCATTTTAATCGTAGCTTCAGCCATAACACGAATATCGTGGCATTCCTCACCTGTTCTGCCGTTAAGAAAGGTGATAATTTCTGCAATATCCTCTGCCTGATCACCTATTCTTTCCATATCGGTAATCATTTTTAGAGCGGCGGAAATCACACGAAGGTCTTTTGCTACGGGTTGTTGCTGAAGCAATAGCTTTAAGCAAACGGATTCGATTTCACGCTCCATTTGGTCAATTTTATGTCCTTGTTCTTTTGCCTTTCGTGCGCCGGCTACGTTGCCTTCCAAAAGTGCTTTTGCGGAAAGAGCGATAATGCTTTCACATTCTGCGCCCATTTCGATCATTTTCTTATTCAGTAAACTAAGCTGTTCATCAAATCTGCTTCTCATAATATTAACCAAACCTTCCTGTAATGTAATCTTCGGTGCGTTTTTGGGCGGGTTGCGAGAACAATTTCTCGGTTTCACCGAATTCCACTAACTCTCCAAGAAGGAAGAATGCCGTATTATCCGAAATACGAACTGCCTGCTGCATATTATGAGTCACTATAATTATAGTATATTTTTCCTTTAATTGCAATGCAAGTTCCTCAATTCGAGAGGTGGAGATAGGATCGAGCGCCGAAGTCGGCTCATCCAT
>CAZHYD010000108.1:0-3087 GCA_964536645.1 uncultured Ruminococcus sp.
CCTTGTTAACGATAAGGTAAGATTTACCTGATTCGATAGCAGAAACCGCTGTCAAGCCTTTGGTTTCGTCTGTAGGATCTTCGGGATCTACAGGAGTTTCAGGATCTACAGGAGTTTCAGGGTCAACAGGTTCTTCGGGATCTACGGGAGTATCATCTGCATCGGGATCATAAGTTTCTTCGTTTGTAACAATGATGGTTTCATAACTGTCAAGCCATGTGCCGTCGATACCACGAATTCTAAATCTAATGTAATCGTCATAAACTTCGATTACGCGATAGTAACTCTGGCTAACAAGGGGAATACCGTCAACATAGATACCTTCGCCGGTATCTTTGATCATACCGGTGGTATATGAAGTGTGAATATGGCCCGAAACGTAAACTACCTGCGGATGTTCTGCAATTATTTCCTTAATATCGCTGCTGGAATCACCTATATGGTACATGTTGTTGTTAAAGTTATAAAGAGTTCCGTCAACGGGTTGGTGACACATAACGATAATGTTGTGGTCTTTACCCTTCTTGAATTCAATTTCATTAAGAGTTTCTTCAAACCACTCGATCTGTGCAGGTGAAAGATATGCAGAGTCCTTTTCAGCGGTTTCGGTAGAAAGAACTACAAGGTCATACTCTGTGCCGTTATGGCCTTCAATTTCAACATGGAAGTAAGGAACATCAAGTTCCATACCCGTTGCATTTACCATAAAGTCCTGATATCTCGGCCAAATTTCTGCCCAACGAAGTGATTGATCTCTGCCGCCCGTAGTATAGTCCCAGGAACGTGCGTCGTGGTTACCGAGTGTCATATAGGAAGTGATACCTTCAGGTGAATAGTTTTGTACAGCATCAAGCAATGCAGTCCATTCTTGCTGATACGAGTTGTCTGTAAGGTCACCGGAAATCACTATTGTATCAAGCTCTACGCCTTCTTCAATAAGTCTTGAGAAGTCCTGATACATAGTAATTATATTGTTAATAGCGTTGGGGCTACCGGTGTGAATATCGGTAGCAAATGCAAATGTAAAGTTAGCGCCTGTAGTAGGGTCGTCATAAGGCTTGTTGCTGTCTTCATCTTCTGCATTGGTGTCTACAAATTCGTATATAATCCAATAGCAGTTTTCATCAGGTTCGGTTACTTCAGCAGTACTGAGAACCTTACCTGTTGCAGCGTCTGCGCAGAAATAGTACGTACCGTCGTCGCTTGTTCTGCCGATGGTCCAAGCCTGAGCTGCTTCGTCATATGAAGCGGAAATTGTAGATATTGTGTATTTACCGATCGGAACTCTGCCGTCTTCCAATAAGCCGTTGGGACGGTAGTAACCGTCGTAAGAGCCGTCTTCGTTAACTTTTGCAAGACCGCCGTTTACGAATGCCCACAAATCAGTTGTGTCAACGCTGGCAGTACCGTTAAGAGCAAATACGCCTTCTGTGCGGTCGTATTCTGTGGTCCAAACAGTGCCTGTTGCCTTGTTAACGAGGATATAAGAGGTCTTACTTTCGATTTCTTCAACCTCGCTCAATACGTACTCAATTTCAGGTTCAACGCTGGGTTCGTCCCCACCGCCCTGGTTGCCGCCGGGTAAAGCAACGTCATCATAAACGGCTTCACCGGTTACAACCTTCTTAACCGAGTCGGCAAACTTCATAAGTGCATCGCCCAAAACTTCAAGCTCTGCGCCATCCTTCATATTTTCAGCAACGAATGCTTCAACACTGTAGGTCTTGGTTGCAACAACGTCATTACCGTTAAGAAGTTCGGCAGTGATTACTTCCTTAACGTCGTAAAGGGCAATAGCAATTTCTTCATCTGCATAGAAGTAATAGTAGCTTCCGCCTTTTTCAAGGTCAGCAACGTTGGCTTCGGCTACGAGGTCGCCGTAGGTCATTCTGAATGTGAGGTCAGAAGCCGAATAGTTGCCTGTATCTACTACGAATACAAGGCGGTTGGAAGAGAGTATCTGCAAAGCAGTACCGATTCTTGCACTGTCACCTGTAGCGGTATTAGAATCTGCGGTAGCAAGATCAACAGATGCTACATCGTCGGGTGTTGCATAAATCTGATATACGTCAACACCTTCAATTTCGTTAGGCAAACCTAATTTTTTTGTATTTTCTGCAATATCACTTATCGGTTTGGTGGTTGCAAAGTAATTCTGAGCAGCAGAACCGTAGTTAAGCATATCAACGTAAACGGTCTTATCCTGACGGGTTGCTCTGATGGTGTTGTAAAGGTGGTTTGCGAATGTGGTCTTTGCAGCAAGTGTCTTAACCTTTGTGCCCTTCTTGTAGCAGTTGAGCGAGAAGGTGACATCACACATCATTTCGTATGCTGCAATATCGTCAAATTCAAATACTTGTGTAGAAGTACCGCTCGCATCGTAAACAACCGTCTTGGTTCCAAGAACATAGCCCTCGGTTTCAAGGGTGCATATTTCATAGAAATCCCAAAGGCATCTTTCTTCCTCCAAAGATCCGGAAAGACCGTATGCATACTGGAGTTCGTCTTCCTTAGTCTGCAAATAGTACAAAGAAGTATCATTGGAAGCTTTTTTAGCTATATACCAAGCTTCAACGTCCTCATCGTATACAACTGTAGCGGTGGCACTTGTTGTATAGGAAACGTTACCGTTGTTTATCTTAAGAGAATAGGAGTTGCCGTTGGTTGTTTTAAGCGAATAAGTTTCGTCGCTGCCAACAAGCTGCCACATATCTGTGGTTTCAAGAGAAGGTGTGCCGTTCATCACAAGAACACGCTTACCGGCCGAGTTAGTGGTGTATTCGTTTGTAAGAACTTCACCTGTAGCACGGTTAACAATGATGTAGTTATTGCCCGATTCAATCTCGGTAGCCTTCTTAAGAATGGTAGCGCCCGCATCAGCAAGGTAGTAATAATCATACTTAAGAGTAATGTCATAGTTATCATAAAGGGCTAAGTCGTTACCGTATGCGTAGAAACTGTAACCCAACTTTTCGCGTACAAGGAAGTCAACCTGCATGTGAAGGTCGTTATCGCCTACTGTTACAGAGGTATCGATATCCTTGTTAAGAACAACCTTTTGACCCGAAGCGTAAACCTTGGTGTTGA
>CAZHYD010000109.1:0-3064 GCA_964536645.1 uncultured Ruminococcus sp.
TAACCTACAATCTGGTTAATGGGATTATAACCTTTTTCTTTTAAAGAATCGTAAACAGTAACAAGAATATTTCGAATTTCTTGCTCGGTTTGGTCACCGATTGAAAAAGTCATAGTTTTACTATTATTCATATATAACACCTCTTTACAATTATTTTATTATGTTACGGATAAAAATTCAAGTATTATTTTCTAAGTTCGGCACCTATTGCAGAAAGTTTATTGATAATTTTTGTATTTACATCGTCAATTTCCTTATCGCTGAGGGTGTTTTCTGCAGAGCGCAGCCACACACTGTATGCAACGCTCTTCTTGCCCTCGGGAATTTGTGCGCCTGTATATACGTCAAAAAGTTCAACTTTTTCAAGCAATCTGCCTGCACCCGAAGTAATGGCTTTTTCAATATCGCCAACGGGAAGGTCACTATCAACCAGCATCGCAAAGTCACGCTCAACGGCTGGGAATTTCGGAAGAGGCTTATAAACGGTCTTGCGCTTATTGATTTCAAGCAAAACGTCAAGCTTGATTTCGGCAATATAAACGCGCTCGGAAATGCCGTAAGCAGCAGCCACCTTGGGATGTACCTCACCTAAAACTGCGCATTCACGGTTGTTAGCTTTAACAAGAGCCTGTCGGCCTGGGTGGAGGTAGGGTTCACTGCTTCGCTGATACTGAGTATGAGCTCCGCAAAGCTTGCAAACAGCTTCAACAATGCCTTTAAGTGTGAAGAAATCTTCATCCTTGCCGTAAATACCGATAGACATTGTGGGAATTTCGTCGGGCTGCTCGGTAAGTGGCAGTGACTTCGGTACAAAGCGCTTGCTAATTTCAAAGAATCTGCCGTCAGCAATTTTCTTGTTAATGTTGGTAGCAAGTACTGTTAGCATACTAGTGGTAAGCTGGGTGCGCATTGTAGAGTATTCGTCACCAAGGGGATTAATAATCTTAATCTGATTTCTGCGCGCGTCGTTCTCATCAAGCAAAAGTGTGTCAATAGCCTTTGAAGCAATAAACGAGTAGGTCGCGATTTCATATAGACCTGCAGAAGTGAGAAGGGATTTAATTTTATCTGTTTTAATGCGTTCGGGCAAGAGCTTGCCGCGAACAACCTCGCCCTTCATCTTGGTAGCAACAATGTGGTCGTAACCGTAAATTCGCATAACCTCTTCTGCAAGGTCTGCACGGCCTTCGATATCATCGCGAATAGAGGGGACGCGGCAGGTAATTTCGTTGCCGTTAATCGTCGTAGGCAACTGCAAACTGTTAAGTATTTCAACAATTTTTTCGTTGCTGATATTAACACCCAAAAGTTCTAGAATCTTATCGGTTGTAACGGTGATAACCTTGTCCTCGGGAAGACCGTTGTTGCAGTCAATGGTGCCGTCAACAATGTCGCCCGCGTCAAGCTCGTAGATTAGCTGTAAAGCGCGCTCTGAAGCGTACTCAACGTTCATAATATCGGTGCCGCGTTCAAATCTTCCGCTTGATTCGGTACGAATACCGAGTGCACGTGCTGTGTGACGGATATTGTCACGGCGGAATTTTGCGCTTTCAAGGAACAAATCTTTTGTATCAGCCTCGATTTCGCTTTCCTTGCCGCCCATAATACCTGCAAGACAGGAGGGCTTTTCACCGTCAGCAATAACGAGCATATCTTCGGTTAGGCTGTACTCCTTGCCGTCAAGTGTTGTAATGCCTTCACCGGTGCGGGCGTTTCTGACGATTATCTGCTTGTTTGCAAGGTCGTTGTAGTTAAAGGCGTGCATAGGCTGGCCTGTTTCAAGCATAACAAAGTTTGTAATATCAACGATATTGTTAATCGGGCGCATTCCCGAAGCAATGATTGCCTTTTGCATCCAAACGGGAGATTCTTTAATTCGCAAATTTTTAACAACTCTACCGACGTAACGCGGGCAAAGGTCAAAATTTTGAACGTCAATGCTAACGTAGTCGTTAATATTTCCGCCAACGGTTTTATATTCGGGTTTGGGCGCTTGATACTTTGTGCCGAGCACAACGCCGATTTACTTAGCAACGCCGAAGAAACAGTTGCAGGCGGGTCGGGTTGCGGTAGTGTTAAAGTCAATGATATAGTCGTCAAGACCCAAAACCTCGCGCATATCGGTGCCAACGGGATGGGTGTCCTTAAGAATAAGAATACCGTGTACTGACGCGCCTTCGTATTCGGCTTCGGTAAGGCATAGCTCTTCACCGGAGCAGAGCATACCGTTTGACTCTACACCGCGAAGCTTACCGCTTAAAATATGAGCGCCGCAGGGCAGATAACTGTCATTAAGTGCAGCAGGTACAAGGTCACCGACCTTAATGTTTTGCGCGCCTGTAACTATTTGCACAAGTTCGCCCGAGCCTATGTCCATCTGACAAATCTGCAAGTGGTCGCTGTTTTCGTGAGGAGCAAGTTCTACAACGCGGGCTACAACTACGTTAACAAGGTTGTCACCCTGATTTTCAATGCTTTCAACTTCGAAACCTGCCATAACCATACGGTTGCAAAGTTCCTCAACAGGCACATTTATTTCAACATATTGCTTTAATTGATTAAGTGAAATTTTCATATTCTTTTCTCCTTCCCGATAAAATTAAAATTGGTCAAGGAAGCGCTTATCGTTTTCGAACAAAAGACGTATATCGCTTATTTTGTAACGGGTTGTGGTTAGTCTGTCAAGACCGATACCGAAGGCAAAGCCCGAATATTCATCTGGGTCAATGCCGCAACTGCGAAGCACATTCGGATGTACCATGCCTGCGCCTAAAATTTCTATCCAACCGCTGCCTTTACAGACGCGGCAACCCTTACCGCCGCATTCCGAACAGGTAACGTCAACCTCAACCGAAGGCTCGGTAAAGGGGAAGAAGGAAGGACGGAATTTTACCTTTGTATCACTGCCGTAAATTTCGTGCGCAAACTCTTCAAGAACACCCTTAAGGTCGCACATAGTAATGCCCTTGTCAACAACAAGGCCTTCAATTTGATGGAAAACGGGTGAGTGTGTTGCGTCAACCTCGTCAGCACGGAAAACACGGCCGGGACAGATAACGCGAAT
>CAZHYD010000110.1:0-3030 GCA_964536645.1 uncultured Ruminococcus sp.
GAGGGTATACATCGAGTATATTATATCATCCTATTCTTTCAATTTCAAGCAAAAAGTTATTTTTTTTAGATATACAAAGACTAAAATGCCAAACAGTTTTTATGCAATTTGCACAAATTACAAAATTTTACAAAAAAGGCTTGACAAACGGCCGGCTTTTTTATTATAATGAGCTTGCGAACAAATGTTCGGGAGGTTTTAGAATGACAGTTTTGGCCAGTTTACAAACTTTATTTGAAATATTTTTAATAGCGGCGTTTTTCTGGTGCATTTTCCACGAAGACCGTCTTATTGCTATTGAAAAAAATATAGTAGCATATATCAGAAGACGTAGAATCAAGGTTGTTAAATCAACCGTTCAAAGAATTCCTACTCAAGCTGACCGTATTTAGTCTATACATTATTTTTTCTACTATCCGTTAGCAACAAAAGCCTTGCATTTTCGCAAGGCTTTTGTTGTTTTATAAATCCATTTATTTCTACGGAATATGATACAAGCCGCGTATCATATTTTTTATAGGGAGTGAGTATACGGGTTTTAATTTTAAATATCACAATTAAATTTTAATTCTTCATCCTCTTCAGCAGCCTCTTTAAAAGTTTCTACTATTTTCGAAATGCTTTCTCTTAAATTTTCTGCCGACTTGGTTTCGGGTTTAAATATCACAGTTATACTAATTGGTGTTTCTATAAAACCTGTAAGCATATCCCATAAAGCATCTGAATTATTCCCATACCATTCGGGCAATTCTAATTTTTCTCTGATTTCATTGTGTAAATCCATCGGATATTTACATTTTGAAAAATCAATAACAACCGTTTTCATATGTCCTCCTAACAAATTTGATTAAAAGTAAAATAATGGTCATAGGTAACAAATACCAATCCATCACTTGAATAAATAATTCTAGAACCGTTTCGCATACCACCAGTATAATTTATATCGGCTTCATACCATATTCTACCGTCAGCAGATGGTAATTTACCATCTTTATTTCTATAAATATCTCCACCAATAACGCCTTTGTCTGTCATTTGATGTAAATTCATTAAAATCGGTTTCCAACCAAGTTTTTTGGCTTGCTTTTTAGTAAGATATTGTTCTGGTAAAGACTCACCGTTTAAAAGTGAAACATCTATCCCGTTTTCACCTTCGAAAGTACATGTTCCTTTCTTAACGGATTCAGACCGTACAACAGTACGGGCACATCTTTCGTGTAACTCTGGAAATCTTGGTGGTGCATCTTCCGGTAAATATAATTTGCCGTGCAAATCAAAGCATGGTTTGCAAGTCGAAGGCGAAAGCATACAAACCTAAACCTTATATTTCTTATCTTCATAAAATTGAGGGTTGAATTTTATTCCTTTTATACCTGCAGTAATCATATCTCCGAGTAAACTCATAAAACATCACCTGCTTTTTTGAAAAATAATAACAAAAAACCGAGGTGACATTCACCGACATAATTATAAAACGAAACATAAAATTTAGCAATCTGAATTTTATATAATATAGTACAAACAGCTCAGCATAAACTTTACCGAGGTGCTTTTTATGAAATTTTTTATTATAACAAAAAAGCAGTTGATTGTTTGCGCGGCAACGTTGCTCTCGCTGGTAGCGGTAGTTGCAGGCTCAATGTATGTTTACGCCGGCAGTGAACGAAGCCTGCCGATTTACTGTGTTGAAACCGACAAAAAACAAATTGCAATTTCCTTTGATGCCGCTTGGGGTAACGATGACACCGAGCTTCTAATCGATATTCTTGCCGAGTACGACGTGCCTGCCACCTTTTTCGTTGTAGGGGCGTGGGTCGATAAATATCCCGAATCGGTAAAAGCTCTGGCCGACGCCGGTCATCAAATACAAAACCATTCTAACAGCCATCCGTATATGTCAAAGCTTTCTAAAGAGCAGATAATTGACGAAATTGAGAGCTGCAACCAAAAAATCGAGGCTGTGACGGGCGTCTGCCCCACCCTTTTGCGCCCGCCTTACGGCGATTACAACAATTTGCTTGTAGATACCCTAAGCGAGCTTGGAATGTATACGATACAGTGGTCGGTTGACAGTCTTGACTGGAAAGACACCGCGACCGCCGACAGCATTTGCGAGCGAGTGATTTCAAAGGTCGAAAACGGAAGCATTGTTTTGTTCCACAACGATGCCGACCACACACCCGAAGCTCTGCCGACAATTCTTGAATGTCTTCTTGCCGAGGGGTATGAGTTTGTATTTATAAGCGACCTTATCTACACCGAAGATTATGAAATTGACCATGCGGGTAAGCAGTGTAAAATAATAGGGTAAATTATAAGACGGCGAAATTTCGCCGTCTTAATTTTTTATAATGCTACAAGCCGTATTTTTTGCCCGACAATTATTGACAATATAATACCAATTTGTTATAATTTTAAAAAAATTTGAGGAGATTTTATTATGGTATTTGCATTAATTATTGGCGGAATTTTATCTATCGTTCTTACCGTTTTACTTTGCATTAAGGTTCTTCCTGCAAAATTTGACGGCACTTTTTCGAAAAAAATCTTGCAGACGCTGCACGATTATTTCAATTTCAAAAAGCTCTATTTAGAGTCTATTCTTAAAGTGATTTTCTCCTTCCTTTCCATTGCCTGTGTTGTTGGGGGAGTATTGTATGCATCTGTGGGAAATGTTCTTCAGCTCATAAACCGCATCTCTATCGCCTTGCAATATGGATATTTCGGCGCTTGGATATGGTCGAGTTTCTTTTTGAATTTAATTTGCGGTGTTGCAATTGCCGTTTTAGGACCTATCGTTTTGCGTCTTATTTACGAGGGCGTTATGATGTTTGTTCTTCTCGTTAAAAACGTGATTGAAATTAACAAAAAAACAAAATAAAAATGAGCTATTTGCGTGTTATCCTTAACGGATAATACGCGTCGAGATAAATCCCTTGCAGGATTTTCGATATACGCATACGGCGTTCGATATATGCTGACGCACTCGATATGTTTGCTTCTCAAACGAGGGATTTATCTCATATCGAA
>CAZHYD010000111.1:0-2949 GCA_964536645.1 uncultured Ruminococcus sp.
AAAAAAGCCATTGATTGGCGGTTATTTCTTGCCCCACAGATATAGGTAACAACCCAATGGTTGGTATGACCGTTGCTTGTGCTGTTGCAGTTAACGAAGCACTTAATAAGTAAGGATTTATGAGGTTTTGCGGACAGTCGAGGACGCCTGTCCCTACATGCAGATTTCCCCTTTTAATAAAATCGAACAAATAACAGTTGGACACATCATTTTAAGGTTTTTAACCTATGATGTGTCCAATTTTTTATGTTACCCATATTTGATTTTAGTCGGTGCTATAAAAACAATCTTCTTTCCATTTTTGCGGGTTTGAAATATAAACACAATATATTTCGCTATTGGGAAATAAAAAAAGACTTGAAGAAAATTCTTCAAGTCTTTTTTATTATTACTTAATATTAATATGTAACCTTTACAGTATGAACTGTGCCTGCTTCGGTAACGGGCAAAAGGTTGCTATCGAGTGTATTACCGTCCATCTCAACAGAAGACTTGCCTGTCTTTTCAATGGTGATGTTGTAGGTAGCGCCGCGGTAAATTCTTGAAACCTCCACCTTATCCCACTCTGAAGGCAGGCAGGGGTCAACGCGTAAGCCATAGAACTCACTTCTAACGCCGAGAATATATTCGGTAATGCCACGATAGAGCCAGCCCGCTGTGCCTGTAATCCAAGAGCAAGGCGCATAACCGGGACGGTTAGGCTCTTCGGGTCCGAAATACATATTTGAAACTGCATAAGGCTCAACACCTGAATCGGCATTCTTGGGATTATCGCATCTAATAAGCTTAACCGTTTCGTAAGCTCTGTCAGCGTTTCCAAGCTTACAGTCAGCAACAATCTTGAAGGTTACGCCGTGGTTGTAAACCGAGCCGTTTTCATAGCAACCGGGAACAAAGTAAGCCACACGTCCGATGTGAAAGTCCTTCTTTGAATAAGCAGGTGCGCACTGAACGTATCCGAAGTCACACTTAAGCTTTTCTTCAACAGTGTTCATAACCTTCTGCAAGCCGTCATAGTCCAAAATATCGGCCAAAACAGCCCAAGTCTGCGAGTTGAGGTAAATCTTACCTTCTGCGCTTTCTTCCGAGCCAATCTTCTCGCCCCAGTCGTTTATGCCGTAGATAAATCTGTCATCTTCAAGCGCGTGCTCGATAATTGCGGCCTTAAGCACTTCCTTTTCCTCTGTTAAAGAAGCAATAAGTTCTTCCTTGCCGCCCATAAGTTCCAAAATCTCGCAGAATTCGGTAACTGCTCTAACGGTTGCAATACTAAGCCAAGCGCTTTCACCGATAAACTTATTGCCAACGTTGTTGATGGAGTCATTCCAGTCACCGCCGCCCCAAAGAACCATATTGTGCTTGCCTCTGTTATCAAGTAAGAAGCGAATACCTCTGTGCATATGGTCAAATACGCTGTCCTCAACATCGCTGTCAAGATATTTGCACTTTTCATCAAGAATTCCCATATTACCCGATTCATTAAGGTAAACCAATATGGTTGCGGGAATCCAGGCTGCGCCGTCATAATAAAGAGCGGGCTCGTCGGGTTCGAACATTCTGATGGGGTTACCGTTAATTCTCATATGGTCAAGGCAGAGCAAAATCTTGTTTCTTGCCATGGGTATATCAAAGGAAGCCATGCCTGCAACGTCCTGCATAATGTCACGGAAGCCCTTGCCGTAAACACGACCCCAAGTTTTGCCGAGAGAAATTTGTCTTTTAAGCCAGGTATTTGTTGTCGAGTTGAGATATTCATCGGGAGTTTTAAGGGTGTAAACTGCATCCATCTGGTCAGCTTCAGCCTTAATTTCCTTAATTGTATTTTCATACTTGCCTTCAGCCAAACAGGCATCTGCCATAGCCTTAGCTTCTTCGCGTGAGCGAACTACACCGAGAGCAATATTAATAACCTTCTCTTCACCGGCGGCAAGATCAATATCAAACTGCAAAGCAGCATAGTAATTCTGTTCAAAGGACATTCCCAAACAGCTCAACTGCTCGTTGTAAAGGCCTTGAGGTTCAGCCCACTCATTGTAAAGGCCCTTGAAATTTACCATACCAACGTCATAAGAACTAGCCTTAAGATCGGATTTAAAGAAAATTCCTTCATAAATGTCTTCTACTTCAAACGCGTCGTGCGAGAAGTAAAGACCGCCGAGGTCGTTGTCGAAATTAGCGTGTCCGTAAGCCTGGTGACCCGTAACGTTTGCAGCGGGTTTGCCGCCTATAACAACACTAAGCTTTTTGTCAGCGCCCGAAGTGTTCTTAACCTTTACCTGCCAAAGTTCAGCGCTCTGGTCCTGAGGTACGGTAATGCCGAAATCGACCGCTACGCCCTTGTATTCGCTTATAACGTTTTGATAGCCAATACCTACGTGGCTTTCGTGCTTGTCAAAAGGATAGTTTTTAAAGTTGCGGTTAGCATCAAAAAATTCACCGCTTTGTCTATCCTTAATATAAATCATACGTCCTGCGTCGCCGCTCTCGATCAAGAAGCGTCTTACGTAAGGATTAACCCTATAAAAACTAGGACCAAATCCAAAATGAGTAAGTTCCAATAAGAAGGTTTCATTCCACAAATAGTTGATGAGAGGCCTTCTCGGACGCATTTCGGTAATGACGTATTCCTTTGTTGAATCGTTAAAATAACCCAGCATTTTCTTTCTCCTTATAATAGAAAAATTTTATTTTTTTGTCAAAAAATGACCACATTCAGTATATAAGCAACCACCGATTTTGTCAAGTTTTTTATGGCTAAAAATCAGAAAAAATCAGTGTTTGAAAGGGTTATTATTTTTTGTATTTAGAAACCGTTTTTTTGGTATTTTATTTTCGGGCATAGTCCTAAACGATACTGGCGGCGCACAAGCGCGCTTTTTGTTGGCCTGCCAGCCATGCACGTGTTACTAGTTACCAGTAAACCGGTTAATAAGGTCCCTTGGCTCCCTC
>CAZHYD010000112.1:0-2942 GCA_964536645.1 uncultured Ruminococcus sp.
TATCAAACCCATTCATACCGGGAAGCATAACGTCCAGAATAATGATATCATATATATCGCTCTCAATGGCGGCTAAGCCGTCAAGTCCGTTTGCATAATGGTCTACTTCATATTTTTCAAGACGTAGAATCTGGCAAAGCGCCTGTGCCATTCTTTTTTCGTCTTCTACAAGTAACAGTCTCATATACAGCCCCACCTCCAGCTTATATATTAATTATATCATAAAACATTGAAAAATGATTGAATAAATTAAAAAACGGAAGAAAATATCCCCACTACCGTTCTTGTAATGAAAAATATGGTATAGCAAGTTGCTATACCATATTTTTTGCACTCGTCAAACTGACGATTTCATTAGATATTCAAAACATCTTTATGAGAATTAGCCTTCAACTCGTCTTTTCTATTTTATCATTTTACTTACTCGCGGGTGCATTTTAATGATATAGGTTGCCGCCATTTTAGAAACCATAATATCGTAAATTACAAAAACTATATTTCCTAAAGCCAAAAGCATTACCGCGCCGTATTTCATAAAGTTCAAGTCATCAAGCGAAATTCCAAATAGGGCGGCAAAAACATAATAAACCAGCAGTACTGCGGCGTTAAAGGAGAGTATTTTTATCACCCACTCTAAAACACGGCTTTTCAGCCTTTCTATAATGGCTTTAAGTATCGGGTAATACCCCAAAAAGCAAATGTACATAAGCTTGCTTTCGCTTTCGGCAAAAAGGAAAACCAAAACTGCCGAAGAAATATAGGAAAGTAATGCCCATTTGGCGTTTGTCTCAATAAGAGCCACCATTATGAAAAGACCTGCTATTGCGGGTATGGCATAGGTAAGATACGGAAAATACGAAAGCAACATAAATACCGCCGCCAAAGCCGCCATCATAGCACAAAAAGTGACTTTTGAGGTGTTTTTCTTCATTTTATCACCCTAACAGCACGGAATAAGATCTCCGCCCAAGCATTCGCACAAGCAGTCAGCGCAGATGAGGTTTGAACAACAGTTGCAAGTGTCCATATTCCCGCCTGTAGTACGGTAGGGGTTATACTGCCTTCCCGACTGACGTTGCGCCATATTAAGCGCGTTGCGGTATTCAGGGTTTGAGGGGTCCATACGGCAGGCTGTGGCAAAGCTTGTATATGCCTGGTCAAACCAACCTCTTCTATAAAGCACGGTGCCGTTAAGGAAATACCATTCCCCGTTGCGAAGATTAGGCTGAACGCCGTCAAGCAATTCCTGCGCTTGCTCAAGACGGTTTTGATTTATAAGCTGACGTATTTCGGGAAAATCGGTGCTGGAACTTCCGGAATAGCCGGCGTTATAAGCCTTTTTCGCCCCACCGCGACGGCGATTGATTATTTCGTCATAAGCTTCGTTGATTTCTTTCATCTTCTCGCTTGCAAGGTCTGCTAAGGGATTATCAATATAATTGTCGGGATGATATTTTCTGGCAAGTTCCCTGTAAGCTGCTTTTATTTCATCTTCGGAAGCATTTTTGTCTACACCCAATACGGAATACGGGTCTCTCATATTTTTAACTCCTTTTTAAAGGTTTCTTCTAACCCTAGGTAAATTATATTTCCTAAAATTGTTTTATGTTTTTTTAAATCTAAAAGCTCGAAAGCCAATGCCGCTTCGTTTGCGCAAAAATACAACTGCGGCACTACCCTTTCGTTTATAAAATTTTTATGGTCACCCTCAATATTTTTAAGCAAAACGTTGTATGAAGATTTTTTTGTATCCTTTTCAATATCGCAAGCGGCATCAAGCAAATAAACGTACCTGCCCATACAATAGCCCAACCTTGATAACGCCCGCTTTTGCATTTCGTCATCACTGCAAAGCTTAAAAATTTCGGCAAGTGCCGTAGCAGTTGGGTCGCAAGCGGCGTCAATATCGGTACAGTTTTCTTTTTCAAGCAAGCTTTGCTTTGTTATATAATCGGAAACGATTTTTTCTATCTGCGGATATTTTTTTGCCGCCTTTTTGTGCGGCCCCGAAAAAATAGGCAGTAAAAGGTAATACCCTAACTTTTTAAAGCCTTTTTCGTCGGCAATATCGTCCTTCAGCTTGTAATAAAGCATTATCATAGCCGAGGCCGACGCCATTTTAAAAGAGGTAGTATCCTTACAGTAATTACACTTTTTAAGGGGGTTAAATGCGCAACGCTTGCGCTCAATTTCGTCGCACCCTTGACTGAAAGCCAAATTCAAAAGGGCTAAAAAGGTAAAATCGTAGCTTAAGGTAAAACGGGAAAGCATACCGAAGTCGCGGCCCAAATCTCTGCAAAGTGAGCAGTAGACTGCCTTATACATTTCGAACTCTTTAACCTTAAGTTCTTCTTTGCAAACTCTAATATAGCCGAACACCGTACTCCCCCTTTTATATATTTTACACTTTAAACCAATGCCTTTGGTGAATAATGTGTTAATTTAAAGAACATTTTTTAAGAACTTGCCTGTGTAAGACTTCTCATTCGCTGAAACCTTTTCGGGAGTGCCCGTTGCAACAATATAGCCGCCCGCGTCGCCGCCCTCGGGACCTAAATCTATAATATGGTCGGCGGTTTTAATAACGTCAAGATTATGCTCAATCACAAGCACGGTGTTACCCGCGTCGACAAATCTTTGCAAAACCTCAAGAAGCTTTGCAACGTCGGCAGTGTGAAGTCCTGTAGTGGGCTCGTCAAGAATATAAATCGTTCTGCCTGTGCCCCGTTTGGAAAGCTCTGCCGCAAGTTTTACTCTTTGCGCTTCGCCGCCCGAAAGGGTGGTTGCGGGCTGACCGATTTTAACGTAGCCCAGACCCACGTCATAAAGTGTTTTTAGCTTGCGCGCTATTTTGGGTATACTTTCAAAGAAGTACATTCCCTCTTCAACGGTCATTTCAAGAACGTCGTAAATGCTCTTGCCCTTATACTTAACGTTCAAGG
>CAZHYD010000113.1:0-2685 GCA_964536645.1 uncultured Ruminococcus sp.
TTTTTCTTTGGAAAAGGAAGTTCGTCATACATAGCATTAAACAATTCTGTTAAAAATTCTTTGCTATCAACATTATCAACTAATAACATTTCTTTTGCACTCTCATAAGGCAATTCATAAGTTACATTTGGCATAAGTGCAACAGCCGACTTAATCGGCCTTACAAGAAGCCTATCATCATATATACCGCCAACGACTTTACCCTTATAGTAAATTATGTATTCACCCATCATAGCTTTATAAGTTATTTCTTCTAATTCGGACAACTGTTCTAATATAAAATTCAAATACTCTTTACTTGATGCCATAATTTACTCCATATTTTATTTTTTTATAAATAATCGACTCCAGATTATTTCCGTTTTCTTCATAGGTGCAAACAAGCAAAAATTCCATATTTGCGGCTGTGCCAAAGCAACGGTTACCACCAAATTCACATTCAAGTTGATTTCCAAGATGGGTTGCATTATCATCGAGGAATTTTACGGTCTTTCCGTTGGGAAGGCGGTATTCAAGATAAATGTATCCGCCTACAAGTGCGTTAAGCTTTTCAACCTTCGGCATTCCTTCGATATATAAATCGTTAAACTAACTGATGAGTTTGTTTTTGAATTCCTCAAACTTTTCTGCACCGCCCCCGGTGGAAAGGATTGCGCTGCAATCGCTTCTTTATTTTACAGAGAAATCCGAATCAGATCGGCTTGGTTTTCACTTTGCGGAATGGAAAGGCGGAGTGTTCCGCTCTCGTCGGCGCTCACACGAAGCGTCCGTATTTTAGGACGCGACTTTTCGATCAGCTCGGCGATCTGCTCACGTGTGGGAAGCTCGTCGAAGCTTCCGTCCAAATACTTGTTGTAGACGTCACCCGAGCGGTAGCCGACCGTCTCGACCGTCACCTCGTAGGTGCGTCCTGCCTCTAAGCCCGCAAGCGTCACCATGGCATCCTCCAAGGCTTTCGCGGGAAGCGGACGGGCAAAATACTCGTTGTTGTGCGCATCCTGCTCGGGGTGTGCGAGATTCCAGAACAAAATCTGTGCCTCGTCATCCTTGCGGCAAGCGTAAGCATCGGCATCCTCACAGTCAAGCTCGGTATCTCCCAACTTCGCCAACAGGGTGAAGGCATAGTAAGAGGGCTTGGGCATGGATTGAATGTTGATCAACCCAAAGCCGCCGTGGAAGGGAGTTTTCGGCGTTCCCGCTTCCTCAAAAATATCGGTATAAACCCAATAAGAGAATAAATCCACGTTTCCCTCGCAGGACTTGATGGCGTGCAAAATAAAGGGCGCGGAAAAATAGCTGTCGTGCACGGCATCATGCGGAGAGTAGGAGGCAGACCACTCGGTAATCAGGAACGGTAAGCCTTCCGCGTGAGCTGCTGCGCCGCACGCATTGACGGAATCGGTCAGATGTTCGGGCGTTTCCATCCAAAGCTTTTTTTGCCCAAATTCGTCAAATGCGTCATCCTTGAGTTGCGTCGTGCAATATTGATGGGTCGAAATAAAATCCAGAGGTACGTTGTTTTCTTTGCAATGCGCGATAGTTTCGGGAATCCACCGCAATCCCGCCGTGGCGGGTCCTCCTACCTTGTAATCGGAGCACACGCGCTTCACGGCACGGGCGGCCGCATCGTAAAGCAAAAAGTATTCGTTCATACGGTCGTCTGAACGGAAAAAAGGCTCCAGATTCGGTTCATTCCAAACCTCGAAGTACCAACGCTTGATTTCCTCTTCTCCGTAACGGTGAGTTACGTGGCGCACAAACGCTTCCACAAGGCTCTCCCATTCGCCGACGTCCTTCGGCATCGTCTTGTTGAGCTTCCACCAAAAGACGGTGCTATCTCCCGAGGCAAGAGCCATGGGCATCATCCCAAGCTCGACCACGGGGCGCATATGGATCTCCAAGAGGGAGTCAAACAACAGGTCTACGTATTGGAAATTGAAAAATAAAGAACCGTCTTGCTTCCGATGCACAATTCCCATTTCGTCGTGAAACAGTCCGTGAAAGCGAATATACTCAAAGGGGCACTCCCGCTGAATCATGCAAAGCTGCTCGTAGGCTTGGCGGCGCATAACCTCTGCGGCACGTCCCGCACCCACGCACTTGGAAAAATAGCGGTTCAGATTGCCTTTGGTTTGATCAAGATTTACCGACACCGTTCTCATCACAAAAACTCCTTTGTTGTTAAGTACTCTCATTATACCGTCAAAAGAAAGGATTTACAAGGGATTTTGCAAAATTGGGGACAGTTTTCACAAAGAGTTCGGCAAATTTCGATTTTATTTCTTCAATACTTTTTTGCACCAAGTGCGTTTGTTGCATTTCGGACACTTTAAGTAACGTGTTGTTCCCATGTGCATTGCGTTCAATGCTTCCGAATAGGTAGGTACAATTTCGTGACCGCAATTTTTGCACTTGTAAGCACCCACACTCACTTCAAGCTTTAGCGCATAGAAGCACGGTATCAAAAACACAACGCCAACACCGAGAATTGCAACAAGCTGCCACACTCCTTCGGGAATCAAAAATGCAGCAATAAAGATACCTGCAATTAGGGCTGTCATACTTACAATCATAATTGCCCACATAGATGTCCAGATCGTCTTGTTTTTATTCTCTAATTCTTTTACCATATCAAGCAAAAGCTGTTCATTTTTCTGATTGTTATTTTCCATATTGATTTTCTCC
>CAZHYD010000114.1:0-2662 GCA_964536645.1 uncultured Ruminococcus sp.
TCAGGTAGTATACGATGAAGAAAATGCTGCTTGGCAGATTTACAGAGTAGGTTCTTATGACTATTATTTACAGGCTATTTATCTCTATGGCGAAAGCGATTACACAGTAGCTATAGGTGCTACCGGCTATATTAACGATAACGCTGCATATAGCTATTGGATTTTCTACGAAATAGCATAAAAATGACAAAAAAGAAGCAGGGCAACCTGCTTCTTTTTTTATACTTGTTTAATTTTTTATCGTTTTATTTTACTTAAAACTGAAAATATTACGAAAACCGCAATATTTATTACTACAACGGTGGAGCCTACAGGCGTTGATGCTAAAAGCGACACTATAATGCCTGCCGAGGCGCAAACAACCGAAATTATTGCCGAACAAATTGTAACGCTTTTAAAGCTTTTGAAAATTCGCATAGCCGAAAGTGCTGGGAAGATAAGTAAGGCTGAAATCAGAAGCGAGCCTACAAGATTCATCGCCATAACTATAATAATGGCCGTTATAACCGCTATCAGCAGATTGTAAGCCTTGGTAGCAACGCCTGTTGCGGTGGCAAAGTTTTCGTCAAAGGTAACGGCAAAGATTTTGTTGTAAAACAAAATAAACAGAGCTATTACCAAAACTGAAAGTGCAACGCAAAGGTAAACTTCTGTAGCGTTTAGGGTAAGTATTGAGGTTGAACCGAATAGGGTAGAGCAAACATCACCCGAAACATTTGCTGACCCTCCCCAAATGTTTATTATAAGATAACCTATAGCAAGCGAGGAAACCGAAAGAATTGCTATTGCCGAGTCGCCTTTTAGTTTAAGCCGTTTCTCACCGCTAATGAGCAGAACGGCAAAAAGTACCGTTACGGGTAAAACCAAAAGCATTTCGTTGCTTAAATTCAGCACCCCCGCAAGACACAGTACGCCGAAAGCCGCGTGAGAAAGGCCGTCACCTATAAATGAAAAACGCTTCAAAACCAAGGTTACACCAAGTAGCGAAGCGCAAAGCGCAATTAAAACGCCCGAAATCATAGCGTATCTTACAAAAGGGAATTGGAAATATACCATAAGTCTATCAAGCATTTTTCTCATCCCCCTGAGTAAATTCACAATGCACGTCGCTTTTTAAATAATCTTCGGCTTTACCGAAAAACAGTTGCTTGTGGCAAATGTGAAGGATATGGCTTGCATATTTTGTCGTGGCATCCATATCGTGAGAAATCATTATAACGGTGATACCGTATTCCCGATTGAGTTTTTTTATAAGCCTATACATTTCGGCTGTAACCTTGTGGTCAAGGCTTGCGACGGGCTCGTCCAAAAGAAGTAATTTTTTAGTAGCGCAAAGGGCACGCGCCAAGAGCACACGCTGTTGCTGACCGCCCGAAAGCTCACGATAACAGGAATTTTTAAGATGAAGAATGTCCAGCTTTTCCATATTTTCAAGCGCCAATTGTTTTTCGGACTTTGTATAAAATGGGCGGGCGCCGCATTTGTTAAGGCAACCTGAAAGCACAATTTCCATAACAAAGGCGGGGAAATCGCGCTGAACAATCGTCTGCTGAGGCAGGTAACCTATCTCGTTGCGATCAAAATCTTCACCAAAAACCACTTTGCCCGAAATAGCAGGTAACAGGTTGAGCAAAGTTTTCATCAAAGTTGTCTTGCCAGATCCGTTATCCCCGACGATACAAAGATAATCGCCGGAATTTACCGCAAAATTGAGGTCATTAACAATACTCACACCGTTATATCCGACATTTAAGTTTTTACAGGTTAGCAGCGGCATTTTAAACTCCTTTATTTTGCGGCACAGGTTTTGCACCTGCCGTAAAGAATTGTCTGTGATTTATTAATCTCAAAGCCTTCACTTTTTTTAAGGTCGCTCTCTAAAAGGGAAGTGGTGCTATTTTGCATATGTAAGGTTTTGCCGCAGTCTGTGCAGGTAAGGTGTATCGTATCGGCGCAACTGTTGCTGGCGGCAAACTGGTAATATACCTCATGCGAGCCATCAATAACGCGACAACGTAAAATGCCTTCAGCCTTCATTGCGGCAAGGTTGCGGTAAATTGCGCTAATACTTATGCCGCTGTTATATAGGGCAGTGTGAATTTCCTTAACACTAAAATTGCCGTGCGGATTATTCTCGAAAAAGCCAATAAGCAGCTTTCTTTGGCGGGTTTGGTATGCCATAAATCACGGTATCTCCTTTCGTGAATTTGCGAATCGTTCGCATATATTATATTTGAATTTCGCATTTTTGTCAACTTTTGAAGTTTGTAAAAAAAAATAAAAAAAGGCTTGCATTTTGATATTATATATGGTATACTGTATGCAAAGTAGAATTATATTTGAATTATTATGTGATTTCATTTTAAGTTTAATGAGGGGTGAAAGAAAATGTTTTTTGAAAAAGCAGTTCTTGAAATTCAGGAGATAAACATCGTTGACGTAGTTAGAACCAGCGGTGAAGAACCAACTTGCCCAGGATATATATTTGGTTTAGACTAATATATAGTGTTAAAAAGGAACGGCAAAAACCGTTCCTTTTTTGTTGTATAACGAAAACCACGCGATAGTCGCGTGGTTCAAAAGAGTTTAACCGATGAACAGTAAAATGTTTGTTTGTGTCTTGCCTCCCTCTGACGAGGGAGGTGGGTTTTGCGAAGCAAAA
>CAZHYD010000115.1:0-2653 GCA_964536645.1 uncultured Ruminococcus sp.
GAGGATAATCAGAAAATAAATTATATATTTTCTTTTTATCAAAGCTAAAAAGAAAAACACCAACCCTATCTGAAGTATCTACCCACCAAATTTGGTCAGTACGTTTGTTTTTATAAAAATCCCTCAACAAATCCACACACATCCTTTTAGTGATTTTTCAGTATGTTTAATTTATTGTAGCATATTTTTTTAAAAAAGTAAATTCGCACAGTATAAATTTCCTCCATTATAAACACTGGGGTTTCACTGTTTCTTTACGGGGCCAATTTGCACGAAATATAAAAGTAAGCATTTCAAAACAGAAATTTTCCCGAATCAAAGGTGCTGCGAAGGTGTAAGGATTGTCTTGGTATTTGCTTGCTAATGACTTTTAACATATTGTACAAAAAAGCATATTCTATAAAGAATAACTTTCTATAGTTTCACAATTGATTTGTTTGTTGTTTTTTGCTATACTAAATTCGGAACAAGGAAAAGAAAACCCCGCAAAGCAGGGGTTTTTCTTAAAAACAAGTTTGTTATTTTTTTAACAATCTTGTTTGCCGTATGCTTCCGTTTATTCAATCACAACAAAAGGAGATATTTTATGGAAAAGAACTATCCTGTTGTTAACAGTGTAGAAACGTTACTGGATTCTATTGCTTGTACCCGTCAAGCCCAGCAGGCATTTGCCACCTACACACAAGAACAAGTTGACAAAATCTTTTTAGCCGCCGCATCTGCTGCTAATAAAGCGAGAATCGCTCTTGCAAAGATGGCGGTTGAAGAAACCGGAATGGGTATTATAGAGGATAAGGTTATTAAAAATAACTATGCTTCCGAATATATCTACAATGCTTATAAAAACACCAAGACCTGCGGTGTTATTGAAGAAGATACTGCCTTTGGTATAAAGAAAATTGCAGAGCCTATCGGCGTTATTGCGGCGGTTATCCCCACAACCAACCCAACCTCTACCGCAATATTCAAATGCTTACTTGCTCTTAAGACCCGTAACGCCATTATCATTAGCCCTCACCCCCGTGCTAAGAACAGTACCATTGCTGCTGCAAAGTTAATTCTTGAAGCTGCTGTTGCTGCCGGTGCGCCCGAAGGCATTATTGACTGGATCGACGTTCCTTCTTTGGAGATGACCAACACCGTTATGAAGGAAGCCGATATTATCCTCGCAACGGGCGGTCCCGGTATGGTAAAGGCAGCATATTCAAGCGGTAAGCCTGCTTTGGGTGTAGGCGCAGGTAATACTCCTGCTATTATTGATGAGTCTGCCGACATCCTTCTTGCAGTTAACTCTATTATTCATTCCAAAACCTTTGACAACGGTATGATCTGCGCTTCTGAGCAGTCTGTTATCGTACTTGAGAGCATTTATGATGCAGTTAAAGAAGAATTTGCAACCCGTGGTTGTTATTTCTTAAACCCCGAAGAAACCGAAAAGGTTCGTAAGACCATCATTATCAACGGCGCACTTAACGCTAAGATTGTTGGTCAGCCTGCGGCTAAAATTGCGGGACTTGCCGACATTGCCGTACCCGAAGGCACAAAAATCCTTATTGGCGAGGTTGAGAGTGTAGAGCTTTCCGAAGAATTTGCTCATGAGAAGTTAAGCCCCGTTCTTGCTATGTATAAGGCAACTGATTTCGAAGATGCTTTGGCTAAAGCAGAGCGCCTTGTTGCGGATGGCGGTTACGGCCATACATCTTCCGTATATTTGAACGAGGTTACTGAGAAGGATAAGCTTGCTGAGTTTGCAGCTCGTATGAAGACCTGCCGTATCCTTGTTAACACTCCTTCTTCTCACGGCGGTATCGGTGACCTCTATAACTTTAAACTCGCTCCGTCACTCACTCTCGGATGCGGTTCTTGGGGCGGTAACAGCGTATCAGAAAACGTAGGTGTTAAGCACCTCTTAAACATTAAAACAGTAGCTGAAAGAAGGGAAAATATGCTTTGGTTCCGTGCGCCTGAAAAGATATATATCAAAAAAGGATGTTTGCCGATAGCTCTCGACGAGCTTAGAAGTGTACGCGGTTCTAAGAAAGCATTTATCGTAACCGACACCTTCCTTTATCAAAACGGCTATACCAAGCCGATTACCGACCAACTTGATGAAATGGGTATCGCTTACGCTACCTTCTTCGATGTTCAGCCCGATCCGACACTTAAAAATGCAAAAGAAGGCGCAAAGCAAATGGCAGCTTTCCAGCCCGATACCATTATCGCTTTGGGCGGCGGTTCTGCTATGGACGCTGCTAAAATTATGTGGGTGCTTTATGAGCATCCCGAAGCAGACTTTATGGATATGGCAATGCGCTTTATTGATATCCGCAAGCGTGTATACACCTTTCCCAAGATGGGCGAAAAGGCATACTTTATCGCCATCCCGACCTCTGCAGGTACCGGCTCCGAGGTTACGCCTTTTGCGGTTATTACCGATGAAACAACCGGAGTTAAGTATCCTCTTGCTGACTATGAATTGCTTCCCAATATGGCCATCATTGATACCGATTTCCATATGAGTGCTCCGAAGGGACTTACCGCTGCTTCCGGTATTGACGCTGTTACCCACGCCGTTGAAGCTTATGCCGCAATGCTGGCAACCGATTATACTGACGGTCTTGCTCTCCAAGCACTCAAAAACATCTTTAAGTAT
>CAZHYD010000116.1:0-2525 GCA_964536645.1 uncultured Ruminococcus sp.
CGAGCTTGAAGAAGCAGGCATTTTAGGTTCGGATATCAGTGCACTCGGTGCACCAAAAATCCCGAATGCGTAAGCATTCGGGATTTTTTGCCTTTATTTTATTATTAACTTAGTTTTTTCATAAAGCTCGTCGCTTATAATTCCAAAAATATCGCCGTTTAATGAAGCATTTATGCTAAAAAACATAGTAGTGCTAAAGTTTATGTTTTTACCTTCCGAATTATCAAGTCGGTCTGCCTGACGCAAAACGCCGAAAGCGGTACTTGCCGAAGCCAACATTATATTATTGTTTAAAACGGGCATTGAATCGCTGCCGTCGGGATTATATTGATTGGTAGAAACACATATAATATAATTTAAAGAATCAACCATAACGTTATTGCGTATAACATAGTTTATTGCACGGTTTCTGCCGTACGAGCGCCAGCCTTGAATATGGCAGGCGTTATAATCGTCTCTTCTTTGTTCACAGAGTCCGCGGCCGGCGTACCACATATAATTGTCTTCTATTAAGAAGGTGTCAATATAACTTGCATTGGTATCGTTAGAGGTTATCCAATATTCAATAGAATAATTGCAATATTCTATTACGTTACTCGAATAAAGAATGTTTTTTTGTGTGTGGGTTGCATTGTCGTTAAGGGTGATCTGCTGGGTTATGCCCGCATCGTAAACTTGATAGATATAATTGTTTGTTACGGTATAATCAGCGCAATAGCCCCAAATTTCCACAGCGTTACCAAAGCGGGTGTAGGAGGAACCAGGGTGCTGGAAAGAGCCTCCTATCCAACCGAATTCGCAGTTCTTTACAGTAAGACCGTTTGTGTAGCTTGCCTTAACGCCGTGTTTTCCGCCGTACTTAATACAAAGATTATCAATAGTTAAATAGTTGCCTTTAACGTATATAATATGCTCACCTAGATTAAACTCAATAGAACTGAAGCGGGTTGCGGGATTTTCTGCACTATAAAGGTAAACAATGCCATTGTTGTAATCGTGATAGAATTCAAGGTCGGTGTCAAGGTCGTTATAAGGGTCAAAAACTCTTCCTGAAAGGGTCATTATAATAAGCTTTTTGGCGTGATATTCACCCTCATCAAAGACCAAAGTGCCGATATCGCTTCTAAGACTGTTTGACGAAATAGACCACACGTTATCGGTGACTTTTTCCCAAAGGTGTGTGTTTTCGCTGCCGCCCGCATTAAAAGGGGAAGCGTAAATTGTGGGTTTGTCACCCGTACCGTAGGCAGAGTACGTAACGTAAGACTGCGCAACCAACTGGCCGCGCCAAAGTCCGCCGCGCTCGAAAAGAACAAACGTATCGGAATATGAATTACCTGTAACGCTTGAAGCTTTAGAAAGGCTTGCCCAAGCAGTTTCGGGGGTAAGGCCGTTATTTTGGTCGTTTCCTGAATTTGAAACATAGTAAACCTTTGCCCCATCGGGAATAGTGAGGTTTGGCGTAGTTAAAATTTCTTCAATACGTTCGTCGGTTTTTTGACGGAGTAATTTCAAAGCGGCGGTGGTTTCATCGGTGTTTTCTACAAATCTTGCATTTTCGCCGCCCGTGGCGCTTGCGGTTTTCAAAATCTTTGCCGCAGATTTTATGTCATTCAAAATGCTTACGGGTGTAAGGGTGGTGAGATTTTCAAGGCTTGCCGCGATAGGAACCGTTGTAAGTTCAACGTTAGAAAAATCGACAGTTGAGGTATTAATAGAAACTGTAGTGTCAGAGGAAAGCTTGATCTCGCTGCTTGATGGTTGTTGCGACGATGGATCATACGAAACAGAGGAGTTTGTCGACTCGGTTTCAGAAGCTGACGAATCGGACGATGAAGCAGAGGATGAGGTAACGATAGACTCGCCGCCGCTCTGAGTATCGGAAACTTCGGTTTGCGATGATGAGGGCAGGCTTTCGGTATCCGCTTCACCGCAGGACACAAAAGTCAGCATGATAATTAATATTAAAAAAATCGCAATTATTTTTTTCATCAATAACGATTTCCTTTCGACTTACTTTATAGGATAAATTTATCATAAAATCTCCAAAAGTGCAATAAAAAAGCAGAGGTTTTACCCTCTGCTTTTTAAATTCAACTTATCAAATTGTGAGTTGGCCGTTTTTGTAAAGGTTTGCATTGATGAAACCTATAATATCGCCGTTGAGAACATCGTCTATGCTGTTGAATAGATATTTGTCAAGAGTAACTGTCTTCGGCCAGGATTCATCACCTTTTTCACCCTGCTTAATAACACCGAACTGTCCGTACGCCTTATTAAGCATAATGTTGTTGTTGAGTATAGGCATTGAGTTGCTGCCGTCAGCGTTAAGCTGTGTGGTGTAGCAGTTGATGATTTGGTTATACGAATCAATCATAACGTTTTCGCGGATTACAAAGTTTGTTGCGCGGTTGCGGTCAAAGAAGCGCCAACCCTGAATGTGACAGGCGTTTGACTTATCACTGCGGGTTTCGCAAAGGCCGCGACCTGCGTACCACATAAGGTTGTCTTCAATAAGGAAGGTG
>CAZHYD010000117.1:0-2478 GCA_964536645.1 uncultured Ruminococcus sp.
AATGGGTGCAGACGTAACCCTTGCTAAACGCGCAGGTCTGCTTCACGATATCGGTAAAGCACTCGACCACGAGCAAGACGGTTCTCACATCCAGTTGGGTGTTGATGCTGCCAAGAAGTGCCGCGAAAACGAAGTTATTATCAATGCTATTCATGCTCACCACGGTGACGTTGAGCCTAAGTCGGTTATAGCCTTCATCGTTCAGGCTGCCGATGCTATTTCGGCTGCCCGTCCCGGAGCTCGACGTGAAAACATTGAAAATTACATCAAGCGTCTTGAAAAGCTTGAAGAAATTGCAAATTCATTCAACGGCGTAGAAACATCCTTCGCTATTCAAGCCGGTCGCGAAGTTCGTATTGTGGTTAAACCCGAACTTGTTTCTGACGATCAGATGACACTAATGTCACATCAGATAGCAGAAAGAATTGAAAACGAACTTGAGTATCCGGGTCAGATTAAGGTAAACGTTATCAGGGAAAGCCGTGCTGTTGACTATGCTAAATAAAATGCAAACAACAGAACGCATAAACCGTACTATAAAGGCACTTGAAAAGAATAATATTGATGCCGTTTTTGTTGAAAATAAGGCCGATATTAAGGACTTTGTTGAAGAAATGCTGTTTGAAGGCTGTATTATTACGGCGGGTGGCTCGGTTTCGGTTAAAGAAAGCGGTGTTTTAGAGCTTATTAAAAATCCTAAATACAATTTTCTTGACCGTACGCGCGAGGGTATTACCCCCGACGAGCAGACCGAGGTTTACAGGCAGTGCGTGGGCGCAGATTTTTTCTTTTGCTCTTCAAATGCCGTAACCGAAAATGGCGAGCTTGTAAATGTTGACGGCTTTTCAAACCGAATTGCGTCAATAGGCTTCGGTCCGAAAAAGGTTATTATGATAGTAGGCGCAAACAAAATAGTTAAGGACGTTGCTGAAGGTTTTTTGCGAGTCAAAAAAATTGCCGCTCCAAAAAACTGCGTAAGGCTTGGAATTGACACGCCCTGTTCAAAACTTGGCAAATGCGTGTCGCTTTTAAAAAGCGAAAATCCCGCTATAACCGACGGTTGTGACCATATGGGCAGAATTTGTGTTAATTATCAGGTTGCCGCCCGTCAAAGAATTAAGGGCAGAATTAAGGTTATAATTTGCGGAGAAAATTTAGGTTATTAATATCCGGGAGGAAATTATGAAAGTTTTAAAGAAAACAGTCGCTTTGTTGATAGCTGCCGTAATGCTTTTCTCTTTTGCGGGCTGTCACAAGCAGGGCGAAATTGCTGTAACTGTAGGAGACGTTGAATTTACGTCTGCATACTATATGTGTGTACTTATTTTTGCTGACAGTACGGCTAAAGCTACCGTTATTGAAAATCTTGGTGAAGATGCCGACACCGATGACATTAACTACTACGCTCAGAAAATTGACGGCGTGAAATATGTTGACTGGGTAAAGGATACCGCCATTGAAGAGCTTAAAAAGCTTGCGGCTTATAAGATTCTTTGCAAAGAGAACGAGCTTGAAATCGATGCTGCAACCCTTGCAAACCTTAACACTTACGTAGAAGCTTATTGGGCATATGGCTACAGCACCTATTTTGAGCCTAACGGCGTAGGTCTTGAAACATATAAAGCTTATATTCAGGACACGTATTATGCTGACCTTTATTTTGATTTTATCTACGGTGAGGGCGGCGAAAAGGAAATAAGCGCCGAAGACCTTAAAGCTGAAATGCTTAAAAATTATGTTATTGCCGACACTCTTTCTGTTGCCTACGATGATTTCGACGGTGAGGAAGATGACCTTAAAGCTCAACTCAAGGCTTATGTTGAGGATATAAACAACGGCAAGAAGACCTTTGAAGAAGTTTACAAGGTATTTAATCCTGATGAAGAAACCGAAGAAACTTCCGATACTGAAGAAACTGACGAAGACGCACCCATAGACCCCTATGCTCAAATCGCAGGGGCTGAGGGCACGGATTATGAATCCGAATATTACGAAACCATTTCAAAGCTTGATATGGGCAAGGCTACCTTGGTTGAAGAGGACGATTACGCGTATATCTTCGTAAAGCAGGATATTTCGACAGATGAGTATTATCTTGAATATCTTGATACTTCTTTGCGTCACGCATTAAAGGACGATGAGATGAGCGAAACTATCGAAGAATACTGCGGAACACTTGAAGCAGAAATCAACAAGTACGCTGTAAATCAGTTCAAGGTTAAGAAGATAGCATATTAATTAAATCTATTAAAAAAGCGTGGTGCCTAGCACCACGCTTTTTCTTTTTGTGAAACGAAAACCACCGGCCAGACCAGTGGTTTCAAAAAGCTTTAGCTATGGACAGTCTTGCCGCATAGGAAAGCCTCCCTCTGACGAGGGAGGTGGGCAAAATCTATGATTTTGCTCGGAGGGAGAGACAAAATAAGAAAAATATTCTCTCCCCCAGTCTTTTGCTTCGCAAAATCCAGCCCCCTCGTC
>CAZHYD010000118.1:0-2455 GCA_964536645.1 uncultured Ruminococcus sp.
ATTTGGTAAGCCCAAAAGCAATTAAAATACTGCATAAAAGCACCGCGCCGATAAGTATAGTTAATCGTGTATGCAGGCTGAATCTTATCTTTTGACTGCGGATTTTTTGAAATCTGTCCCGTTCTTTCAAAGCTTCACCACCTTATATCCAACGCCGCGCATGGTAACAATTTTAAAATCGGTGTTGTCTTTAAAACGGTCTCTGAGCCGCCCGATGTGCACGTCGACCGTATGGGTGTCGCTGTCGGAATCATATCCCCAAATATCGTCCATCAACTGCTGGCGGGTAAAAATGCGTCCCGGATAGGATGCCAGCTTGTACAAGAGCTGAAATTCCTTCTGCGGCAAGACAATATTTCCCGATTCGCTTGTAACGGTAAAGGTATCGTACTCTAAAACGGTGTTCCCAAGTGTTTGCTTATGCTCACTCATAATCTGCGCGCGGCGAAGAAGTGCCTGCACACGCAGGATCATTTCGTTGACATTGATCGGCTTAACCATATAGTCATCGCTTCCGTAAAGGAAACCCTGGCGCATATCGTCAAACGCATCCTTTGCGGTAATCATTAAAACGGGGGTGGTATTTCCTGATTCGCGCAAAAGTTGCACAAACTCATAACCGTCCATTATCGGCATCATAATATCAGAAATAATCAAATCGTAGAAGTTGCTTTCCATAGCATCAAGCGCTTCTTTTCCGTTGCCGACTTCCTTAACCTCATAGCCGTTTTTTATAAGGACGTGGGCGAACAAGCGTCTAAGCTCCCTGTCGTCCTCTGCAATTAAAATCTTAAGCATATTTTACCCCTTCCCCGTATGCGACGTATTTTCGGTTATAATCTTATTATACCATATTATGATTTTTTTGCAAAGAAAAAGGTAACAACATCCATTATCGCCTCAACAATCAGTGTAACACCGATAAAGGTCCAAAGAAAAGCGGTTGAAGCAAACGGATTAAAGATAATAAGAACGGCAAAGAGCAAGGTTAAGACAGCACTGATAAGCGCAATAAACCAATACGGCTGTTTTACTCTTAGCATATCGAGTGCCTTCTGCAATTTACTCACGCCTGCAACCAGTATCAGCACACCGTAAAGAATGGCGATAACGGGGAAGGTTGCAATAAACCAGCCGGACCTAAACGCACAAAACAGACCGAGTACCGCAAATAGAATGCCTTTTGTCAGTTTTGCGCCGCTTGCCGCTTCTTCGGCATCGGTGCGGAAATAACTGATAATCTGTCCTATACCCATAACGGCAAGCACGATGCCAAGCGCGATGATAATGCCGGAGGTAAAGCCCACGGGATTAATTAAAAGCAGAATACCGATTAAAATTTCAACAAGACTCATTAAAAGATTGAAGTTGCCTGAATTGACCTTTTTCATAGTATATAACTCCTTTGTGAGTGCAAATGCACTATTTTAGTATTAGAATATCGTGGTATTTTCAACTGTTTGTCAATTAAATCTCAACATTTGTTGAACTTCAGTTGAGAAAGAGTTGAATTTTCATATATATAATCAAAATTATAATGGGTGACTATTGTAGAAGACAGGAGTTAAAAAATATCTGAACACCACATAGAATTTAATGACGTCACTAAAAGTTACGTACGGAAAGAAAACCTTGTGTTGTCTGTTGTTGCAAGTATACTTGGCCTGCCGCCCGGCAAACTATTTCATACCGCCGTAATGAGTATGGTGAAAATTGATATGATAAACTTTAACGATTTTGTCAGCCCGACAAGCTATCTTCTGGCCTTTGTTTGTACTGTGCTGTTTGCCATTATCGTGAATCACTTTATGAAGCGGCTAATAAATAAGATCAATATGGCAGAATCGTTGAAAGCGGCGGAATAATATTCAACAATAGTTGAGGATTAGTTGAAAAACAGTTGAAAGAGCATTTGTATAATATTCGTAAATTCGAGAAATTGGAGGAAAACAAATTGACTACCTACAGTCAAAATTCAACGGAACTTTTAAGCGGACTTAACACCGACAGCGTAAACGGTCTTAGTTCTGCAGAAGTCGCCCGCAGAAAAGAAAAGTACGGAGCCAATAAACTGCGCGAGAAGAAAAAGAAAACGACAATGCAACGTTTTCTTGATCAGTTTAAGGATGCTATGATCCTTATTCTTATCGCCGCCGCCATTGTCTCCTTTGTGGTGGTATGCGTAGAACAAAATTGGGGCGAGCTTTTTGAGCCTGCTCTTATAGTTCTTATCGTCATCCTCAATGCCGTAATGGGCGTGTATCAGGAGGGCAAAGCGGAAAAGGCGCTGGATGCTCTTAAAAACATGTCGGCTCCTCACGCCAGAGTTATCCGTGACGGCGAGGAAAAGATCATTGATGCCTCCGAGCTCGTACCGGGTGATATCATCCGTTTGGAAGCCGGTGACTTTGTTCCTGCCGATGCAAGACTGCTTTACAGTGCAGGCCTTAAATCC
>CAZHYD010000119.1:0-2428 GCA_964536645.1 uncultured Ruminococcus sp.
GCCAGCGTTTCCTGCATTTACTCGCTGGGTAACCCTATTGATTACAGAAATATGGTTATTTCCCTTCGCACAGGTATGCAAAAAAGCCGTGACGAGCTTATTATGAAGCTTGTTGACCTGCAGTACGAAAGGAACGACATAAACTTTACGCGAAACAAATTCCGCGTTCGCGGCGATACGGTTGAGGTTTTTCCCGCATATTCAATGGAAAACGCCATAAGAATTGAATTTTTTGGCGACGAAATTGACCGCATTTCCGAGATAAACACCCTTACGGGTGAGGCGCGCACCCTGCTTTCACATATCGCGATATACCCCGCTTCGCACTATATTGTACCGAGCGATAAAATGGAAGAAGCACTTAAGGAAATTACCGAAGAAATGGAAGAAAGGGTAAAATTCTTCATTGAAAACGAAAAGCTTATCGAGGCGCAGCGCATCCGTCAGCGCACCGAATACGATATTGAAATGCTGCGTGAAATCGGCACCTGCAAGGGTGTTGAAAACTATTCGCGTGTTATGGCTCGCCGTCCGAAAGGCAGTACCCCCTCTACACTTCTTGACTATTTCCCAGAAGATTTCATCCTTTTTGTCGACGAATCGCACGTGACTCTCCCGCAGGTGCGCGGTATGTTCGGCGGGGATAGGGCAAGAAAAGAAAACCTTGTTGAATACGGGTTCAGACTGCCCTCTGCCTTTGATAACCGCCCCCTTGATTTTGAGGAATTTTACAGCCATATAAATCAGGCGGTATTTGTTTCGGCCACCCCTGCCGAGTTTGAAAAACAGCACTCCGCACAAATAGTTGAGCAGATAATTCGTCCAACCGGCCTTTTAGATCCCGAGGTTTCGGTACGCTCGACTGATGGTCAAATTGACGACATTGTTTCCGAAATAAATGAACGGGTTGCCAAAAAAGAGCGCGTGCTTATTACAACACTCACCAAAAAAATGGCAGAGGACCTTACGGAATACCTTGAAAACCTTGACATAAAGGTACGCTATATGCACTACGATATTGACACCATTGAACGAATGGAAATTATAAGGGATTTGCGCCTTGGTGAATTTGACGTGCTTGTAGGCATTAATCTTTTGCGTGAGGGTCTTGACATACCCGAAGTTTCGCTTGTAGTAATTCTTGACGCCGATAAGGAGGGCTTTCTTCGAAGCGAAACCTCCCTTGTACAGACCATCGGCCGCGCCGCCCGCAACGCCGAGGGCAAGGTTATTATGTATGCAGACAGTGTTACACCCTCTATGGAACGCGCCATCTTCGAAACCGAGCGCCGTCGTGCCATCCAGCAGCGCTATAATTCCGAAAACGGCATAACTCCTAAAACCATTGTTAAAAACGTACACGATATTATAGAAATCGGGCAAAAGGTTGATAAGGATAAGCCCGTAAGCAAGCTTTCCAAGGCCGAACGCGAGGCTGAAATCAAGCGGCTTACCTTTGAGATGAAGCAGGCGGCAAAGATGCTTGAATTCGAACTTGCGGCAATTTTGCGTGACAAAATAGAAAATTTGAGAAAACTTAAATAAAGTCAACCGAAATTCAATTTTTTCGGTTGACTTTATTTGTTTATAAGTTTATAATTAATTAAATATATTTTACTTAAGGAGAAGATAGATATGGCATATTATTTCAATGAAATGTCCCATACCTTTAACGAGTATTTGCTCGTTCCGGGATATTCCTCTTCAGAATGTATTCCTGCAAATGTCAGTCTTAAAACACCGCTTGTTAAGTTCAAAAAGGGTGAACAACCTGCCATTATGATGAACATACCCATGACCTCTGCTATAATGCAGTCGGTTTCAGGTGACCGTTTGGCAGTGGCCTTGGCACGTGAGGGCGGTGTTTCTTTTATATACGGCTCGCAATCTATTGAGGACGAGGCCGCAATGGTTGCCCGTGCAAAGTCATACAAAGCAGGCTTTGTTGAAAGCGGCTCAAACGTAACTCCCGAAAGCACCTTGGCCGATATTTTGGAGCTTAAAGCAAAGAACGATTACTCTACAGTTGCCGTTACTTCTGACGGTACTGCACACGGCAAGCTTTTGGGTATTGTTACCGGTCGTGATTATAGAGTAAGCCGTATGAGCCCCGACACAAAGGTAAAGGAGTTTATGACCCCCTTCAATAAACTTATCGTTGCTGACGAATCTACAACTCTCAAGCAGGCAAACGATATAATTTGGGACCACAAGCTTAATTCCCTTCCCATCATCGACGCTGACGGTAATCTTCTTTATTTCGTTTTCCGCAAGGACTATGACGCTCACAAATCCAACCCCAACGAACTGCTTGATGCTCACAAGCGTTACGTAGTAGGCGCAGGTATCAACACCCGCGACTATGAGGAGCGTGTTCCTGCTCTTGTTGAAGCAGGTGTAGACGTACTTTGTATTGACTCTTCCGAAG
>CAZHYD010000120.1:0-2383 GCA_964536645.1 uncultured Ruminococcus sp.
CCATTGCAAGAATAACGGTTGCCGCGCCTGTAACAGCGTCACCGCCGGCGTAAACTCTGTCTTTAGTTGTTTGCATATTTTCGTTAACAACCAAGCAACCCTTGCGGTTTGCTTCGATTCCGCTTGTGGTTTTGCGAATTAAAGGATTAGGCGAAGTGCCAAGCGCCATAATTACCGATTCGACGGGAATCACAAATTCGGAGCCTTCTATCACTACAGGACTTCTTCTGCCGCTTTGGTCGGGCTCGCCGAGTTGCATCTTTACACATTCAATTCCTGTAACAAGGCTGTTTTCGTCGGTAATAACGCGAACGGGATTAGTAAGGAATTTAAATTCAATTTCTTCTTCTTTAGCGTGGTGTATTTCTTCTCGTCTTGCAGGCATTTCGGCCTCGCTGCGACGGTAAATGATATACACGTGTTCAGCTCCAAGACGTTTTGCACATCTTGCAGCGTCCATAGCAACGTTTCCGCCGCCCACAACAGCAACAGAATTGCTGCGTTTAATGGGTGTATCGTAATCGTCGCGATAAGCCTTCATAAGATTTATACGGGTTAAAAATTCGTTGGCAGAATAAACGCCTACGGCGTCCTCACCCTTTATACCCATAAACATAGGAAGACCTGCGCCTGAGCCGATAAACACAGCCTCATAGCCCATATCAATGATTTCGTCAATTGATAAAACCTTGCCGATAACCATATCGGTCATAATCTCTACACCGAGTTTTTTAAGGTTTTCGATTTCGTGAGCTACTATTTTTTTAGGCAGTCTGAATTCGGGAATACCGTAAACTAAAACACCGCCTGGGGTATGAAAAGCCTCAAAAATTGTTACTTTGTAGCCTTTTTTGGCAAGGTCACCCGCGCAGGTAAGTCCCGCAGGACCTGCGCCGATTACTGCAACCTTTTTGCCGTCAGGTCTGGCTAAAATATCGTTCTGCTGTTCGTTTTTAATATGAAAGTCGGCAGCAAAGCGCTCAAGTCGGCCAATAGCTACGCTTTCGCCCTTTATTGCACGAACGCACTTGCTCTCGCACTGGCGTTCTTGAGGGCAAACTCTACCGCAAACTGCAGGCAGAGTATTTGTTTCGGCAATTTTTTCGTATGCCTTTTCAAATTCGCCGCTTTTAATAAGCGAAATAAAATCAGGAATTTGAACGTTAACGGGACAACCCGTAACGCAAAGCGGATTTTTACAGTTGAGGCAGCGGTCGGCTTCGGCTACTGCCATTTCTTCAGTATAGCCAAGAGCCACCTCATTAAAATTCTTATTACGAACAAGTGGATCTTGAACGGGCATTTCAACCTTTTTTAAAGACATATCAGCCATTTACTGCACCTCCCATTCTGCAGGAGTGTGCCTCTTCCTCGCGGAAAAGAGCGTTACGCTTCATAAGCGAATCAAAATCTACAAGATGGCCGTCAAAATCGGGTCCGTCAACGCAGGCAAACTTTGTTTCGCCGCCAACAGTTACCCTGCAACCGCCGCACATTCCCGTACCGTCAATCATAATCGGGTTAAGGCTGACAATAGTTTTTATGCCAAACGGCCTTGTGGTTTCGGCCACGAATTTCATCATAGGCAGTGGTCCTATAGCAATTACAAGGTCGTAGGTTGCATCGGAAATCAAACGCTTTAAAACGTCGGTCACAAAGCCTTTTTCACCGTATGAGCCGTCATCGGTAGTTACATAATAATTGTTTGCAACAGCGCGCATTTCGTCCTCAAGGATAACTATATCCTTATTGCGAAAGCCCGCAATAACGGTAGTATCAACACCCATATTATAAAGAGCTTTTGCTTGCGGATAAGCAATAGCCACCCCAACGCCGCCGCCGATTACAATGGCTTTTTTGGGGTTGCCGAATTCAGTAGGCATACCCAAGGGACCCACACAGTCCGCAATATAATCACCTTCATTTAATGCTGCAAGCCTTTTGGTAGTATGGCCCACAGCCTGAAAAACGACCGTGACTGTGCCTTTTGCTTGGTCAAAATCTTCAACAGTAAGGGGAATACGCTCTCCCCTTTCGTCAATGCGCAGAATGACAAACTGACCGGATTTAACCTTTCTGGCAATAAAAGGCGCTTCTATCGTAAGAGATGTGACAAATTCATTTAATTGTTTTTTTGCAAGGACACGGAACACTGATTACACCTCTAAAATTTTCTTAAGTTGCTCGGTTTTATCTGTATTTTCCCAAGGAAGCGAAATATCCGTTCTACCCATATCACCGTAAGCAGCATTCTGAACGAAAATAGGTTTACGCAAAGAAAGTTTATCGATAATAGCGGCAGGACGAAGATCAAATACTTCGTTTACAGCCTTTGCGAGAAGCTCGTCACTGTACTTACCCGTACCAAAGGTATCAACCATAA
>CAZHYD010000121.1:0-2362 GCA_964536645.1 uncultured Ruminococcus sp.
ACATGGCGCACATCACAACCGTAAAGAGTACGGCAAAGCCGAGATAACCCATACCCGCAATCAGACCCGCGCCCATTGCCAGAAACAGCGTACAAATCTCTTTTGCCGTTCCGGGAGCGGAACGGAAACGAACTAAACTGAATGCTCCGGCAACTGCCACACCTGTTCCAATATTACCGTTAACAAGCATAATAACAACACAAACAACGGCAGGCAAAAGTGCCAACGTTACCACAAAGCTCTTGGTGTAACGGGTTCGGTACATATAAGCCAAAGCCATCACCAGTCCGAGAACAAGAGAAAATCCCAAGCAAAGAACAAAGTCAGTTACGCTGATGACAGCGGTCAGACTGGAATCAAATAAACCTTTAAATAAATTGTTAAGCATAGCAAAAATCTCCTTTTAAGCATTGACAACAGCATTGTGCAATTGCGGGAATATCATAGTTTTATATGCCGTTCCGTATTTTGAGAACGACGTTTTATATATATGTTCTTCTGAAAGAACGTTTGTCATCCAAAGAGGAATACCACCCGAGCATTTGATTTCCATAAGTACCATTCCTTCCGGTAAAAGCGGTGTTCCGTACACCTCGGACTCTAAAGAGAGATCCTCCTGTCTGCAAAGGATTGTATCGTCAAACGTTACGCGAAAATCCGAACCGTCATTAGAGTAAAATGCTTCTCTTTCATAAGAAAGAAAAACGGCAGGATGCAGGGTTTCATAATGATCAATGAAATAATCTACTTCTTCAGATATCTGCGTGTGCTTATGGCAATGATGCTCACGGGCAATCCACTCCATTGCCTCTTCTTCGGGAAGAGAAATGCGCCGTTTATAAACAACGTGATTATACTTCTTTTTCAGTTCTACAAACACCGTACTGTGCGGATCGGCTTTTCGGTAGCTTCGTATACGTAGTTTTTCTTTGTATGCGGGTTTCTCTATAGACCTCCTAATAAGAAGATATGTGTCGGTGTCGTAATAGATATTACGAATGGTGGTCCTACCATACTTATCCAATTTCATATGCTGCTTCATTGCTTCAAGTACCTTTTCTTTTTGTTGAGGTGTGAGCATATATTTAAGTTCATATCGTTTAAATATGGTCTGAAACGCCATAGAAAAAATCCTCCTATACCTTTTATATTACCATTGTACAGAAGGATTATTGAAGAAAAATTGAAGATTATTTAAATTTAAACAAACTTTGTGCTTACAAAGGCAGACGCGCGGTAAACTCCACCTTTTCGGAATAGCATTGAACATCAATTTTACCGTTGTGTGCTTCAACGATCGCTTTAGCAATAGCGAGTCCGAGACCGTAGTGCTTATCTTCACCCGTTCTCGCGGAATCTACACGGTAAAAACGTTCAAACAAATGCGCTCGCTGCTCTGCAGAAATCTCATCGCCATTATTAATAACAGACAAAATAGCAGAGTGTTTGTCTCTTTTAAGAGAAACCGTGACCTCTGTTCCTTCGACACCGTGCTTGATTGCATTATCAACCAGTATGGAAGTAAGCTGCTTGAGTTGCATGCTGTTACCGGTAATCAAAATGTTCTCTTGAATGTTACTGTTTAGAATAAGCCTATTTTCATATGCAATCGATTCCATAGGCAGAATCTCGCCGCAAACCAGTGTTGACAGGTCAAGCTGCTCCTTTTTGGGTGCGACGTTTTCGGTTCTTGCCAGATCTAAAAGTTGGGTAATAAGTGCCGACATTCTCTCATTTTCATATTGAATGTTGGCGATCCATTGATTATCTCCAATCTCTCGGGACAAAAGATCCGCATTGGCATTAACAACCGCAACCGGTGTTTTCAATTCATGCCCCGCATCAGAAATAAACTGTTTTTGTTTTTTATGACTTTCCTCCAGCGGTTTCACTATACGATTTGCAAGATAGACCGACAGGAAGAACAGAGCAACAATTGCAATAGCGCCTATAATCAGGGTGTATTGGAACACAGTATTCATGTTTTCCATAGCGACCGTATTATCCATAAAGGCCACCAACGTATATTCTTCTTTGTCTGCTTGGTAGTAAACGAGATTCTGCGTAATTCCGTTTTTATCGTCTTTGCTTAAAATACTCAGCGCATTTTCTTCCAGCTCTGCATTGCTGTAGATTCCCGAATCGTCGTTATCTACAGCGAGAATTCGTCCGTCATAGGACACCGCAACCGAATAAAAGGTTGACAGCTTGAACTGGTTGGTATCAAAGTGCGGACCTCTCTTATCCAACGAGGGTACACCGGGCATATATATACCGCCCTGACGTTCTAACGTATATGTATCCACGTATTCCTCAAGCATTTCAAGATTCGTCGTGGATACCGCTGTATAGCTGGCAACAA
>CAZHYD010000122.1:0-2323 GCA_964536645.1 uncultured Ruminococcus sp.
TTTCTTTTTATCAACAATACCAACCGCAAAGCCTGCAACGTCGTAGTCGTCAAGGGGCATAAGGCCCGGGTGCTCGGCAGTTTCACCACCGATTAAAGCCGCACCGGACTGAACACAGCCTTCAGCTACGCCTGAAACTATCTCGGCAATTTTTTCGGGATAGTTTTTACCGCAGGCAATATAATCAAGGAAGAATAAAGGCTTTGCACCGCAGCAAATAATATCGTTAACGCACATAGCAACGCAGTCGATACCAATGGTATCGTGCTTGTCCATAAGAATTGCAAGTTTAACCTTTGTGCCGCAACCGTCAGTACCGCTTACAAGTACGGGCTCTTCATAGCCGCAAGGCAAACCAAAGCAACCGCCAAAGCCGCCGACATCGTCAAGGCAACCGTCATTACGTGTTTTTGCAATATGTTTTTTCATAAGTTCCACTGCCTTATAACCTGCAGTAATATCAACGCCGGCATCGGCATAGGATTTTGATCGAGAATTGTTCAAAGCGCTAACTCCTTTAATAAATTATTCTTTGCCGTTCCAGCAATAAGTACAAAGCTTTTCTTTTGGCAGACCGATAGCCTCAATTAGTCCCTCAAGTGTCTGGAATTCAAGGGAAGCAAAATTAAATTTTTCGGCAATTCTCTTGCGCAAATTCTTGCCGCGTTCGGTTTCGCAGGATATATATTCGTCAATATAGTTAAAGCCTTCTTCGCCCTCAAGCTCCATAATTATGCGACGGGCAATTAGGTCCATATCGTCAACCGATCGGGAAAAATTGAGGTATTTACAGCCGTACATAATAGGCGGACAGGCAGAACGCATATGAACTGCTTTTGCGCCGTTGTCGTAAAGAAAATCAACCGTTTCTTTCAGCTGGGTGCCACGCACAATAGAATCGTCAACGAATAGCAATTTCTTATCTGTAATAAGGTCGTGAATTGGAATTTGCTTCATCTTTGCAATTTTACTACGTTCCTTTTGTTTTGTAGGTGTAAAACTGCGCGACCAGGTAGGCGTATATTTTATGAATGCGCGTGCAAAGAATTTAGAACTTTCGTTTGCATAGCCTATGGCGTGTGCAGTTCCTGAATCGGGCACACCGCCAACATAGTCAATGTCCTCTGCGTTTTCAGATTCCTTGTCGTGCTTTGCCATTATTTGACCGTTACGGTAGCGCATAAGCTCTACGCTTACACCTTCATAGCAAGACGTCGGGTAGCCAAAATAACTCCACAAAAAAGAGCAGATTTTCATCTCTTTTCCGGCGGGAGCAAGCTGTGTTAAGGTGTCGGGAGAAAGTTCAACGATTTCGCCCGGTCCCAATTCTAAGACACTTTCATAACCTAGCTTTAGATATGCAAATGATTCAAAGGAAACGCAGTGGCCGTCACTATCCTTGGCAACAAGCACGGGTGTTCTACCCAAGCGGTCACGTGCGGCAATAATATTACCGTTATTTTTAAGTAAAAGAATAGAGCAACTACCGTCTATCACACTTTGCGCAAACTTAATACCCTCCAGAAAACTGTCCTTCTGGTCAATAAGTGCTGCCACAAGCTCTGTGCAGTTAACCTTACCGCTTGTCATAGCATTAAAATGACAACCATTTTTTTGAATATACTTGTCACAAAGCTCGTCTGCGTTGGCAATATATCCAATAGTGCAAATAGCATATGTACCCAAATTCGAACGGAAAAGCAAAGGCTGTGGGTCGAAGTCACTAATGCATCCTATTGCCGAGTTGCCCTCTGTTTCGTTGAACATATCTTCAAACTTTGTTCGAAAGGGGGAATTCTGAATATTGTGAATTTCGCGCTGAAGCCCGATTTTGCTGTTATAAACGGCAATACCGGCGCGGCGGGTGCCTAAATGAGAATGATAGTCAGTACCGAAAAAGACATCGGAAACGGCATCTCTTTTACTGACTACGCCAAAAAATCCGCCCATTAAAATTTCTCCTTATGCAAAGAAAAGTTCAGAAAGGGTCATCGGGTCTATATATTCGCCGTTCTTGTAAACGCGCATATTGCCCGAAGCAATTTCGTCTATAAGCATAACGTCGCCGTTTGCGTCATAACCGAATTCAAATTTAATGTCGTACATATCAAGACCTTTTTCTTTAAGGTCGCTTGCTACGATTTCGGTAATCTTCTGGGTCATTTCCTTAACATCATCGTATTGCTTAGCAGTCATAACACCAAGGTCTACAAGACCGTCCTTAGTTACAAGAGGATCGCCCTTTTCGTCGTTCTTAAAGGTTGTTTCAACGTAAGCGGGAAGGTCGGCGCCCTCTTCAATATAATCGCTGTAACGACGGAAG
>CAZHYD010000123.1:0-2263 GCA_964536645.1 uncultured Ruminococcus sp.
CCGCTTGTATCTCATCAGCCGTCAGGCTGTATATCATCACGCGTAGCGTGTATATAATGCTTTCGCAATGATGATATACAAGACTTCGTCTTGATGATATGCAATTCCTTGCGGAATTGATGATATACAACGCTTCTCGTTGATTTCAACAAAATTATATGCTATAATTTTGTTGAGAAGTAAGTGAGATTATGCCTAAAAATTATTTGCTTGTTTATTCTGAACAACTTGCAACGGATATTGAGTTGCTTTGCCAAAATATAAAAGCGCCATCCAATACTATTTTCCAGATTCGCAAAAGTTCAAGTAGCGTTTATGCCAATATTTGTGAGGCTAATTATGGGCAAAGTAAGGCAGATAATAATTAACTAAAGGCGGTGAACAACAGTGAGAAAAATTTTGACTATAATATTATCAATTTGTTTAACATTTTGTCTTTCGGGTTGCATTTATGAAGAAGTTGCCATGCTTTACTCCGACAGTGCAGAAATAGACGGATTTTATGTTGCTATAAATAAGACTGCAAACTGTTGCTTTGTGGGCGAATACAACTGTACAGAATATACTGAAAATTCAGAAATAACCATCCCTGATGATTACGAAGGTATACCCATTAAACGAATTGGCGGTTATTATGGACGCGGTGTTCCCACACCTTTTTCAATTCATTTCGCTGATTTGTATATGAATGCACCCGAGGGCAGTGAATATGATGCAATATTCAGTGGTGACATAAATGAATTTGAAATCCCCGAAGAGTATATTATAGAAGATGTTGTCTTTAATTTGAATATTGGAAAGAATATTGAAGTGATAGAGTTTGTTGTTATGGATGAATATTATCCGCATATTAACGAGGACGGAAGTATAACATTCTACCATTCGGTTGTAAATATAAACTGTTCCGATGAAAATAAATATTTTTATTCAAAAGATGGAAAATTATACAATAAAAAAACCGATGAATTGATTTCTGATTTTGCATATGCTGTGTCATAACGGTTCGTCAAGCTCAAAATCCCCGCAAAGAAAGTTACGGGGATTTTTACTATTTCGCTAGTACATTTTCACTATTCACTTTTTTCTTAAATATGATATAATAAACTTACCGATAGATAAAAATTTGCGGAGATTTCAATAAATGGGAATAAAAGATTTATTTAAAAAACCATTACCACAAATACCGCCCGAAATTGCAGCTGCTTTAATAAAAAATGAAATAACAATAATACCGTTCGACCGAAAGAACGATATTTTATCTGACGTTGATTTGCAAACAGAAATCGGATATGCGAAAATGGATGATGGAACGTACTTGGTATCAATGATATGTCCAATGCCTGAAATTACAGCCGAAATGATTGATTGGTGGTTCTGGTGGCATCCACAGGCAAATGAACGTTATCAAGCGTGGTTTCCGGGTGAGCATTACGGAATAGGATATTCTAAAAAACAGAAAGAATATTTTAATCAAAGATCATGTCCGCCTTTTCAAAACAACACTCAATATCCGGTTGAGAAAATCGGTGGCGTAAAAATGCCTTTGAGGATTGACTTTGTTACACCTGAAGAATTTGGTTTTTCAAGGCAAGTCATGGAAGAAAATAACGTACAAAGAATAGTATGTGGTCACGTTGGTGCTTTTAATAATTTAATAAAGCATACACAAATGGCGCATATTTTCAAACAAACCGAAAACGGATTATTTATGATTAGCAGATTTTGGCTTGGAAAGACTATGAAAAACCGTTTGTTGCGAAAATTAATTATAACTGAAGATATGGCAAAAGGTATGGCTGAACATTGTTGTGTGGAATACCGAAATCTATGTGAAATTCTTCCGTTATTGTATAAAAAATATAAATAATATAACCATCTAATAGGAATTTTTTAAAAAATAAAGTAGAGTCTAAATAGCTTACAACAACCGAAACCTCGCTCATAAGGGCGGGGTTTTGCTTTGCTTCGTATACTTTGCCTCATTTTATAGTATATATTTAAAAAGCATTGATTAAGTGAAAAAAATATGTTATAATTATTTGTAAATGTTTTGCCTAAAACCATAACATATTTCGTCGCAAACCGTTTACAAATTTCGAAAATAAGAACTATTATCCACGCAAAAATCTGCACCTTTAAGGTCGTAGAATTTTGTAAATAAAGGTTTTTTGCTGTGAAAGGCGAAAACGCAGTAAATCCTAACGGATTTACGAGTATTTTAACAAAGCTACAGCGAAAAATACTTGTTTCAAAATCTGATTCA
>CAZHYD010000124.1:0-2252 GCA_964536645.1 uncultured Ruminococcus sp.
TAATGCTATGTATGACGAACTTCCTTTTCCAAAGAAAAAGAAATAATCAAATTTCAATAATTACGACGGTTTGAAGCTCTCGGCCAAAAAAGGCTATAGTATTTGATGAATCGTTTAGCAGAAAACTGTTAATACCGCGAAGGCATTAATGATTAAGGTGCGAAAGGATCGAACAATGCGTAAAAAAGCAATTATATCTATTACAGTAATAGCTGCTGTATTTTTTGTTGTCGCTCTAATCGTTCTCAATCAGTTCAATCTGCTACCCCAAAAAACGTACACTGCAGAGGATTTTGATATTGAAAGAATCATCAGTAGTGTGGACTACAATGAAAACGGCACGGATGACTATACCGATATTCTGCTCGGTGCAAGAACAGATGCAACGAATCATCCAACCTATAACGGAGCCTATTACGAAGGTGGATACCCACCCGATAATATTGGTGTTTGCACCGACGTTGTATGGAGAGCTTTCAAAAATGCAGGATACTCTCTGAGGGATATGGTGGATCAGGACATCACCACAAGACCTGAAGCTTATCCCCTGGTTGAGAAACCGGATAACAATATTGATTTCCGCCGAGTAAGAAATCTTCGGATATTCTTTGAAGAGTATGCTATCTCCTTGACATTGGATATTGAAGAGATTACAGAATGGCAACCCGGCGATATTGTAATCTTTGAGAACGATAAGCATATCGGCATTATATCGGACAAGCGTAATAGAAACGGTAAGCCTTATGTCATCCATAACGGCGGCCAACCAAACCGCGAGGAAGACTACTTAGACAAGTCAACCGTAACCGGCCATTATCGATTTGATGCCTCAAAAATTGATGAAAGTGTTTTAGTAAAATGGAAGTAGTAGCGGCGTCGCAGAAATGCGGCGTCGTTTCATTTGTGATATAACATTTAAAAAGTAAGTGAGAACTTTTGTGTTCTTATTCATTTAATAAGTGAGAGGATAAAAACTTTCGGAAAGGAGTAAGTCACTGGATAACGGTGCAAATAGCTACCGCCGTTTCCTTGATCAATTATTAAATAATTAGCACAATTAACAAGCCGCAATTAGAAGAAAATTCTCTTAACTGCGGCTTGTTTATTATGAGAAGCAAGCATTAGTACCTTTTAATGTGAGAATAATTTTTGGTTATAATCCTAAACACGCCTATTATTTTTGCGGTATTTTAAGAATCTGACCGGGATAAATCGTATCTGATTTAAGATTATTGAGCGCTTTTATTTCAGGATACCTGCTGCCATTGCCAAGATATTTATCGGCGATAGTCCAAAGCGAATCGTTCTTCACAACCGTATGCGTAATAATCTGCACTTTATCATTTTTGCTAAATCCGTTAAGTCCTGCTATTTTCATCGATTTGGGATAGTCGATATACCCGTAGTTTAAATCAACGTTTGTATTAATACCGTTTATTTTTCCGGTATGACTGTACTGCCATATACCGTACGGATATTTGAAGTTGGTTTTCGTTACACCCGTATGAGCAACCCACACGGCATAGTGCTTTAGAATTTCCGATGTAAAGTTTGCTTCAAGAAACGACTTGTAGCTATATATGCCAACCCAGTAACCAGCGGCCTCAAGTTCGTTGCAGAAAGCAATTGTGATTTTTTGCAACAAATCTTCTGATAAAGCAAGTTGGGTTTTGTTTTCAATATCAAAATATATCGGAAACTCAAACACTTTGTTCTCTATCGCCTTAAGGCATGCTGCGGCCTCCTTTTTTGCTTCTTGGACAGATAATGCGTAGCTGTACCAATAGGCTCCTACGGGAATGGCATTTGCTTTGCAACCTGCATAGTTTTTCTCAAACTGCGCATCTTTTTGGGAAAATTCCCGTCCGAAGCCTGCGCGAAGTATAGCAAATTCTACAGAGTCGGATTTAACCTTTTTCCAATCAATATCCCCTTGGTGTACGGATACATCAATTCCTTTTGTCATAGTAACACCTCCCTATACTCATTTTATTCACTTGTAAATATTTTGTATAACCATAGCAAAGGCACATTTCAAAAAGTGAAATGTGCCTTTAAACAGGAATTTAGTTTGTTTGCAAAAAATTATCCAATCTGCGTAATGACAAGATGTGCAGAAACGGGTCGTGTTCCTCCTGCAAGCGGTGTAATAGTTAGCGCGGTTGAATTGCCGGCAGGATTTCGAACGGTTAGAATCGAGTTAATAACAGTAGTTGTTACAATAGCCATGCCTACAATTTGTGAAGCACCGG
>CAZHYD010000125.1:0-2215 GCA_964536645.1 uncultured Ruminococcus sp.
GATATTACCGTTGGTAAGTACGTTGCAAACACCGCTAAGGAACTCGGTGCAGATATCAAGATCGCTGCTTACGTTCGTTTCGAAAAGGGCGAAGGTATTGAAAAGCGCGTAGATGACTTTGCTGCTGAAGTTGCAAGTATGGTTAAGTAATTATTAAAGTTTTGAAAGACCGCTTCTTTGTGAGGCGGTCTTTTTCTTTTGTGTTGACAATAATAATTTAAAGGATTATACTTTTAGAAAACACAAAAGGAGTTTTTTAATTTGGCAAATATTTATACATCGGCTGAACAGCTTATCGGTTCAACACCCCTTTTAAGACTTAAAAATCTTGAGAATAAGTACGGTCTTTGTGCTAATATTATTGCAAAGCTTGAGTTTTTTAACCCTGCGGGAAGCATTAAGGACAGGGCGGCAAAGGCTATGCTTGACGATGCTGAAAATAAAGGACTTATAAATAAAGATTCGGTTATAATTGAGCCAACGTCAGGTAATACGGGTATCGGTATTGCGGCTGTGGCTGCAGTGCGCGGATATAGGGTTATTATAGTTATGCCTGAAACAATGTCTAAAGAGAGAAGAAAGCTTATGAAAGCCTACGGTGCCGAGCTCGTTTTGACCGACGGTGCGTTGGGTATGGCGGGCGCTGTAAAAAAAGCAGAAGAATTGGCAACTGAAATAAAGGGCGCGTTTGTGCCGAGCCAGTTTTCAAACCCCGCAAATGCCAAGGCACATTTCGACACAACGGGTCCCGAAATTTTCAAGGCCTGTGACGGCAAAGTTGATATTCTCGTAGCTGGTATAGGCACGGGCGGTACAATTACAGGTACGGGCAGATATTTAAAATCTAAAATAGACAAAGTTTGCGTTGTCGGCGTTGAGCCTGCTTCGTCCCCGATAATTACAAAGGGCGAAAAGGGGAGCCACGCCATTCAGGGAATAGGTGCGGGCTTTGTGCCGGAAGTTCTTGACAAAGACGTTTTGGATAAGGTGATTACTGTCGAGGACAGTGAGGCCTTCGAGCTTGCCGAAATTATGGGCAAAACCGAGGGAATTTTGGTTGGTATTTCAAGCGGGGCGGCGCTTTCTGCTGCGGTTAAGCTTGCTAAACACGAGGAAAACAAGGGCAAAAATATTGTAGTTATATTGCCCGACTCGGCCGACAGATATCTATCGACAACATTATTTGAATAAAAAAATAGGGGAGAGTTGCAAACTCTCCCTCTTTTTTGGCACATATCGTTAAGAATTTAACGAACTTTTGCTAAAAAATGAAAAAAATTGAAAAAATATTGACAAGTTTTTAACAAACCTATTGACATATACCAAAAAGTTTAATATAATAGGGTACATATTTTAAAAAACAAAACTTTTGGAGGTTTTATATTATGGCAAGAGTTTACAATTTTAGTGCAGGTCCTTCAATGCTGCCTGAGGAGGTTCTTAAAACTGCGGCTGCTGAAATGATGGAATACGGTACGACAGGACAGTCGGTTATGGAAATGTCCCACCGTTCAAAAGAATATCAGGCTATTTTCGACGAAGCCGAGGCCGACCTTCGCGAAATAATGAATATTCCTGATGATTATGCTGTGCTTTTCCTTCAGGGCGGCGCATCTACACAGTTTGCTATGGTGCCGATGAATCTTATGACAAAGAACGGTAAGGCAGACTATATTATTACAGGTCAGTGGGCTAATAAAGCTTATAAGGAAGCCGCACGCTACGGCGCAGCACGCGAGGTTGCGTCTTCTAAAGACAAGACCTTTAGTTACATCCCCAAGACCGAAGCTAAAGATTTTGATCCCGAAGCCGACTATGTTCATATTTGTATGAATAACACTATTTACGGCACAAAGTACAATAAGTTGCCCGAAACAGGCGACGTTCCGCTTGTGGCCGATATCTCAAGCTGTATTTTGTCCGAGCCTATCGACGTTACCAAGTTCGGTATGCTTTATGCAGGCGCGCAGAAGAACGTTGCTCCCGCAGGTGTTACCATTGTAATTATCCGCAAGGACCTTATCGGCAACGCTATGGATATTACTCCTACAATGCTTAACTACGCTACCCATGCCGAAAACGGTTCTATGTTTAACACACCGCCTTGCTACACTATTTATATTGCAGGTCTTACGTTCAAATGGATTAAAAAAATGGGCGGTCTTGAAGCTATGAAGGACATCAACGAAAAGAAGGCTAAAATACTTTACGATTT
>CAZHYD010000126.1:0-2129 GCA_964536645.1 uncultured Ruminococcus sp.
AGCTTCGCTATGAAATATTTGCTTCGCAAATGTTTTGATGCGAATTTTATTTCACATTTTTGCGTTAGCAAAAATATTTCATAATCCGCAAGGATTATTTCATATTGCGTAGCAATATTTCATTAAATATGTTATAATGTTTGCAGAGGTGATATTTTGAAAGAAAATTTACTTATAGATAAATCTATTGCTTTTGCTTCACGAATTGTAAAACTGCATCAGCATTTAATTAAAAATAAAAAAGAAACAGTTATATCAAAACAAATAGTCCGTAGTGGTACAAGTATCGGTGCAAATATAAACGAAGCAAATTACGGTCAAAGCAAAGCTGATTTTATTTCTAAAATGCACATAGCTCTAAAGGAAACTGCCGAAACAGAATATTGGATAAAATTACTTTATATGTCTGAATATATCGACGATAAAATGAGCAGTTCCTTGCTTGATGATTGTTTGGAAATAAAACGAATTTTAATCGCCTCTATCAACACCGCAAAGGAGAATAAAACCAAAAATGATTGAAAATTTGATTGTACGCTTTGGAACGGAATTTGAAAAAGAACAATTATTAAAAGACTATCCTTATATGAAAAATGTAATTTGTGATGGTGGATATTTCATTATTGCAAAAATTGAAGACACTATTGTTGGTTGCTTATGGGCTTTTAAGAGAGGTATACCTGCACCAATTGAACAAAATGAAATGTTTATAAATATGATTGAAGTTACACACAAAGATTTACGTTGTAAAGGAATAGCTACGGCGATGCTAAAAGAAATTATAAGAATTTCTAAAAATGAAAATGTATATCAAGTACGCGCCTATTGCGATATTCGTAATATTCCATCGCATCGGCTATGGTTAAAAAACAGGTTTTCTATTAGTCCTGTAAAAATGCCCGATGATACAATTGCAGGTTCTTTTGTAAGTTGTGTTTTATGATTACACACAGATTTCAGTATAATTTTTGTCAAATTAAAACATCACTAAAACCGTAAGAGCTACGAACACATAGGTCAAAGACTCAAAATACATTAAATTTATACAACCTTTCCATAAAAAAGCCGATTTTTTCTTGTAGGTAATTATATCCTGTTGCTATTTGTTGCCATTCTGTGCTATAATATACAAGGAAAGCGAGGGATTTAAATGAGAGTACACACAAAAAGCAAAATTTTGGAAATTGACCCTTACTTAACGCCTTTTGAAAAGGATATTGATTTAAGGCGCGAGCTTTTTTCTAATAAAAGGAAAGAGCTTTTGGGAAGTTGTAAAAAAATTAAAAGCTTTGCTAACGGTCATAAATATTTTGGTTTTCACCGTACTCGCACCGGCTGGGTTTACAGAGAGTGGGCACCTGCCGCTGATAAGATGTACCTTACAGGCGATTTTAACAACTGGGACATTGAAGGTTGCCCTATGACTAAACTTGAAAACGGTGTTTTTGAAGTGAATCTCAAAGGCAAAAATGCGCTCAAGATAGGGCAAAAGGTTCAGGCAGTTGTTATCAACTCGGGTCAGGTACTGCGACGCATTCCGCTTTATGCAACCCGTGTTGTGCAAGACCCGATAACATATTTGTGGTGCGCCGAAATAGAAGATACCTACGAAAATTTTCCTTGGACAGATAAAGACTTTGTACCAGAAAAGACGCCTTTTATTTATGAATGCCATATAGGTATGGCGCAAGAGAAGGGCGATATTGGTACATATAAAGAATTTGCCGAAAATATCCTGCCGAGAATTAAAGAGTTAGGGTATAATACTATACAGATAATGGCAATTATGGAGCATCCATATTATGGTTCCTTTGGGTATCAGGTTTCTAACTTTTTTGCCGCCTCTTCGCGTTACGGCAGTAGCATAGAATTAAAAGAGCTTATAAATACTGCACACGAAATGGGCATTGCCGTTTTGCTGGATGTTGTGCACTCTCACGCGGTAAAAAACACCAACGAGGGACTCAACGAGTTTGACGGCACAGTGTACCAGTTTTTCCACGAAGGTGAAAAGGGTAATCACAGCGCGTGGGGAACCAAGCTGTTTAATTACGCCAAGAATGAAGTATTGCATTTTTTGCTTTCAAATCTTAAATATTGGATGGAGGTTTTCCATTTTGACGGCTTCC
>CAZHYD010000127.1:0-2090 GCA_964536645.1 uncultured Ruminococcus sp.
ACGGTATTCTTAACGGAACAACAAACTTCATTTTAAATAAAATGATAGTAGACAATATGGACTTTAGCGACGCTCTTAAACTCGCGCAGGATAAGGGCTATGCCGAAAAAGATCCTACTGCCGATATTGAAGGGCACGACGCTTGCAGAAAAATCTGCATTTTGGCAGCGCTTGCTTTCGGTAAGCACGTTTATCCCGAGCAGGTTTTAACCGAGGGAATTTCAAATATCACGCTTGACGATATTGATGCTGCTGATAAATTCGGTTACGTTATAAAGCTTATTGCCCATACCGAGCGTTTAAATAACGGCAAAATTGAAGCTTATGTGCGTCCCACACTCGTCAGTCGCGACTGCATACTTTCAGGTGTTAACGGGGTATTTAACGCAGTTCTTGTTGACGGCGATATGACGGGCGAGATTATGTTCTACGGCAAGGGTGCCGGCAAGGAAGCCACCGCAAGCGCGGTTGTAGCTGATATTATTGACTGCGCAAAGCACATATCAGCGCGCAAGTATCTTAATTGGACCGACGGTGACGACGGTTACGTTGAAAACGGCACAAGCAGACCCTGTCCCATTTTCGTGCGCATTACTTCCGATGATTTTGACAGCCTTTGCAATACCTTTGTAAAGGTATTCGGTGAAGGCACAAAATATATTAAAAACCGCTATAGAAACGAAATTTCGTTTATTAGCGGTCCCGATTTTGAAAGCAACACACTAAGCAAGCTTTCCGCCTTCGAAAACGCGAAGGTAAAAGTATTGCATATACTGTAAAACGGAGGTTATATATATGGCTTTAATAGTTAAAAAGTTCGGCGGCTCTTCGGTTGCCAATGCCGAAAGAGTTTTTAATGTTGCAAACCGTATAATTGAAGATTACAAAAAAGGCAACGACGTTATAGTTGTAGTTTCCGCCCAGGGCGACACTACCGACGACCTTATAGAAAAAGCTCTTGAAATTAATCCCAGCGGTGCTTCTAAGCGTGAGATGGATATGCTGCTTGCAGCGGGTGAGCAAATTTCTATTGCCTTGCTTGCAATGGCTATTGAAAAGATGGGTTGCCCCGCAAAATCTCTTCTTGGCTGGCAGGCAGGATTTGTTACCGACTCGCACCACGGCTTTGCCCGCATTAAAAGGGTAAACACCGAAAGAATTAAAAACGAAATTGCAAAGCGCAATATAGTTATCGTTGCAGGCTTCCAAGGTCTCAATAAATATGACGACGTTACAACCCTTGGCCGCGGCGGTTCAGATACAAGTGCCGTTGCTATTGCGGCCGCTATGAAGGCTGACCTTTGCCAGATTTATACCGATGTTACGGGCGTTTACACTGCAGATCCGCGCAAAGTTAAAAATGCAAAGCAGCTTGAAGAAATTGATTATAACGAAATGCTTGAGCTTGCAACCTTGGGCGCTCAGGTACTTAACAACCGCTCTGTTGAAATGGCCAAAAAATATAATGTTGAGCTTGAAGTTCTTTCAAGTCTTGAAAATAAACCCGGTACTATCGTAAAGGAGAATGCTAAAATGGAAAAAACTTTAATCAGAGGCGTAGCTAAGGATAATAACGTTGCCTGTATTTCTATCGTGGGACTTGAAGATACACCCGGTATCGCTTTCAAAATTTTCAACAAAATTGCTCAGTATAAGGTGAACGTTGATATTATTCTTCAGTCTGTTGGCCGTGACGGCACAAAGGATATTACCTTTACCGTTCCCAAGGACCAAAAGGATTCCTCCGTTGAAGCAATTGACGCGCTTAGCGAAATCGTTAAGTTCCAGAAGGTTAAGGTTAACGAAAATATGACCAAAATTTCTATTGTAGGCGCAGGTATGGAAAGTAACCCCGGCGTTGCTTCCAAAATTTTTGAAGCCCTTTATGATGCTGACATTAATATTCATATGATTTCCACAAGCGAAATCAAGATTTCTGTTCTCATCAACTCCAAAAATGCTGATAAAGCCGTTGAGGTTGTTCACGACGCATTTATTAACTAATTTTAAACCTTTGAAAGTGTGGTGAATCTTTTGGAAAGAGATGCTGTTTCGGCACAAGTGATAGAAGCAACAGGAGATGTAATACA
>CAZHYD010000128.1:0-2070 GCA_964536645.1 uncultured Ruminococcus sp.
GAGCTTTTCGGCGGCGACCCGATGTTGATTACCGAAGCCGTCGGTGGTATGGGGGAGGACGGCAGAACCCTTGTAACAAAGAGCAGTTTCAGAATTTTGCACACTCTTTACACACTTGGTTCTTCACCCGAGCCTAACCTTACGGTGCTTTGGTCAACCGCTTTGCCCGAAGGCTTTAAGAAATACTGCGCAAAGGTATCGGTTGATACCGACTCTATACAGTATGAAAACGACGACGTTATGCGTCCCATTTACGGTGACGATTATGCTATTGCCTGCTGTGTTTCGGCTATGAAGGTAGGCAAACAAATGCAGTTCTTCGGTGCACGCTGTAATTTGGCAAAGCTTTTGCTTATTGCAATTAACGGCGGCTACGATACTACAAGCGGCATAAATATCGGTCCTAAAATGGAACCTCTTAATGCTGATAAGCTCGATTATGACGAGGTTATGGAACGAATGGATATTTATATGAAGTGGCTTGCGAATCTTTATGTAAACACTATGAACATTATCCATTATATGCACGATAAATATGCCTACGAAAAATCTCAAATGGCGCTTCACGATACCTTGGTTGAGCGTTTTATGGCTTTCGGCATTGCAGGTCTTTCGGTTGTGGCAGACTCGCTTAGCGCAATTAAATATGCAAACGTTAAACCTTTACGGGACGAAAACGGATTTATCACCGAGTTTGAAACCGAGGGTGATTTCCCGAAATTCGGCAACGACGATGACCGTGTAGACCTTATTGCCAAGGAAATGACCCATAAAATGATTACCGAACTTCGCAAAACCCCGACCTATAGAAATGCCGTTCACACACTTTCGGTGCTTACTATTACGTCAAACGTAATGTACGGTAAAAACACCGCCGCCACGCCTGACGGTCGCCCTACCGGTGCCGCATTTGCCCCAGGCGCTAATCCTATGCACAACAGGGAGGAGAACGGCGCGTTGGCATCGCTTAACTCGGTTGCAAAGCTTTCTTACGACGACTGCCGCGACGGTATTTCCAACACATTTACAATAACCCCGCAGGCACTCGGAAAAACCTATGATGAAAGGTACGAAAATCTTGTAGGTATTCTTGACGGTTACTTTGCAAAGAAAGCCCATCATATAAACGTAAACGTGCTTAACCGCGATACCCTTGTGGCAGCTTACCACGACCCTTCGGCTTATCCCAACCTTACTATACGCGTTTCGGGATATGCCGTAAATTTCCACAAGCTTTCCGAAGAGCAACAGCGTGAGGTTATAAGCCGTACCTTCCACGAGGCGATATAATCATGGCCGATATTAAAGGAAGGGTAAGCTCTATACAAACTCTCGGTACTTTGGACGGACCGGGCATAAGGTTCGTTGTATTTTTGCAAGGCTGTAATTTAAGGTGCGGCTGCTGTCATAACCCTGAAACCTGGGAGCTGTCCGGCGGGAAGGAATACACCGTACGGCAATTAGCCGATAAGTGTGAAAGATACCGCGAATATTTCGGAGAAAAGGGCGGCATAACCCTTTCAGGCGGGGAACCGCTTTTACAGGCCGATTTTGCAAACGAACTTTTTAAAGAGTGTCATAAAAGGGGCATAAACACCTGCCTTGATACTTCGGGAAGTATTTTGAACGACGGGGTAAAAGCGCTTCTTTCACAAACCGATACGGTGTTGCTTGACGTGAAGTATACTAGTGACGGGGATTATAAAAAATACGTCGGCTGCAGTATGTCGGCACCGCTGGAATTTTTAAAGCATCTTAAAGAAAAAAATATTTCCACGGTTTTGCGGCAGGTAATTATACCGACCCTTAACGACAATGCGCAAAACGTTGAAAGGCTTGCCAAAATTGTAAGGGACAACCCCAATATAATCAAGTGCGAGCTTTTGCCTTTTAGAAAACTTTGCAGTACGAAGTATGATAATTTAAAGCTGCATTTTGCGTTTAAAGATTTAGACGAACCTTCAAAGGAAAAAATGCAAGAGCTTGAAGATATGATAAAATAAAAAGGGTGACCCTTACGTGTCACCCTTTTTATTTTAATTAAATTCCAACGCCGTAGATCAGCCAAAT
>CAZHYD010000129.1:0-1928 GCA_964536645.1 uncultured Ruminococcus sp.
AGGTCAGTGCCGTAGTCCGTTCTAAAATCTCAAAACGCAAAATAGCCCTTCGCAACGCTGAGGCGACGGAAAGGCAGGTTTATTCGTTATGATTGTACCTATGAAAAAAGTTTCTCTCATAATTAGGGGAGATAAGAAATCAGAAACTCTCAAAAAGCTTCGCAAATTGGGAATTCTTCATATCGAAATAACCGAGGGCTCGGGCGAAAGATTAAGCGAACTCAAAGAACAAATTTCCTTGCTGGAAGGTGCTCTCTACAGCATAGAAAAAAATAATAAGGCAGAGCCTAAAACGGCAACCGCCGCTGAGGCTTTGTCAATATCAAGCGAAATCGATTCCCTTTTGAAAGAAAAGAAGTCCTGTCAGGCAGAACAAATAGCTCTTTCTTTAGAGCTTGACCGCATTAAAAATTGGGGTGATATTGACCCCGAAGAAATTGCCGCTTTGACCGAAAAAGGCATTGACCTTTCACTTTATGAAATGTCTAAATCCGAATATAAAAATCTTTCAGGTGACCTTAAGACCCTTGTTTTAGACAAAACCAAGGCTTCGGTAAAATTCCTGATAGTAAGGTCTTATATTGAGGGTGAGGACGAAATTATCAATTCCTTGTCGGCATACAAATTAAAGTTACCCGAAATTTCAACCGAAAAGTTGCGGCAAAAAATTGTCGAACTTAACGACAAGATTGATGCGATAGACAAAAAAGTTCATTCCTTTGCAGGCTTTGCCGATAGCTTTAAAAACGCCGTTAAAACCTTGGAAAAGGAAGTCGAATTTGAAGTTTACGCTACGGGTATGGCAGACGAAAGCTTATTAGACGGCGGCAAAAAGAATCTTTCGGTTGCCTATTTTACAGGTTATATTGAAGCGGAAAATCTTGATAAGCTAAAACAAACCGCCAAGCAGAACTCTTGGGGACTTCTTGTAGAAGAACCTTCTGTAGAAGACAACGTGCCCACCAAGCTTAAAAACAACAAATTCGTAAGTTTGATTTATCCTCTTACCGATTTTTTGGGCACTGTTCCCGGTTATTTTGAGTACGACATTTCGGGCTGGTTCTTGGCATTCATACTCATTTTCTTCGGAATCATTTTCGGTGACGGTGGATACGGCTTGCTGATTACCACAATTGCCGCTATACCGATTATAAAGTCACTGATTTCGAAAAAACCCGTTTCCCCTATGCTTTTGCTTATAGGCCTTTTCGGACTTTCAACAGTGCTTTGGGGAACCCTCACTTGTACCTGGTTTGGTATCTCTCCCGAACTGTTACCGCAGTGGCTTAAGAGCTTATCGGTGCCCGTTATTTCAAACGTTTATTCCGATAAAATTTGGTATCCCTTCTGGACACAGGGCCAAGTAGGACTTACCACCGCCCAAAACTTACAGATATTTTGTTTTACGCTGGCTCTCGTCCAACTAACAGTAGCCCATATAAAAGGTGCTATAAGAAACAGAAAATCTTTAAAAATGCTTGGCGATATCGGCTCGATTTTACAGCTTTTAGGTATCTATTATTTAGTGCTTAGCCTTGTAGTAAATTCCGCCGTTTTCAGCTTCAGCCTTGTAATAGGCGGCATTCCCGTAGGCACGGTTTCCATAGCTCTTATAGCAATAGGCTTTGTTATGAGCTTTGTATTCTCGAACTATGAAGGAAGCGTTATAAAGGCAATACTAACAAGCCTTGCCAATATCGTTTCGATTTTACTTGGCGTAGTAAACGTTTTTTCCGACATTGTGTCGTATATACGTCTTTGGGCAGTTAGTCTTGCAGGCGCGGCAATATCCGCAACCGTAAACGAACTTGCAGGTCCCCTACTTGGTAATTTTATGTTTATGATACTGGCTATCATTCTTTTGGTGTTCGGTCACGGACTTAATATGATACTGAACGTTTTGTCGATTATTGTTCACGGAATAAGAC
>CAZHYD010000130.1:0-1844 GCA_964536645.1 uncultured Ruminococcus sp.
CAGGAGGATAAGGAGGCTATTTTTGATGCGGTAGATACCGTTAAAAAATGTCTTGAGGTCTTTGCTCCGATGGTTGATACAATGACCGTGCTTAAGGATAATATGTACAAAGCCGCGCAAAAGGGATTTATAAACGCAACCGACCTTGCCGATTACCTTGTTAAAAAGGGAATGCCTTTCAGAACGGCTTATAAAAACGTTGGTGAAATTGTGGCATACTGTATTGAAAACGGTCAGGTGCTTGAAAGCCTTTCGCTTGAAAAGTATAAACAGTTTGACAGTTTGTTTGCAGAGGATTTATATGAAGAAATTTCTTTGCAAAACTGCGTTTTAAAACGAATTTCTGCAGGGGGCACGGGCCCTTGTTCTATCAAAAAACAGATAGACTATATTACGGAGTTTTTGAATGATTAAAAAGGTATTTATTGACGGCAGTGCGGGGACTACGGGTCTTCGCATTGCTGAAAGGCTTGAAAAAAGAAACGATATTGAGTTAATTAAACTAACCGAAGAAAACCGCAAGGATTTAAAGGCAAGGAAGGACGCTTTAAACCGTGCGGATATTGCTTTTTTATGCCTTCCTGATAAAGCGGCGATAGAGGCGGTTTCTCTAATTGAAAACGGCAATACCGTATTGCTTGATACTTCTACCGCACATCGCACAAATCCTAACTGGAGTTACGGTTTTCCGGAACTTTCCTTAGATTTTCTTGAAAGTATAAAAACTTCCAAACGAATTGCGGTGCCGGGTTGCCACGCGAGCGGTTTAATTGCTTTGATATATCCTTTAATTGAAAAAGGTATTTTAGGCAAGGAAGCTTTACTTGCCGCCACCTCGCTTACGGGTTACAGCGGCGGCGGCAAGGGTATGATAGCCGAATATGAGGTGGAAACGCGGGATAGTTTGCTTAATGCACCGCGACAGTACGGCATCTTGCAAAAACACAAGCATTTGCCCGAAATGACGGCCGTCACAGGTCTTGAAAACGCCCCCGCTTTTATGCCGATAGTTGCCCCGTTTTACAGCGGTATGGAGGTAACGGTTCCGCTTTTTGCAAGTCAGCTGAATGACGGATTTTCGGTTGAGGATATAAAAAATACATATAAAGCAAAATACAACGGCCCTGTTGTAAGATATACCGAAGAATGTGATGAAGCAGGATTTATGTCGGCAGGCAAGCTTTCAGGAAAAGACAGTATGGAAATTACTGTCAGCGGTAACGACGAGCGAATTTTACTTATCGCCCGTTACGATAATCTTGGAAAAGGTGCTTCTGGCGCGGCAATTCAGTGTATGAATATTGTGCTTAGTACAGATATAACCACAGGTCTTGAATTAGGAGTTTTAAAATGAAAATTATCTCGGGCGGTGTGACCGCCGCTAAAGGCTTTACGGCTAACGGAATACATTGCGGTATTCGCAAAAATAAAACAAAAAGGGATTTATCCTTAATATTCAGTGAAAATAGAGCGGTTGCAGCCGCCGTTTATACTACAAATCTTGTAAAGGGCGCGCCTATTGCAGTTACCAAAAAGAATATTTCCGATGGGTATGCCAGCGCTATTATCTGCAACAGCGGTAACGCTAATACCTGCAACGCAAACGGGGTAGAAATTGCCCAGCAAACCTGCGAATATTTGGCTAAGGAGCTTGCTATTCCTTGTGAGGACGTTGTAGTTGCCTCCACGGGTGTTATCGGTCAACCGCTTGATATTACACCGATTAGGGAGGGTATTCCCGTTTTGGTTGCAGGGCTTAACAAGGATAACAGCCACCTGGTAGCCGAGGGTATTATGACTACCGATACGGTTAAAAAAGAGGTTGCAGTTGAATTTACCGTTGG
>CAZHYD010000131.1:0-1498 GCA_964536645.1 uncultured Ruminococcus sp.
GAAGGCGGTCAAATGCCCCTTCAGAGAAGAGTCCCCAAGCGTGGCTTTAACAATATTTTTGCTACAGAATGGGTAGCTATCAACGTTGCCGCTTTGGAAGTGTTCGAGGACGGTACTGTTGTAGACGCTGCTGCATTGGCAGAAAAAGGAATAATTAAAAAGGCTAACCTGCCCGTTAAGGTTTTGGGCAACGGCAAGCTTACAAAGAAGCTTGAGGTTAAGCTTAACGCTTACTCCGCTTCAGCTGCTGAAAAGATCAATGCTGCAGGCGGAAAGGCTGAGGTGATCTAATGTTAGAGACACTTAAGAATGCCTGGAGAATTAAAGAACTTCGCAATAAGATTTTCTTTACAATTATGATTATCATAATTTTCCGTATAGGTGCAGTAATTCCTGTTCCCTATATTGATGTTTCAGCTTTACAGGCTGCTAACGCTTCGGGCACAACAAACGAATTTTTCAGCTATTTATCAATTTTGACCGGCGGCGGTCTTGAGTACGGCGCAATCTTCGCAATGTCGGTTACCCCGTACATCAACGCATCGATTATCGTTCAGTTGCTTTGTGTGGCTATCCCTTATCTTGAGCGTTTGTCCAAGGAAGGCGAAGAAGGCCAGAAAAAATTGGCTCAAATCACACGTTACAGTACAGTAATTCTTGCCCTTATTCAAGGTGTTGCTTACTTCTTCTATCTTAAGGGAAGTGACTACCTCAGCGTAAAGGGCACAGCAGCTACCGTTTTTGCAGCATTCGTAATCGTTCTTTCGTTCACTGCCGGCTCCGCATTGATAATGTGGTTAGGCGAACAGATTGACGCGCACGGTATCGGCAACGGTATCTCTATGATACTCTTCGCAGGTATCCTTTCTCGCGGTCCCCAAGCGCTCAGATCTCTTATAGCATTCTGGGAACTTAAACAGCGCGTTGCAGTTGTCGGTATCGTTATCGGATTCCTGATCGTTATTGCTTTCATCGTATGGATGACCAATGCAGAACGCAGAATTCCTGTTCAGTACGCTAAACGCGTAGTAGGAAATAAAATGTACGGCGGCCAGAACACACATATTCCGATTAAGGTTAATATGTCCGGTGTAATGCCTATCATTTTCGCTTCATCAATTTTGATGCTGCCCACAATGATTTTAGGCTTTATGAAGAACACCGAAAGCGTGCTTTACAGAGTTCTCTCGCTCTTCAGCGTGCAGGGTCTGTTCTATGCAGTTATTTACTTTATCCTCATCATCGGTTTTGCATATTTCTATGCAACAATTCAGTTTGATCCGGTTCAGATGTCAAATAACCTGCGTAAAAATGGCGGCGCTATCCCCGGTATTCGTCCCGGCAAGCCCACATCCGACTTTATTTCCAAGATTTTGTCAAGAATTACCCTTTTGGGCGCTCTCTTCTTGAGCGTAATTGCTATTCTTCCTATCGTTATCGGTTCTGTCGGCGGAATCAACATTTCTCTCGGCGGTACTTCGGTACTCATTATGGTTGG
>CAZHYD010000132.1:0-1399 GCA_964536645.1 uncultured Ruminococcus sp.
CCATCACCCCTTTGACCGCAACGGTCTTAAGTTCTTTATTTCGTCGGGCGGACTTGACGGCGCCGATATTTCCGAAATCGTTGCCCTTGCAAACGATGGTCAAGAGGCGGTTTGCAACTGCAAAGGCGTTGTTGTAAGTATGGATTATATGTCTGTATACGCTGCAACACTTCGCCGTACCATTTGTGACGCAGTTGGCAAAAAGGAAAGTGAAAAGCCCCTTAAAAACTATAGAATCGTGGTAGACGCAGGTAACGGCGCGGGAGGATTTTATGCCAAAAACGTGCTCGAGCCCTTGGGTGCTGACATTACGGGCAGCCAGTTTTTAGAGCCCGACGGTATGTTCCCGAACCACGTGCCCAACCCTGAAAATGCAAATGCTATGGCAAGTATATGCGCGGCCGTTCGCAATAATAATGCCGATTTGGGACTTATCTTTGATACCGACGTTGACCGCGCAGGCTGTGTTTCTTCCGACGGCGAGGAAATCAACCGCAACCGCCTTATAGCACTTGCGGCGTATATTGCAACCTCCGGCAGAAAGGATGCCGTAATCGTTACCGACTCGGTTACAAGTGACGGACTTAAGGAGTTTATCGAAAAGGACCTCGGCTGTAAGCATTACCGCTACCGCAGAGGATATAAGAACGTTATAAATAAAGCTGTTGAGCTTAATAATGAGGGTTTTGACTGCCCGCTTGCTATTGAAACTTCGGGTCACGCCGCTTTGAAGGAAAATTACTTCCTTGACGACGGTGCTTACCTTGTTACAAAGATAGTTATTGAGCTTGCTCTCGGTAAGGATATAAACGGTCTGCTGGAAACCTTAAAAATGCCTAAGGAGGAGAAGGAGGCTCGTTTTAGCATCTTGGCGGAAGATTTTAGGTCCTACGGTCAGGACGTTATAAATAAGCTTGAAGAATTTGTAAAAGGTGTTGAAGGCTTTAAAATTGCCGACGACAACCGCGAGGGAATACGCGTTTCTACCAAGAACGGATTTTTCCTGCTTCGCCTTTCGGTGCATGACCCCGTTATGCCTATGAATTTTGAAAGTGACGTGGTCGGCGGCATAGCCGAGGATATTAAAATCCTAAAGCCTTTCTTTGCCGAGTTCCCGCAGCTTGACACTTCATCACTAGGCTAATAAACTTTATCCCCGAATATTTTTATTCGGGGATTCTTGCTTTTAAAGGCTTAATATATAATATGTGTCTGGGGCTTCACAGTGACTTTTAATCTTTCAAAAAAATAAATAAAAATGCAAAATATCACTTGACATTGTTCTTGCGATATGGTATATTATTTAGGCGCTTGAAAATGCTGGTGTAGCTCAGTTGGTAGAGCAGCTGATTTGTAATCAGCAGGTCGGGGGTTCGAGTCCGTCCACCAGCTCCAGCGT
>CAZHYD010000133.1:0-1137 GCA_964536645.1 uncultured Ruminococcus sp.
ACGCTCCCTTGCAGGTTGTTAATACCAGCACAGGTAACGACGGCGCAATCGGTGCCTACGAAATCGTTCTCGGTGATGAGTATGCATGCTGGGATTTCTATGAGATCGTTGGTTCCTCTGTTGAAGCACCCGTTGATCCCGAAGTTCCCGTTGATCCCGAAGTTCCCGTTGACCCCGAAGTTCCCGTAGAGCCTGAAGATCCTGAAGATCCCGACGATGATACCGCAGAAGTAGTTAACTACAAGCGCGGCAGCACCACCGTTACATACGATCTTACCGACGGCGGCGTTATTGAGTACACCGAAATTGCAGCTTATGAGATGATGCTTGGCACAACCTTCACTCTCAAGTGCTACACCGGTGACGAAGTAGCAGTTGAAAAGACCGCTACAATCACATATGCTGACCTCGTTAAGATGACAATGCAGAACGCTGAAGACAAGACCGTTTATATTGATATGCTTAACTACGGCGCAGCTGCACAGGATTACTTTGCATCTAACAATGAAGGCTCCGATTTGGCTGCAGATACAGCTGAACTCGGTCTTCCCAACGCAAACGTTGAAGATTATCAGCAGTATGCAACATCTGACGAATTAGCAGCTGCAGCACTTGCTACTGCAGACAGCAACACCTCTTGGGGTGACGGCGCTAGAATCGGTACTGCATTGCAGATCCTTTCTTCTAACCGTCTTGTATGGGTAGTTGACGCAGGCGAATATAACGTAGAAGACTTAGCAATTGCTATCTATTACGGTGATACTATTACCGCAGCTACACTTGACTGTCTTGAAAAAGTTGGCGATTACTATTACTATTATCCCACAGAAGATGACGCTATCGCTCTTTATGACGTTAAGGAAGTTATCTCTGCAGAACTTTACAACGGTGAAACCGTAGTAGCTACCAAGACCTACAGTGTTGAAGCATTCGTTGCTGAAAGCATGGTAGACGGTGCTAAACTTGAAGCTTTGGGCGATGCTCTTATGAAGTTTGCACACTCCACAAGAGTTGTTCTCGGTCTTGACGAAGAACCCGTTGATCCCGAAGTTCCCGTTGATCCCGAAGTTCCCGTTGATCCTGAAGTTCCTGTAGATCCCGAAGATCCTACAGAAGAAATCGAAGGCTTGACAGCTG
>CAZHYD010000134.1:0-1123 GCA_964536645.1 uncultured Ruminococcus sp.
GGCCAACAAAAAGCGCACTTGTGCGCCGCTGGTATCGGTTAGGGCTATGCCCGAAGTGGTATTTATTCGTCTACGGATTTATGAGTGTTTTAACAAAGTCACAGCATAAATTACTTGTTTTAAAATTCGATTCAAGTTTAAATGCTTTGGCTACTTAAACCGACAATTTTTTCATCCGCTTTAAAGTATAATTATTTTTAAGGTGATTTCAGTGGTAATTTATGTTGATATGCTGGTAATTTTAAATTTCTTGGTAGACTTTTTTCTGCTTTCGGCAACAGCGAGAATTTTAAAACGAAGGACCCCTCTAATAAGGCGGATAATTGCGGCTTTGGTTGGCGGGTTATCGTCACTATACATATTTATAGAAGGCAGTAACGCTTTTTTCGATTTTTCGGTAAGGTTCGGCACGGCAGCACTTCTTTGTGCCGTTGCTTTTGGTATAAAGCCTATAAAAAGTTTTTTCAAGGCCTGGTTAGTAAATCTTGTCGTAACGCTTACCTACGGTGCGGCTATGACCCTGATTTTTAAAATTTTCAGTCCAAACGGTATGTACGTTAGAAATTCGGTGGTTTATTTTGACGTTTCGCCTATTGAGCTGATAGTTTTTACTGTTATTAGTTACTTTGCAATAAGCCTTTTGAGTTACTTTTTTTCGGCTACTGCTACTTATTCGAAAAAATGTGACGTAACGGTTGAAATGGATGGCAAAAAAACTACTTTCACCGCTATTTGTGATACAGGAAACTCTATTAAAGACCTTTTTGGCAACAGTGAAATTATCGTTGCGGACACTGCGGTTTTTGTTTCGCTTGTCGGTACTGTGGTTACAAAACTTTCGGCTTTGTATCCAAACCGTTATAATCTTGTTCCTATTAAAACGGTTTCGGGTAACGATATGCTTGAAGCTTTAAGGTGCGATAAAGCAATTATTGAGAGCGAAAAGGGGAGAATAACACTCGAAAAACCCTTACTGGCTCTTTCTAAAACAAAACTTCACGACGGTTATTCGGGAATTTTGAACCCCGAAATTTTTGAATGAGGTAATTTTATGACAACTAAAAACTTTTTAATTTCATTACTTATAAAGATAGGTCTGTTTAAACCCACTTTTTACATAAAC
>CAZHYD010000135.1:0-1064 GCA_964536645.1 uncultured Ruminococcus sp.
GGTGATCCATCGGGGATTCGAACCCCGGACACCTTGATTAAAAGTCAAGTGCTCTACCGACTGAGCTAATGAATCATACGCCGCCGAAACTTGACAGCTTAAGTATTATATCAACCCTCTCGGCAATTGTCAATAAATATTTTGCATAAATTTCTTAAAATTTAAAAAGATACCAAAAAATCGCCGCCTGCAAAATGAAGATAAAGGGCAAACCTATCATAAAACTATTATGCCGTGTCTTATGACGAATTATTCGCATTGTGATATACATACCCACACTTCCGCCGAAAAGTGCTATGGTAAATAGATTTTTTTCACTGACCCGCCACTTGCCTTTGATAGATTTACGCTTATCAACCATAGTAACAACTGCGGCAAGAATGTTTATAATAAGCAAATAAATAATCGCTGATTTCAAGTCTAAATGCACACCAATCACCGATTTGATTTTACCATTTTTATATAACTTTTTCAATCTGTTTTTTAAGTTTATGTATTATTCTCTTTTCAAGGCGTGATATATAGGACTGTGATATACCCAGTGCATCTGCGACCTCCTTTTGAGTATATTCTTCATACCCATTCATACCAAACCTCATTTCCATTATCTGCCTTTCCCTAGGAGGCAGACTTCGGACAAAGCTATTAAGCTGACTACGCTCGTCTTCCAGCTCAACCCCGCGGCCAATCTCGTCGCCGTCACTGCCAAGAATATCCGATAACAAAAGTTCGTTACCGTCCCAGTCGGTGTTAAGGGGCTCTTCTATTGAAATCTCGTTCTTCATTGAAGCGGTTTTGCGAAGGTACATTAAAATTTCATTTTCAATACACCTTGAAGCATAGGTGGCAAGCTTTATGTTTTTATCGTTTTTAAAAGTATTTACACCTTTAATAAGACCGATTGTGCCTATTGAAATCAAATCTTCAAGATTAACCGAAGCGGTATCGAATTTTCGTGCAATATACACTACAAGCCTTAAATTATGTACGATAAGCGTTTCACGCGCGGACTCGCTGTTTTCCCGCAAAAGCCGCTGCTCTTCTTCAGAAGAAAGAGGTGCGGG
>CAZHYD010000136.1:0-1032 GCA_964536645.1 uncultured Ruminococcus sp.
TCGATATCCTTGTTAAGAACAACCTTTTGACCCGAAGCGTAAACCTTGGTGTTGATTTCGGGGTTAGCGTCGTTATAAGCACTGCTGTCGGTGTAAGCGTCTGTACCGGATTTTTTAAGATCGCCGATAGTAGCATCGCCGTAAGCGTTATAGTAATAGCGATACATTGTTACGTCGTCGTCTGTAATCTCATAAGCAACCATTGTCTGATCGCCGTAACCGGTGGTAGATTCACCGTAGAGATAGTAAGCAGTGTAACCTGCGTTAAGATATGTAAAGTTAAGAGTTTCTTCTACATAAATTGTCTGACTTGCCTGTGCAACGGGCATTGTGTCACCCTTGGTGAGATAAACAGCATCGCCGCCGAGGTAATCGTCATAACCGTTTGCGTGGTCGTGGCCAAACATAAAGATAATGTTAAGACCGGCTGCGCCTGCTTCGTTAATAATGTTGAAGAGGTAGTTGCCGTACATACCGTCACCGTTTTTGTAGGTACGAACAGAGTAATGCAACGGAAGATGTGATACGATAAAAATGGGCTTTGTATACGAATCCTTAATCTTTGCGTTAAGGTAATCCTTAAGCTTTGCTGCAATTTCTTCTACAGGTTCAGCATCTGTACCATGATAAGAATAGTATTCTTCGTTGATTACAAATACACCGTAATCTGCGGTATCGTTATAGCCGTCGGGAGCAAGAGTACCGTCTTTAACGAGTGAATACGGGTCATGGTTACCCTGAATAAGAACCATATCCTCAGCCTGTAAGTCAGGGAATACGTCCCAAATTGCCGTGGTGAAAACATCTATACCTGCTCTCGAGTCGGCTTTTGTAAGGTTGCTAAGACGTGTAAAGTCACCTGCAAAGAGAAGGCCGTCAATAGAACCATAGTCTGCGCCCAGCTTAGCAACAATGTTTTCTACATACTTGCTTTCGTTATCTTCACCCTGGAAGTCGGAACCCGAAATCAAAACGATGGGGTCCGTTTCGGTCGCAAAGGCGGGGATAACTGAAACGAGATTAGCGAATAGT